>CAZSUO010000014.1:20762-25114 GCA_964610065.1 uncultured Coriobacteriaceae bacterium | reverse complement strand
CGAAGCGATAGGTTACCACAAGTCACCCACGAGCGATAGCGCGACGCCGCGGTGGACCCACAACCCCTAGGGGCCCGGGGTCGCCGTCGCCTCGCCGGCGAGCGCATCCAGCACGTCGCCGAGCTCCTCGATGTACCGTCCGTATGCGGCCCAATCGCCGGCCTTCTGCGCCTCCAGGGCCTGCTCGTACAGCTCGCGGGCGCTCGCCGCGTTCGCCGGTCCGCCGCCCGTGTCATCAGGCGCACCCTCGCCGAATACGCTCAGCAGCGCCGCGTCGAGCGTGGGCTCCATCGCGATCTTGTCGCCGTACGCCACCACGACACGAGTGAGCTGCGGCATGGAGGTTTGCTCTGACTGCAGGTAGAGCGGCTGAACGTACACGATCGAGTCGTTCATCGGGATAACCAACAGGTTGCCCCACCGAACACCGCTGCCGCGCTGACTCCACAGTGTCAGCTGCTGCGAGATCACCGGATCCTGGTTCACGCGCGCGACGACCTGCTCGGGTCCGAGCACGAGCCGCTGCTTGGGAAACGTGTAGACCACACGCTCGCCGTAGTTGTCGGGATCGGACTTCGCTGCCATCCAGCCGATCATGTTCGCCTTCGTCCGTGGCGTGAACGGCATCATGAGCATGAAGTCCTCGTCGGGGTCCTGCGGCAACTGCATGAGCACATAGAAGGGATCCATCGGCTCACCCGAGCCGTCGCTACCCTCGCCCGGCAGCGCCCATTGGTCCTCCTTGTTGTAGAAGACCTTCGCGTCGCGCATGTGATATGTCTTGTATACCTCGGCCTGCAGGGTGAAGAGGTCCGCCGGGTAGCGGAGGTGCGCCGCGATGCTTTCAGGCATCTGTCCTACGTCCGCGAGAAGACCCGGGTAGACCCTCGACCACGCCTCAAGGAGCGGGTCCTGCGCATCGAACGCATACAGCGTGGTGGTGCCGTCGTAGGCGTCAATCGTCACCTTGACCGAGTTCCTGATGTAGCTGATGCCACCGTAGCGCTCGGAGTACGGATACCGGTCGGAGGTGGTGTAGCAGTCGACGACCCAGACGACCCTGCCGTCGGAGATGACGGGGTACGGATCCGAGTCCTGGTACAACCACGGGGCCAGTGCGGTCACACGCTCCGAGATGTTGCGGCGGAACAGCACCTTGCTGTCGGCGGTGATGTACCGGCTGAACAGTATCTGCGGGGCCGAGAAGCGTGTCGCGAACGCGGCCCTGCGCAGCGGGCTGCCCACGGCGATCCCGCCCGACCCCGTGTACGAGGTCTCGGCATTGGAGTCGCCCACCGGGTAGTCGAACTCCGCCAGACCCGTCGCCGCGATCACGTAGTTCGAGGCGAGCTCGCCGAAGTAGAGCGCCGGCTGTTCGAGCGCGAGGTCGGTGGCGGTCGTGGGCGGGATGTCCTTCATGATGAAGTGCGGGTAGCCCTGGCCGGTGCTCTCGTTGACGGGGCTCATCACGATGCCGTAGCCGTGGGTGTACACGAGATGCTGGTTCACCCAGGTCTGGGCCTGTGATGCGAGGCGACTCACGTCGAGCTCACGAGCCGATACGAGGACCTGCTGCTCCACCCCGTCGAGCACGTAGCGGTCGATATCCACGTCGGTGAAATCGTAGTAGGGGCGCATCCCTTGCAGCTGCCGGTAGGTGTCCGGGACCACCGAAGGATCCCATAGGCGTATGTTCTCGATCGTCCGCTCGTTGTCCGGCAGATCGTCGGCCTCAAGGGTCTCCTCGGCCGCAAAAGCGCGCACCTCGATGTCACTCAGGTCGAACGCCGCGCGCGTGGCATCGATGTTGCGCAGGAGGTATGGCGACTCCGCCTCGACCTCGTTGGGTGAGACACGGAACTGCTGTACGAGCGCCGGGTAGACACCGCCCACCAGCAGGGCGGCCCCCACCCAGACCCCGACCGCGATAGCGGGGAGCCGCCAACCGCGGAACTTGATGTTCACCAGGAGCGCGATGCCGGATAGGAGCGCGATGACAATGAGGATCGTGTACGCCGGGATCTGTGCGTTCACGTCGGTGAACGAAGCACCGACGACCTGACCGCGGGGCGAGTAGTCGAGCTCGAATATGTCGAGCCAGTACCCGAAGGCCTGTGCGACCACGATGAGCCCACCAAGGACCGAGAGGTGCGCCTTCACGTGTGGATCGAATCCTGCCCAGCGATCGCGCGGCCGTATGGACCCGGTCACCGCGTGTACCAGGGTGGTGACGAGCAGCGCCACGAGGAGCACGCCGGTGAGCCACTGCTGGGTGAAGCGAAGTGCGGGCAGCGTGAAGAAGAAGAAGCCGACATCACGCCCGAACTGGGCGTCGGCCACGCCGAACGTGCCGCCGTTTAACGCCAGCGCGATCGTCTCCCACGATCCCGCCGCGGTAACACCGGCCATGACGGCCGCGACCGCCGCGACCGCGAGCGCCACCTGTCCGGACGACTGCTCAAGACCACGCCGAAGCCGCTCGATCGTCTCGTCGAGCCTGACCGGACCGACCTCGACGACAGGCCTCGGCCGGGCGGGAGCGACCGCCCGCGCGATGCGCAGGTTCGCGAAGATGAGAGCGAAGCACACCGCGGCGGCCACCGCACCCACTCCCCATCGCCAGAGCAGCGTGCGCCAGAACACAGCCTGCTGCCCGAGATCGGCATACCACAGCGCGTCCGTATAGAACTCGGCGATCACGCCCGAGAACACCAGGATGGCTATCGCGACCGTGGCGATGATGGTGGGCTTGGATGGTCTTCCGGGAAGCGTGGGCATACGGCCCTCCTGTCGTGGGTCCTCGGGGTATGGTACCCCGTCACACCGACCCCCCTACAGGAACTCGCCGATATCGATGTTCATCCCGCTCGGGTCGAGACACCTGACGACCGAGCGGCCTTCCGCCTGATCGGCCTTGCTGAGGTCGAGATCGATGGGATCCATGACGGTTCCGTCGGCGGCGGCGATGAGCCGCACCACCGGCCGTGCGGGGTCCGTCGTGCTCGGACTGACCACTACCGCGGTCTCCCCCGTATCGAGCAACACGAGCGAGCGCGGAGGATAGTAGCCGAGCATGTCGATGAACTTGCGGACGAGCCCCGGGTCCAGCGCGGTGCCCGCGCTGCGGATGACGATCCCCATCGCCTCGTCCTGCATGCGTGGTGCGCTGTAGGGGCGCTGCGAGGTCATCGCGTCGTACGCGTCGGCAACGGCGACGATCCTGCTCGCGATGTTCTGGCCGCGTGCCGGCTCGCGCGCGGGGTACCCGCCGAGGTCGAAACGCATGTGGTGTTCGAGCACGCACACGATCGATGCCCGATCGATACCGGATGTGAGCGCGACGATCTCGGCGCCACGAACCGGATGATGCCGCATCTCGGCCCACTCATCGCTGGTGAGAGGTCCGGTCTTGTTGAGGACCGACAGATCGACCGTCATCTTACCGATGTCATGGAGGATCGCTCCCACACCGAGCGCTGACAGGAACCGGTAGTCGCGAGTAAGGGTCGAACCGAGGGCAACGGACAGTATCGCCACGTTCACCGAGTGGTAGAACGTGTACTCGTCGAAACTCTTGAGCCCGGAGAGCTCCAGCATCGCGTACCGGTTGCGCAGGATACTGTCGACGAGACTGCGTGCGGTGTTCTTCACATGCGGCACATTGAGTGACTGGGTCGACTTGATCAGCCGCTCGAGCTCCCTGAGCAGCTCCAACGTTCCCGAGTAGGTGGCCTTCGCGAGTTCCCGGGCATCGCCCTCTTCCACGGTCACGTCGTCGCGCACAACGCTCACCGCGCTGATCACGATGTGCGGGCACGCCGCTCGTTCGGCCAGTGAGGCGATGCCGCCTTCCAGCGACTCGACCTCTTCTATGCGCGCGCCGATCACGGGTATGAATCGCACGATCTCCTCGAGGGTCATCCCCCGCATGAATGTGAGGCTCGCCGCGCCAATCGAAACCATGTCCCTGATGAGCTGGTCGAACAGCATGCTGTCCTCGGTCAGCACCTGCTCGCCAAGGAGTACCTCGTCCTCGAAGAACGTGAGTGACACATCCACGCCCTCGTTGTGATACGCGGCGATGACGCCATACATCTCTCGGGCGGTCTGCGCCACAGCCGGGTGCTCGACCGGGTAGAGACGGCGCGCGCGACGCAGCGCGTACAGTCGTGCGAGCAGGTCACGGGCTCGCTGAATCTGCGCGGTGGAGAACGCACGAGCGCCGATCGCCGACTCGCGGATCTCGGCCGTGATGCGGCTTGCCTGGCGCTCCGCATCCGCCTGCGAAGCGTCCACACTGCCCGGGCTGTTCACGCCGGTCGATGGAGGATGCTCGTCGCTCATCACGCACC
>CAZSUO010000014.1:11045-20662 GCA_964610065.1 uncultured Coriobacteriaceae bacterium | reverse complement strand
CTGCCCGGGCTGTTCACGCCGGTCGATGGAGGATGCTCGTCGCTCATCACGCACCTCCCTCGATCGGCCTGCGGCCCAGACGGGCGAGTGCGGACTCGGCTGCGGTACGGAGTTCGCGTGTCCGGCCGCCAGTCAGGAACACTCGCTGCCTCAGCACGTCGCGCAGTGCGGCGGCGGCGTCCGGCGTGCCGAGGCGGCCGAGCGCTTCGACGGCCTCGATCCGGGTGGGCATATCGCGGTTGCCCCGGCCCTCCGCGCGCGCGACCGCCCCGAGATGCGCGGCCGCGTCCGCCACGCCGAGTGTGCCGAGATACCGCGCCGCAAGACCGACGTTCTGCGGGTCGTCATCGGAAAGCGCGGCGATCAACATCTCCTCGGCGAGTTTGTCTCGGATACCGGCGACCGCCCGGATGGTCTCCCGCCGCACACGCACATCGTGGTGCCTGAGCGTGCGCGCGAGCAGTGGCAACGCCGAGGTGTCGCGCGTTGCGCCCAGCATGCTGACCGTGTTGCGGACGAAGTACCATCGCGGATCACCGAGCTTGGCTCCGAGCTCGTCCACGTGTCCGGGCGCAAGTGCTGAGATGAGGTCGACGAGGCTCTTGCGCGCGGTCATGTCCGGTTCGTCTGCAAGGACCTCGAGCAGCGGCGCGATCGTCCGTCCGCCAAGCAGCCGCATGAGCCGGCGACACGCCTCCGACTCGGGAGTGTCCCGGTGGTGGAAACGGAGCGCCATCACCACATCGCGCATCCGGCGCGGTTGTGCCATCGAGCGAAGCGCCGCATCGACCTGCACGTGCTGGGGCCGGTCGAGCGACCCGTCGCGTCCGAGGGACTCCAGCATGCCAACGGCATCGGCCGCCTCAACGAACTCGCCTCGCTCAAGCAGCAGGCCGAGACTGTCCTCGATGATGTCCATGAGTGAACCGAACATCTCCGGCCGGCGCTCGATGGTGAGGATGGTGATGATGCTGAGGAGCACATCGCTGTCGGAGATCCCCGTGGCGACCTCGGCCCGCAGCGCCTGCGACTCGGTGTCGTTGGCCCCCTTTGCCACAGGCGCAAGGTCCAGCAGCCGGACGAGGCCTTCAACATCCCGTGCGGCGCCCGAGGACTTGTCCGGCAGACGGATCTGCGTTGGCGCCGCGTTCTCCAGCATGGACGTGATAGCGCCCTGGTCCATGCCGGCCTCGGCCATCGCCTTGCCCGCCACGTCCATGATCGTCTCCCTGGGCTGGAGACTGATCAGAGCCAGATTGCGAAGCGCACGCGACAGACCGTCCGCGGAGACGGGATCGGGGCTGAGTCCCTCGACCAGCGCCTTGCACAGCTCGCCCACCTCGAACTGCCGAATGACCGAAGCGACGGTCTCATCGATGCGCGCATCGGGCATGAGGCGCTCGATGAGCACGTCACGCCGCACAGCCGGATCGAGGCCGAGCAGCGCCTCGGCGATCGACCGGTACAGGGCTGGCTGGTCCTCGGCGAGCTCCGCGGTGGCGGCGTGTGCCATCGACACCACCTTGCCGGCGATGAGGTTGGTGAGCGGCCGGCCGCCCCTGCCCGATGAGGCGAGCTCCTGCAGGTATCGCGAGACCAGGCGCGGACTCTGCACGAACCGCACGAGCATCCGTTGATCGCGCGGGCGCAGGCCGTACGCCGCGTCGATCAGCTCGTCTATGCGCTGATGCTCCGGGGGCCACACCTCGGCGTCCTGGAGCGGAACGTCCGGCTCATCGAGCTCGGTGTCGATGATCTTCGTCGAAACCGAGCGCACCGTGACGCCGTCGACCTGCAGGTCCCACAGGCGCTGTTCGAAGCCGCCGGCGCCTGCGATTCCCTCCGCAGGTTCGAGTAGGACGCGGCAGAACGTGATCACGTCGGCAGGTGTAGCGCCAGCGTGGAAGCGGATCTCCGCGAGCCGGCGCTGGTAGCATTCGCGCGCGAACCGCTCGAACGGCGCCATACCCGGGAGAACCGGGAGAGACCCGTAGATGAGACCCTCCTTGCTCACCTGGAAGAGGATGTCTGACGACTCACGCAGCAAGGCGCGCAGCTGGCGGATAAGAGCGCCCGCGCTCTCCATGGGTATGTCGCTTGCGGGCGGATACAACTTGGCGGCCTTGTACACGACCAGGAGTTGCTTCACGAACCGCTCGACAGGTTCTGGTGCGCGCTCTTGCTGGGCCGGGCTCGCTGTCATGATCTCTCCAGGCAGGGATCCTCTCTTGTGATTATGCCGCTAACCCCCTACGGGTGCTATCATCCCCGCATGGTCGGCTCAGACATCCTGCTTGCATCAGCGTCGCCTCGACGCCGGCGCCTCATCGGCTGGCTAGGTCTGGACGCACGCGCTGCCGCCACTGACACCGCCGAGGACCTCACGCAGGACCTGGCTCCCGATTCCCTGGCGACCGCACTGGCCGCAGAGAAGGCATCCGCCGCCCGAGCCGCTGGGGCGGAAGGCACGATACTCGCCTTCGACACGATCGTGGTCCACAACGGTTCCGTGCTGGGGAAGCCTGCCGATGACGCTGATGCGCAGCGCATGCTGGAAGGGCTGTCTGGCGGAACACACGAAGTGATCACCGGCGTTGCGATGCTTGGCCCGATGATGTCGGAACCCCATACGCTGGCTGTGTCCACAGTCGTTCGAATGCGGTCACTTGACGCCGAGGTCATCACCGCGTGGCTCAGTGGCGGCGAAGCGCTGGGATGCGCGGGTGCGTACAACATCGAGCACCACCTCGCCAGTGTGGATGACGACGAGTGCTACCAGAACGTGGCGGGGCTGCCGCTGTGCCACGTGTACCGCGAACTCGCCCTCGGTCGCACCGGATCGGTACCCGCCGGGCTCACGCGGCCGGTGACCGCCTGTGACGCGGCCCTGGGTCGGACATGTCTGCTCGGCCCGGGAGTCTGTGACGCCGCTCGGCCCGAAGAGCGCTAGTCAGCCGCTCGCTCGGCCACAACGATCACGCTCTCATCGTCGTCCGCATCCAGCGGCCTTCCCGTGTGATCGCCGAGGAGTCTCACGCCGGTGAACCCCGCTTTCTCGAGTGCCGGGACGATCGTGCTGGCGGGAAGCGCGAAGTGCAACGAACGCCGCGAACGTATCGACCACCCCCCGCTCGGATCATCGTCCAGTGTCCGCGGCCAGCTCTCGATGGTATGCGGTGTCTCACGCACCGATGCGTCACGTACGAGAGTGGCGAAGTCGAACAGGATACCGTCGCCTGAGGGCGTGTAGTCGAGCAGGCGGATGAAGAACTTGTCACCGGTGCCGGTTTCGCGGAACACGGGTGACATCGTCCGGATGCGCTTGGCGAGCAGTCTGTCGTGGTTGAGGTAGTGCAAGACGAGCACGCCGCCGGGCCTGATGGCTGCCGCGAAGTCGGTCAGTGCCGCGCGTAGACCCTCGATGGAGCGCACGTGCGGGAGCGCGTTGCCCGTGCAGGTGACGGCATCGACCGGCGTGACCACGATTTCCGCGATCTCGCCGAACCCGCCTTCGACGATACGCACGTCACTCGCCAGCCGCACCGCGTTCTCGCGAGCGAGCTCCAACATGTCGTCGCTCGGATCGACAGCGGTGACGTCGAGACCCCACGACCGGTACATGATCGAATGACGTGCGCTCCCCGCACCCACGTCGGCGACAGAGCGCACATCGTACCGCTCGAACAGATCGCGGAAGAACGGCCCCTCGCGGGTGAGGCGGGCGTCCCAGTTCACGAGTTCGTCGTACTCGCGCTCCTCGTTGTGCTTGCCGAAGCTCACAGCCGGTCATCTCCTCGTATCGTGGGCGGCGCCCCGTGGGGGGTCAGTCGTCAAGCCGGAAGATGCGTACGGCATTGCCACGGAGTATCAGGTCGCGGTCGCCCGCCGAAAGCCCGAGCTCCTCGAGCGTGCGCATCTGCTGATACGCAATCCACTTGCGGTACGGTCCGGTCGTGCCCGAGTCGGTGCCGAACAGCACGCGCTCAGGCCCGAGCGCGGTGAGTGCCCGATCGAAGACCTGTGCGAGCGTGTAGCCGTGCGGGTCGTAGTCCATCCAGTTGTTGGTGCCCGATGAGTCGAAGCAGACGTTCTTGCATTGGTAGGCGAGACGCAGCGCTTCGTGGAGATAGCCTGCACCGAAGTGCGCGATCACGAACGGCAGATCGGGATAGTCTCGCGCCACGGGTGAGAGGTCGGTGGGGTCGGCATACCGGAGATCGCCCGCCGGATCGACCGTGACTCCATAGTGGACCGTGATGGACGCGCCAAGCTCCGCCGCCTTCGCGAAGAACGGGCGGCACAAGGGGTTCGACAGGTGGAAACAGCGGTTCACGGGGTAGAGCTTCACGCCCTTGAACCCGGCGGCCATCTCACGTTCCAGCAGCCCCGGAGCATCCGGGCTCCGCGGATCGATATTGCACAATGCGGCGACCCGACCCGCCGACATGCTGATGAAGTCGCGCATGTACTGCGAGTCAGGCCAGACAGACACCACAAGCGCCTTGGCGATACCCGCGTCATCGAGGCGGGCAGCGTACCACTCGGCCATCTCGCGCGCGTCGAGATCGGGCAGCGTCTCGTTCCGACGCCCCCACTTCCCCTCCTCGATCGCCTTACGCCACCGGGGAGGCGCATCCGGCGTGTTCTCGATGTGCTCGCGGAACAGCGGCAGCGAGAAGAGGTGGACGTGCGCGTCCACCACATCCCCCGGACGCGTCGGTGACGCGCTCGTATGCCGCCCCTCGAGAGGCGCGCTCATTCGCCTGCCGGGGCAGCCGGCTCCGCTGGCGGCGCTGCCTCCGGGGCCGCTTCAACCGCTGGAGCGGGTGGGGCCTCTACTGCGGGAACCGTCTCCGCTACCGCCACCGGGGGCTCGACCGGAGGTGCTGCCGGCGCGGGTGCGGGTGGTGCTACCGGAGGCGCGGCTGGCGCGCCAGTCGGCCACTGCGCTGGCTGGGCCGGGGTCGCCGCCGGTGCCGCCTCGCGCGGCTCGAGCGGAACCACGATCGCCATCACGATGTACGCGATGATCAATCCACCGAAGTCGAACAACACGACGAGCGCGATGAAGGCCAGCCGCAGCAGCGTCACGTCGACGCCGAAGTACGTGCTCAGTCCGCCCAGCACGCCGGCGATCCACTTCTCTGAGCGCGAGCGCACCAGCTTGCCACCCCTGCGGGGCATGCTGATACGGCGTCCCGACTGCGCCCAGATGATCAGCGCGATTCCGAGCAGTATGACTCCCACGCCACCGCGGGCCCTGCCAAACCAACGCCACGTCTCAGCGAGCTGCCACGGGATGAGACCGAGGTTGTGCGCGCCGAGGAAGAATCCGGCGACGACCAGGATCGCGCCGAGTATGATCCACCCGCTGTTGTCGTGATCGCCTGTTGGCGAGCCACCGGAGTGCTGTGTGTCCGTCACTGCTGAGACCCCCTTGCCCGTCCTGCTCCTAGTAGTACTGGAGAGTGATGCCTCCGATACCCGACTCGATATGAACATCCCAGTACGCGCCGCTGCTCGAGAACCGCTCACTCTCGTACACGCGGGCGCTGCCTTCGCGCGATCTCGTCCACCCGGCGCCGGACTCGACGCCCGACAACCCCTCGCTGACGACTACCCGTGCACGCTCGTCACGCGGGAACCGGAGCACGATCCCGGAGACACCCGCCTCGATGTCGACCCGGGCGGCGTCTTCGGGTGCGCCGAATGTCACGGTCCCGGCCGAGACTCCCGACTCGAGATCGAGCGAGCTCACCGTGAGCTCCCGCAGGTCGAGTTCGTACCGGGAAACCCCCGCCTTGACCACGAGGTCCCACACAACGTCCCGATCAAGCGCCACAGCGATATCGCTGCCCGGAGTGACGGGACCCCAGGAGCCCCCTGCATCAGCCACGGAAACCTCGGCGGTGCGTCCCGACGTGACCACACCGAACGTGACGCCGTACGGGGAGCTCCCCTCGGCCGACGCCAGATCATCGCCGGCTCCCACCGTAAGCTCGCCCACCGCTCCGGCGATCTCCGCCTCACCCATCGCGACGCGATCATCATGGCGTTCCACATAGCTGAACGGCTCACCACCGGGAACACGGGTGACAGGTGGCCAACCGCTCATCGGCGTCAGCACAAGCGCACCGTAGGCAAGTGCCGCCACGATCACGAGACTCGAGACGAAGCGGATCCACTCGGCGCGTGTCGCCTTGCCGATGATCTCGAGGCCGAGCGAAACAAGCAGCACGGGCCACAGGCGGATGATGTTCAGCCACACGTCCCAGCGCAGAACGCCGAGCATCTGCCCCAGGAGCACAAGGCCGATAGCGACCGTGCTCAGGCCCTCTCCGAGATAGCGAACGCTCCACGGGTTACGCCTCGGCCCGAACATCTGCCTGATACCGATACCGACCACGATGAGCGGCCACCAGCGCCACAGGTGCATCTCCGGTACGAGCTGGCTCACCAGCAGCAGGACGCCGAGGATGACGAGCGCGACTCCGCCCCACAGCGCCGGACCGGGGCCTCTGGCGCCTGACCCCGTGACCGGTTGCTCCACCTGAGCGACCGGTACGGTCCCGGGCGGTGCCGCCTGCTCCGGGGCGTGGTCGATCGGCCGTTCCGTGCTCTGTTCCATGAGGACTCCCCTCCGCACCGGGAACCCGGGCCGCGTTCCCCCGACCTCAGGAGCCCGCCTCATGCCCGGTATCGTGATCGCGTGTTCGCGATACGCGCAGGCGGGCGATCCTGCGCCGCCTCACGGCGTCGACGCACACGACCAGATCGTGGTGGTGCACAACCTCGCCGCCCGTCGGTATATGCCCGAGTTGCACGAGCATCCAACCGGCAACGGTCTCATATTCGTCCGAGAGCGGGAGATCCCAGTCGAGCGTCTCATTCGCCTCGTGTACGGAGAGCAGACCGTCGACGACCCACTCGTCGGGGCCGATGGTCGTGATGTAGCGGCGCTCCCTGTCGAACTCGTCCACGACCTCGCCGATGATCTCCTCGACGATGTCCTCGATTGTCACCAGTCCGGCCGTACCGCCGTACTCATCGACCACGATGGCCAGGTGGTTGTGTGCGGCCTGCATGTCCTTCAGCATCACAAGGATCGGCTTGGTCTCGGGCACGAAGACTGCGGGCCTGACGAACGTGCCGACCGGCTCATCGAGCCGCCCGGTGGCAACCGGGCCGACCAAGTCCTTCAGCATCGCGATACCCACGACCGTGTCGGCGTCGCCGCTGAACACCGGCAGCCGCGAGTATCCCGACTGCCGGAACACACCGATAGCCTCGCCCACGCGTGTGGTGTCCTCGAGCATACGCATGTCCACGCGTGGCACCATGATCTCCTTGGCCACCATGTCGCCGAGCTCGAAGATCTCGTGGATCATGCGCTTTTCGTCCTCAAGCAGCGTCCCTTGCTCGGTGACGAGGAGCTTGATCTCCTCCTCGGTCACACCTGGGCGCACCGAGCCACGGCGGACACCCAGCAGGCGCGCGACCACGTCGGTCGAGCGAGCGAGGACCCAGATGAGCGGCGCCGTACCCTTCTGCAGGAAGATCACCGGGCCGGAGACGAACTTGGCGACGGTCTCGGCGCGTTGAAGGCCGAGACGCTTGGGGGCGAGTTCTCCTACAACGAGCGTGACGTACGAGATCGCGAGCGTGACGGTGAAGACGGCCAGGCCTGAGGCAAGCGTGCTGACCCACGGGACACCAAGCGATGAGAGCCACCCGGCAAGCGGTTGCGACAGCGTGACCGCCGCCGTGGCCGACGCGCCGAACCCCACCAGCGTGATGCCGATCTGTATGGCGGCCAGGAAGCTGGACGGGTCCTCGGTCAGCTTCAGCACCCGCTGTGCCGGCCTGGATCCAGCGTCGGCCTCCATCTTCATGACAGCGCGCCTCGCGCTGACAAGGGCGATTTCCGCGGCTGCGAGGAACCCGTTGAGGACGATGAGGGCGAAGATGAGGAGGATCTGTTGGATGATCTGGTTCATGCGCTAAGACTACCAGGAGTGAGCGACACTGGCGTGAGGGCGGGCCGGCGCAGGATCAGTAGCCGGGGTTGATCTTGTGCAGCACGAGCGCGATGAGCGCAAGCCGACGCCCACGGTCCTGACAGCTCTCGACGAAGCGAGCTATCGTCTCGCGCATCTCGACCGACGGCTTGTAGCGGATGAGCCCTCCCGCGAAGGTCAGGATGCGACCGGCACACAGCGCCTCGATCTCCGGCTCGAGCTCATCGGCGCGGCGGCCCAAACGAGAGGCCAGCCCCTCGACATCGAGGACCGCGTCGGGGTTGCGATGGAAGAAGACCAGGATGTCCCAGGTCAGGAGCGAGCGGACATGCTGGTCCACGAACTCCATGACCGCTGGTCCGAGTACACCCTCGATATCGTACAAGGTAGGCCTTCCACCGCAGCCGAAATCCGTCACATGACGTAAGTGATGGGCGTGAGCCGCACATCCCGACCGATATGGTAGCCCAACCCGCACATTCCATGCCAACCCATTATTGTGACCCGTGTCACAACCGCCGTTTCGATGCAGCAGGCAAGGGACTGGCTATATACTCTCCATAGCACCCACGGTCATGCCCACATGATGACAACAGCATCACAGGATGAAGGGCTCCGGATGTTCGCGCACGCGCTGGTATCCACCGATCTCGGCCCGTCCTCTGAAGGCATCATCGCGTGCGTCGGCCAACTCGGCGTTCTTGGTGTGCGTGACGCTGTCCTCGTGTACGCCATCGACCTCGACAAGGAGCCGTCGCCCGCCCACGAGGTGGCGTTCCGCAGGCAGGTCGAATCGCTCGAGGAAGCGGGCATCCGCGTCCACGTGGAGACGCCACTCGGCTATCCGCCGCACGCGATCGTGCAACTCGCGGAGCACCACGGCGTGGGCGTCATCGTGATGGGGACGCGTGGGCAGGGTCTGTTCCAGACGGGGTTCTCGGGAAGCATCAGCTCTGACGTGGTCCGGCTCAGCCCGGTGCCCGTCCTCTTGGCCCCGCAGACCCACATCAATGACGCGGAGGCCGGGAGCACCGCCTGCGCCCGCATGCTCTCCTCGGTCCTCGTACCGATCGACGTGTTCGAGCCAAACGACCGCCTGTGCTCACTGGCATGCGAGCTGGCTACCCGCGGGATCGACCACATGGAGCTCATGTACGTGACCCCGTTCAACTTCGAAGCCGCCCGCGAGGGTCGCGAGCAGCAGGCCGCCGAACGCCTCGATGCACTCGCGGTGCGTGCCCGGGAGAGCGGGGTGCGCCACGTCACCACGTCTGTGGTGCGAGGCTCGGCGCTCGAGGTGCTTCCCGAACGCGTGGCTTCGGGCGCCTATACCCTCGTTGTCCTTGCACCGCGCGCCCGCGACCTCATCGACCGTGAGATCGGGTCGGTGGCAAGTGCGATCATCCAGGCGTCGTCGATCCCGATGCTGCTCACTGCGTCCGAGCAGCCGCTGGCCGAGACCTAGGGTCCCGGGAACACGTACAGCATCACGGCGAGGAAGTGCAGCACGCTTCCGGCAAGCACCCACAGGTGCCACACCGCATGCATGAACTTCACGCGCTTGAGCACGTAGAATATCGTGCCGAGCGTATAGGCGAT
>CAZSUO010000014.1:0-10945 GCA_964610065.1 uncultured Coriobacteriaceae bacterium | reverse complement strand
GTGCCGGCGATGAGCAGGTAGATGCTGGCGTGATCGATGATCTTGAACACGTGGCGGGCGCGCGGATGCGTGATCGCGTGATACAGCGTGGACGCCGTGTACAGCAAGAACATCGTGAGTCCGTACACGATGGCGCTCGCCAGATGCCAGCCGTCGCCCCAAAGCGCCGCTATGCCGACGAGGATGACGAGGGCCGCGACGCTGAGCGCAGCGCCGACCCCGTGCGTGACCGCGTTGGCGATCTCCTCGCCAAGCGAATACGCATGGCCGTGTCGTGTCTGGTCCTCCCCGCTCGCCATGGTCTCACCGGTTCCCTGTCCGCGACCCTTATGACCTTGCCAACTATAACCCCGGCGCACACGCGTGTCGCTGTCGTGCGCGGGGAATCCGATGTGTAGATCTCCGCGTGGAGTGGCATATAGTCCATGGCGCCAACCGCCCACGACTCCCACACACACCAACCGGTGCCGCTGCGGGGTGTTCGCGGGGACACACCGCGTGAAGGTGCTTCGAGGCTTCAGCGAGGGGTGTCACCGGTGTCCCATGTGACAGCTGCAGCCGATGAGGGGCATGTCCCGCAACACACGCTCGACCTGCCAGGTTTGCTGCTCGTTATCGGCACAGAGGCGTTCGTGGCCGCACTTGTCCTGCTGGTGGGCGAGCCGTGGGTGGCGTGGTATCTCTTCCTTGTCCCGATAACCCTTGCGGCGCTTCGGCTGGGAGCCGCTGGCGCCCTCGTGGCCTGGGCGTCAAGCGCGGGCATCGTCGTTCTCGCCACACCGCGGGAGTTGATGCGCGACGACTGGCCCACGTACGCCGTCTGTCTCGCGGCGTACCTTGTCACAGCGCTCATGACAGGCGTGCGCGCGCGACAGCTGGAGCGCCGCTGCATCGCCCTCGAGAGTACGTCACCCCTCGACCCGGTCACTGGCGTCCTGCGCCCTGACGCATTCCTGGCGCGGGTGGCGGCGGAGCTGTCGCGCGCCGAGCGGTACGCACATCCGGTGGGCTGTGCGGCGGTGCGTGTCGATGGCTTCGATGAGTTCGTGCGCGTATTTGGCCGCTACAAGGCCGAGGCCATGCTCGAACACCTGGCGAGTGTAGTGCGCCTCGAGGTCAGATCCACCGATCCGGTCGGTCGCCTGGGACACGACGGCTTCGTTGTCGCGCTGCCCTACGCGGATGAGCGAGAGGCGGCCGACGTGGCCCGGCGGCTGGCCGGAACGGTCGCCCACACAGGCTTCGAGGGAGACGCCCTCGAGCCCGTGGTGAGCCGCACCGCGACGACCGCGAGCGTGGCATATCCCGCTGACGCCGATGACGCACCCGGGCTTCTCGCGGCGCTCAGCCGTGCGCTCGATCACGACGACACGCTGCCAAAGGACCGTGTCGAGGCCGGTGGACTGCCATGAGACGCGCCGCCTCGATCGCCGTGATGCTCGTCTTCTGGCTTCTCGTCTCAGGTTCACTCAAGCCACTCGACCTCCTGAGCGGGCTGGTGATAGGCAGCGCGGCCGGATGGTGGGCGGATCGCACGTTGTGGTCCGAAGAGAGACCACCGCTCACACCGCGCTCCTGGCTTCGTGCGCCCGCGTACCTCCTCTACCTGCTCAAGGAGATCGTGGTGGCCGCTGTCTACGTTGCCGAGAGGGTACTCGACCCGGCCCTCGGCATCGCTCCCACCATGCAGATCCACCGTGCCCGCTTCACCTCGGACACGGCCCGGGTGGCGTTCGCGAACTCGATCACTCTGACTCCGGGTACCCTGACCGTCGATGTCGATGGCGATGTGTTCATCATCCACTGCCTGCACGAGTCGTTCGCGGATGCGATCTCGAGTGGCGACCTCGAACGACGGGTCGCCACCACGTTCGACAGGTAGGTGGTCGCGGTGACGACGTTCCTGTGGGGCCTCGCCGTGTTCCTGCTGGCGAACGCGTCACTCTGCCTGCTTCGCGCATACCTCGGACCCACCGTCGCCGACCGGCTCCTTGCCGTGAACGTGGTCGGCACCAAGACGCTCGTCGTCCTCTCGCTGCTCGCGTTCGTGTTCCATCGCAGCCTGTTCGTCGATGTGGCACTCATCTACGGACTCCTCAACTTCATCGTGACGATAGCGGCAGGACGGCTCGTTGAGACGGGGCGGCTGCGAGGTGGATGGCTATGAGCGCGCTCGAGGCTGCCCGCGAGGCGCTCGCGATCGCGCTGTGCGGTGTTGGGGCCTTCTTCTTCCTTGTCGGCACCGTGGGGATGCTCCGGTTTCCCGACTTCTACTCGCGCACGCACGCCGCCACGAAATGCGACACCGTGGGCGCGGGCTCGATCCTGATTGCGCTCGCCCTGCTGCGCGCGCCCGAACCAGACGCCCTCAAGCTGGTACTGCTCGGCGCCCTCGTGTTGCTCTCGAGCCCCACCGCGGCCCACGCCCTGGCGCGAGCCGCCTATCGGACCGGGTTCGAACCCCTCACCGGCGAGGTGAAACGGACATGAGCCGCGTGTTCGACATCATCGTGATCGCCATGCTGATCGCCTCGGCGCTCGCCGTGATCCGGCTCAAGGATCTGCTCGCCGCGGCCATCGTGTTCTCCACGTACTCACTCATGATGTGTCTGCTGTGGCTGCACCGGGGGGCTCCCGACGTGGCGATGACCGAGGCGGCGGTGGGTGCCGGGGTGACGACCGTGCTCTTCCTCGTGACCATCAGCCGCACGACGCGAAGGGAGCGCTAGGGTGAAGCGGGCCCTCACCATCGTGCTGCTCGTATCCCTCGCCGCGGTGCTGCTGCAGGCGGTCGCAGACCTGCCGCCGCATGGCTCCCCTGAGTCACCCGCGTACACGCACGTGGGCGCGTACTACCTGCAGCACGGCCCTGAAGAAGCGGGGGCCGACAACATCGTCACGGACATCATTCTCAACTACCGTGGGTTCGACACCAACGGCGAGGTGACGGTGATCGTCACCGCGCTCATCGCCGTGTGCGCGATCCTCCTCGGCGCCGATGCTGAAGGGCGTGAGCCGGACGGGGCGGCAACGCCGGTCGCCCCCAGTGTCGTCGTGCGCTTCATCGTGCGTGTGCTCGCTCCGTTCATCCTCGTGTTCGCGGTGTACGTGATCCTCAATGGCCACATCACGCCGGGTGGAGGCTTCCAGGGCGGGACGATGATCGGCGCACTCATCATCGCGCTCACCCTTGTGCTCGATGATCGCGCCTCGGCCGCGCTGCTGCCCGGGCGCCCGATCAAGGTCCTGCAGGTGATCGCCCCCCTCACCTTCATCGTCGTGGGTGCGGTGGGACTCACGGTGTGGGGCGACTACCTGTACTTCCCGAGAGAGCCCTCCCTGCGCTGGGTGGCCGAGGTGATGCTGGTGCTGATCGAGGCCGGCATCGGTGCTGGAGGGGCGATCGTCTTTGCGCGCGTGTTCCGGTTGATGGCAGGCAGACCATGATCGACGCCCTCTGGAACAACCTCGACTACGCAGCATCCGTGGTGCTCTTCTGCATCGGGCTGTACGCCGTGATAACCCGCGAGAACCTGATCAAGAAGTTCATGGGGCTCAACATCATGGAGACCGCCGTCTTCGCGTTCATCGTGGCGCTGGGCGTTGTCGATGGCGGCGATGCGCCCATCATCGGCGAGGGGGCGACGCCCCCCTTCATCAACCCGCTTCCCCAGGCGTTGATCCTCACCGGAATCGTCGTCGCCGTAAGCACGACAGCGCTCGCTCTCTCCCTGGTGATCCGCATATGGCGACAGTGCGGCACGATCGAAGCCGACGAGTTGCGGGAGGCGGAGTGACATGAGCGGTTGGCCTCCGCTGCTCGCCGTGTTCCTGATCGTACCGCTGGCGGGAGCGGTGCTCACCCCTGCCGTCAGCGGTGCGCACGGACGACGAGCCTGGGTGTGGGCGCTGGGCACCATGGTGGTGACAAGCGTGATCGGTGGCGCGCTCATCAAGCGCGTGCTGGACGAGGGGCCGTTCGCGTACGTCGTGGGCGGATGGACGGCGCCGTACGGCATAGAGCTCAAGTTCGACGAGTTCAGTGCCGCCGTGGCGATCATATGCCTGCTCGGACTCCTTGCGATCGTCTTCTCCCGGCACTACGCGCCGGCCGCGCTCGCACCGGCGAGGGTCCCCTACTACTACGCCCTACTGCTGCTCAACATCACCGGCATGCTCGGGTTCACCGTGACCGGCGACCTGTTCAACCTGTACGTGTTCATGGAGATCCTCTCACTCTCAGGCTATGCCCTCGTTGCGATCAGCGGTGAGAAGACCGCGGAGATGGCGGCGTTCAAGTACCTGGTCATGGGCGCCATCTCGTCTCTGTGCATCCTGTTCGGCATCGGCATCCTGTACGCCCTGACGGGCACGCTCAACATGGCCGACGTGACGGCGCGCCTTGGCGGGACGGCCGAGGCGCCCCTCGTGACGGCCTTCGGCGCACTCACCCTCGGCCTCATGGTCAAGGCGGCGCTCTTCCCGCTGCACATCTGGCTGCCCGACGCGCACGCGATCGCACCGAGCCCGGTCTCGGCTGTGCTTTCGGGGCTGGTGGTGAAGGCCGGGATCATCGGCATGCTGCGCGTCTACCAGATGGCGTACGGCTCGCACGCCGTGGGGTTCGACGGCCTCAACCTCGTGCTGACGTGGCTCGGCGCCATCTCCATCGTGATGGGCGCGTTCTTCGCCGTGTTCCAGGACGACATCAAGATGATGCTCGCCTACTCGACCATCTCGAACATCGGCTACATCGTGATGGGGCTCGGTCTGGCCTCCACGTACTCACTCATCGGAGCGAGTGTCCACGTGTTCAACCACGCACTCATCAAGGCGACGCTCTTCCTGGGCGCGGGAGCGCTCATCCATCAGACCGGCAAGCGCACGCTCACCGACCTTGCCGGCATCGGGCGCGCGATGCCGTTCACCACCGCCGCGATCTCGATCGGCGCGATCTCCATCGTCGGCATTCCGCCAACGGCGGGCTTCCTCTGCAAGTGGTACATCGCTCTGGGCGCCCTTCAGGCGGGCGAACCGCTCTTCGCCGTGGCCCTGGTGTTCGGTGCATTGCTGATATTCATCTACTACATACGCATGGTGAATGCGTTCTACTTCCGCAAGCCGAAGGACCCCGCGACGATCGAAGTGCGGGAGGCGCCGGCAACGATGCTGGTTCCCGTACTGACGCTCGCCACGCTCTGCCTCGTGATGGGCGTGCTTGGCAGGCTGCCACTGAGCTTCATCGAGCCCGCTGTCATGCGACTGCTGGCGCCGGTGGGAGGTGGCTAAATGGAAGTCGTCGACGCACGCGTAGCCATCGCGCCTGCCATATCACTGCTCTGCGCCGGCCTTGTGTTCGCTGCGGCCGAACATACCTTCTGGCGCCGGTTCTTCAGCATATCGGCGGCACTGGCCAAGCTCGTCATCGTCATGTCGATGCTTCCCGGCGCGCTGCGTGGTGTCGTCTACACGTTCGATCTCGTGGAGTTCACGCCGGGAGTCGGGCTCGCCTTCCGGGCCGACGCGCTCGGCATGTTCTTCTCTGTCGTTTCGTCCACGCTCTGGCTGTTCACGACCGTCTACGCCATCGGCTACATGGAGCGCGAGCCCAACCGTCGGCGGTTCTTCGGTTTCTTCGCCCTGTGTGTCTCCACCACGGTCGGCGTCGCCTTTGCCGAGAACCTGCTGACGATGTTCCTCTTCTACGAGACACTCACGATCTGCACCTATCCGCTCGTCATCCACGATGAGACCCCTGAGGCGATGAAAGCAGGCCGCAAGTACCTCGCCTACACGCTGACCGGTGGTGCGTTCGTGTTGCTCGGGTCGATCTGGACGTACCAGCTCGCCGGCACGATGACGCTCTCCCAGCCAGGCATCCTCCCCGCGAGCGCCGGTGCCACCACGCTCACCGTACTGTTCGTGTGCCTGATCGCCGGCTTTGGCGTGAAGGCCGCGATCATGCCCCTTCACGGCTGGCTGCCGAGTGCGATGGTCGCGCCCACACCGGTGAGCGCGCTGCTTCATGCGGTCGCGGTGGTCAAGGTGGGTGCGTTCGGCGTGCTGCGCACGATATACAACGTGTTCGGCGTTGAGCTGCTGCGCCAGCTCGGGGTGTGCGACTGGTTGGCCGCGCTTGCCGCTATCACGATCATCGCGGCCTCGGTGATCGCGATCTTCCAGGACAACTTCAAGCGAAGGTTGGCCTTCTCCACGATCAGCCAGCTCTCCTACATCGTGCTGGGGGCGGCATTGCTGTCGCCGCTGTCCGCCACGGCGGCGATAGTGCACATCGCCAACCAGGCGTTCGCCAAGATCACGATGTTCTTCGTTGCCGGCTCGATACAGCGCACCACGGGCAAGACCACGGTGCACGAGCTCGCCGGTATCGGATACCGCATGCCCTACACGATGGGGGCGTTCACGATCGCGGCGCTCAGCTTCATCGGCATCCCGCTGTTCGCCGGATTCGTGACCAAGTGGTACCTCTCACTCGGAGCACTCGAGAGCGATCGGACCATCTACGCACTCGTGATGCTGGCGAGCGCGCTCCTCAACGCCGCGTACTGGCTCCCGGTCATCTACACGGCGTTCTTCAAGGCGCCACGAGACGAGGTCGTCGTCCGCGAGGCGCACTGGACGATGCTCGGCCCAACGCTCGTATGCGCGGCCTATGTGCTGCTCCTCGGCATGACGGTCTCGGTCCCCGGGATGCCGTTCGCACTCGCCCAGGCCGCTGTCACGTTCGTCTTCGGGATGTAGGGGTGGTCGGCATGGATACCGAAGCGACCCGTTCGATCCTTCCGGTGCTCGCGTTCATGCTGCCGTTGGTGGGTGCCGTACTCACGGCGCCAGCGCAGCGGGCGTCGGTGCGATTGCGCAATGGACTGCTCCTGGTGGTCGCAGCCGCCGTTGCGGTGGTTGCGGTCGTTCTGGCGATGGGAGTCGCCGGAGGCGCGGCGTATGAATCGTACATCCTGCAGCTCACCCCGCAGATATGGATGTACCTGCGCGTTGACGCCGCGGGTGCGCTCTTTGGCGCCACGGTCGCGGTGCTGTGGGTGCTCGCACTGGTGTACTCCTTCGGGTACATGGCGGGAGAGCACCGGCTCGGCCGGTACTACGGCTTCTTCATCCTGTGCCTCTCCTGGACGATGGGTGTCGCCTACGCGGGCAACCTGCTCACCTTCCTCATCTTCTACGAGCTCTTCAGCATCCTCACCTACCCGCTCGTGGTGCACGAAGAGACGCCCGAGGCCATGGCCGCCGGCACCAAGTACATCGTGTACATCCTTGTGGGCGGCACGCTCGTCCTGCTCGCGATCGTGCTGACGTTCTTCTCGGCGGGCACGCAGACGTTCACGAATGGCGGGATCCTTGGTGGCGGGATCGAACGCGCACGGCTTCTCGCGATCTTCTGGTGTTTCCTCACGGGTTTCGGTGTCAAGGCGGCTCTCGTGCCGCTCCACGGCTGGGTGCCCGACGCACACCCGGCGGCCCCGGCCCCATTCTCGGCGGTCCTCTCCGGGGTGATGGTCGCAGCCGGAAGCTTCGGCATCATCAGGATGATGTTCCAGGTGTTCGGCCTCGGACTGTTGCAGGATCTCGCGGTGACGCGATACCTCACGTGGATCGCGTCGTTCACGGTCTTGTTCGCGGCCGCGCTGGCCGTGAACCAGGACAATCTTAAACGCCGGCTCGCATACTCCACGATCAGTCAGATGGCGTACGTGGTCCTGGCAGTCTCGCTCCTGGGCACAGAGTCCACCGTGGGAGCGCTGGTGCACATCACCCATCATGCGTTCATGAAAGGCGGCCTCTTCCTGTGCGCGGGCTTGTTCATCCGCCGGCTCGGTGCCTCGAGCGTGAGTCAACTCGACGGCGCGGCGCGGCGGATGCCGGTCACCGCCGCGTGCTTCGCGATCGCTTGCCTGGGCATGATCGGCACACCGCCGCTCTCAGGATTCGCGAGCAAGTGGTACCTCGGCTTGGGCATGCTCGAGACAGAGGACCCGCTCCTGCTCCTGGTGCTCCTCGGCGGGGCGCTCATGGCGGCGGTGTATCTGCTGCCGATCGTCTATCGCATGTACTTCCGCGAACCGGCGCTCACCCCCGATGACCTCACGCAGATCGAGGGACGTGAGGCGCCCGCGAGCATGCTCGGCCCGCTGGTCGTCACAACAGCGCTCACGGTCTTGCTCGGCATCGGGGCTTCGCTGCCCGGGATGCCGGTGTCACTTGCACGCATGGCGGCGGAAGCGTTCTTCCATTAGGAGCAGACGATGGACGCAGGACACGCGGTGGCGGTGGTGACCGAGGCGGCGCACGTAGTGCCGAGCGCGCTGCCCGCCGCTCTGGTTCTCGCACCGCTCGTGGCGGCCGTGCTTGTACGCCCGCTCGGGAAGCGCTGGCCGGGCGTGCGCAACGCCTACGTCGTGGCCATCACCGCGCTCACACTGCTCGGCGCCGCGGCGCTCATACCGCTCATCGCCGAGCATCACCGCGTGCAGAGCGTGGTACCGGCTCTCCTCGGCGAGCTCACGTTCACGGTGGACTCCTTCTCGATGCTCTTTGCGCTGTTCACCGCGTTCGTGTGGTTCGCGGCAACTCTCCACTCACTCGACTACCTGAAGCACGAGAAGAAGCATGACCGCTACCACACCACCACGCTCGTGGTGCTGGCCGCCAACCTCGGCGTGGTGCTCGCCGGGGACCTCGTGACGCTCTACCTCTTCTTCGAGGCGCTCGGACTGGTGGCGTTCCTGCTCGTGATACACACCGAGAGCGACGAGGCCAAGAAGGCGGCAGGCAAGTACTTCTGGATGACCGTGATCGGCGGCTTCGCGCTGGTGGGCGGCGTCTTCCTCACGTTCGCGCTCGGCGGGAGCGGCGCGCTCGAGCCTCTGCCGGCAGGTCATGGCGACGAGGTCCTACGCTGGGCGGCCGCGATCCTGCTCATCCTGGGCTTCGGCGTGAAGGCCGGCATGGTGCCGGTGCATGTGTGGCTGCCCGACGCGCACCCTGTGGCGCCCGCACCCGCAAGCGCGCTGCTCTCGGGCGTGATGATCAAAGCCGGTGCGTACGGGATCTTCCGGGTGGTGACCGCGCTGTTCCGGCCCGAGGTGGCCGAGCACGTGGAGGAGCACCTGTGGCACTTCTCCGAACAGCTCGGGCTCGTGGTGTTGTGGATCGGCATCGCTACGATGTTCATCGGCGTGTTCCTGGCGCTTCAGCAGTCAAACGCCAAGCGCATGCTTGCCTACCACAGTGTGAGTCAGATGGGGTTCATCCTCGCGGGTATCGGTGCAGCCGGGTACCTGGGCGCGCACGGCGCGATGGGCGTGGCGGGCGGCCTCTATCACGTGGTGAACCACGCGCTCTTCAAGGCATGCCTGTTCCTCGGCGTGGGCGCCGTGTACTACCGTACGCACTCGCTCGACCTCTACCACACGGGTGGCCTCTGGAAGAAGATGCCGATCACGTTCGTGTTCATGTGCATCGCCGCGGCCGGCATCACCGGTGTGCCGCTGTTCAACGGCTTCGTCAGCAAGTGCCTCATCCACCACGCCATCGTGGAGGCGTGGGAGTACCACGAACTCGCCTCGCTCGGCATCGCCGAGAAGATCTACATCGTCACCTGTGGCGGTACCGCGTGCTCCTTCATCAAGCTCATCGGGTTGATGTTCCTCGGCAAGCCGAAAATGGAGTACGGACCTGAGGTCAAGGACGCCCCGCCGAGGATGCTCCTCGGCATGGGCGTGCTCGCCACGGCGATCATCGCGCTGGGGTGGTTCCCGCAGATCCTGATACGGGGGGTATTCCAACCAGGACTGCACACGTGGGGTGTGCACGGAGACATCCTCGACCACTATCTCGAGCACTCGTTCCTTTCGAGTCCGGACATCATGAGCGTGGTCACGGCCTTCGCCCTCGGCTTCACGTTCTTCTTCGTCGGGATGAAGTTCCACTTGTTCCACCTGCATGCACCGCGGTACTTCAGCATCGACTGGTGGTACGGGCAGGCGGCACACGGACTGATAGCCGGATGCCGGACGATCGATCACACGTACGAGGTGGTGCGTGGCGCCACGTCACTGCTGCTGCGGCGAACCCGTTCCTCATACGCCACCGCAGTGGGCCGGCTTGACAGGCGGTGGCGCCTCGTGACCACGACGCTTCTGACCGGCGCCCCCGCTCCGCGCGATCAACATCTGATGCAACAGGCGTACCTGCTGCTCGAGCGCGAACGTCAGGACGCTGTGCGGACCGCGGTGAGCAGAGCCGAGTCGCTCGCACGAGGACCGGGTGGTCCGCCGGACACCGGGACGATCGACGCCGTCCGGGAGATCGCCGGCTACATAGCAGGACGGATGATGCACGAACGTATGGGGGTGCTTGCCGACAGTCTTCGACGTGGCGAACTGGAGCACGCCGTGACCCTGCTTGCGGCATCGGGCGACCGTCTGGCGAAGGCACGAGCGCCCATCGCCGCCGCCGCATTGACACTGGCCCCGGCGCGCATGCGTGGTGAGTCGATCTCGCGTGAGGTCGGCACTGCCGTGAACTCGCTGCTCAGTGCCGAGAGGTTCGATCGGATGATGGCGGCAGCAGCCCCGGTGGCACAGGTCGCGCTCGGCCGAACGGCGAACACGCTCGGTGGACTACGGCGCGCATTGCCGACGCGCACTGAGATCCGGGCGGCTGACGCGCGTGGCCGCAACCGGCTCGAACGCGGTGCGGCGTGGGCCCTCGAGATCCTGCGGCTGGCTGTGAGCGAGTTCACCCAGGAGCGGACCGAGTGGCTGCCGGAACATCGGTTCGAGGAGCAGGCCGTGGTCCGCACACGCTTGCGCATCCAGCGGTATGCGCGCGACATCAGCGCCAACGTGGCCATCGTGTTCGTGGTGCTGCTGGTGTTCATCGCCGCACTCTCGATGTGATCCCC
>CAZSUO010000013.1:0-25665 GCA_964610065.1 uncultured Coriobacteriaceae bacterium | reverse complement strand
GCAGTCTCAGTCTCTCACGTCACCGGAGGCGAAACAACCGTGAAAACGCAGGTCGCAGGCGTTAGACGACCACTCGCATGACTTCCTCGATGGACGTAAGGCCCGAGAGGACTTTAGAGAATCCATCGTCGCGCAGAGTGAGCATCCCCTCGGCGATCGCGATGCGCGCGATCTCATCGCCAGAGGCATGATTGACGCACGCGCGTTCGATGTCCTCGGTCACCGACATGACCTCATGGATGCCCATCCGGCCCTTGTAGCCGATGTTGTTGCACTTCTTGCATCCCACCGCGCGGTACAGCCGCGGCGGACGGCCGGGCGTGTACGGGAAGCCGATCCGCTGCAGCGCCTCTTCATCGGGCGTGTACTCTTCGCGGCACTCCTTGCACAGGCGGCGTGCGAGGCGCTGCGCCAGCACGCAGTTGATGGCCGAGGCCGAGAGGAACGGCTCAACGCCCATCTCGGTGAGGCGCGTGAGCGCCGACGGCGCATCGTTGGTGTGCAGTGTGGAGAGCACGAGGTGGCCGGTCAGCGCCGCCTCGATGGCGATGGTGGCCGTCTCCTTGTCACGGATCTCACCGATCATCACCACATCGGGGTCCTGACGCAGGATCGAGCGGAGCGCCGCCGCGAACGTGAGACCCGCCTTCTCGTGCACTTGTACCTGCGAGAGGCCCTCAAGCCGGTACTCGACCGGGTCCTCGACGGTGATGAGGTTCACGGTGGGCTTGGTGGTCTTGTTGATGGCAGCGTACAGCGTGGTCGACTTACCCGAGCCCGTGGGGCCGGTGACCAGCAGGGCGCCGTACGGACGGCTGATCGCCTCCATCACGCGCTCCATCGGCTGCTCGAGGAAGCCGAGGTCTTCGAGCGACATCATGATCGCGTCCTTGCGCAGCAGGCGCATGACCGACATCTCACCGTGCACCGTGGGAAGGATCGCGACGCGGAAGTCGACGGACTTGCCGTCGAGCACCACGCCGAAACGGCCGTCTTGCGGGATACGCCGCTCGGCGATGTCCATGGAGCACTGGATCTTGAGGCGGCTGATCAACTGACGGTGGACCTTCTTGGGGCTGCGCATGATCTCCTGGCACACACCGTCGATGCGGTACCGTACCCGGATGTCCCGCTCCCCCGGCTCGATGTAGATGTCACCCGCGCCCTGACGGATCGCTTCGGTGACGATGTGGTTCAAGATCCGCGCGACCGGCGCCTCGTCGTCGCCAGCGCCTTCGTCTTCGTCACTGATGTCCACCGAGACGCTCTCGAGGTTGCCGACCATGTCCTCGACGTTCGTCTGCATGGTGGCGAGGCGCTCGATTGACGACTCGAGATCGCTCTCGGCGGCCACAACAGGCTTGATGTCGTAGCCGGTGACGATCCGAAGGTCATCGATGGCGAAGATGTTGGCCGGGTCTGCCATGGCCACAATGAGCTCATCGTCCTGGACGCGGATAGGCAGCACGCTGTGACGACGGGCGATGTCGATGGAGATCATCGTTGCGGCGTTCGCATCGACATCGATCGCGCCGAGGTCGACGAACGCGAGTCCCATGCTGTCGGCCACGGCACGGGCGAACGTGACCTCGTCGGTCACCTTCTGTTCTACCAGCGTTGCGCAGAGCGACCGGCCGTTCGACTCGGCGAGCGCACAGTCGAGTTGCTCCTGTGTGATGAGGCCGCCTTGCACGAGAACGCGGCCGAGCCTCTTGCCTGACGCCGCGGTCACAGCGCGCCCTCCTCGACGCTGGCTGCCTGCCCGGCCAGCGCGGCTGAGGCTGCCGCCCGCATTACGTCACGCGGGGCGCGCGCTTGCCCGTTGGTGTCGCCCATCCAGATGTCGATGGCGAGAGCACCCTGCGCCACGAGCATGCCGAGACCACCCACCGCGTGTGCGCCGGCGGTCCGGGCCGCACGGGCAAGTGCGGTGTCCGGGCGCTGGTACACCATGTCGTAGACGAGTTGGCCCTCATGGAACCACTCCGCGGGAATGGGGCTTGGGTCGTGAGCGCTCATACCCACGGGCGTGGCGTTGATGATGAGGTCACTCTCGCGCACGGCGGATGCGGCCGACTGGTCGAGCGGTAGCGCCTCCGCGGCGGTAGTGCGGAGACTCGCGCTCACACGATCCAGAAGCGCCTCCGCGCGCTCGAGGTCGCGGTTCACGATCGTGATGCGCCCGGCGCGCGACAGTATGCACGCGGTGACCGCGGCGCCCGCGGCGCCACCGGCACCGATCACGACCACCGAGCGGCCCGCGGGATCGAACCCGGCATCGGTCTGCAGCGACTCGAGCAGCCCACGGCCATCGGTGTTGTAACCGATCAACCGCCCGTCCACGCAGTGCACGGTGTTCACCGCGCCGGCAAGCTCGGCGAGCGTAGCGGTCTCGTCACAGAGCGCCAACATGGCCTGCTTGTGCGGCATGGTCACGTTGAAGCCGATGAACGGCAACGTGCGCACGGCCTCGGTGAACGCGAGCAGCGCGCGGTCGTCGGGCACGCCGAGCGGGATGCATGCCCAGTTCAGGCCGAGAGAATCGTATGCGGCGTTGTGCATGACCGGTGAGAGCGACTGCGCAACCGGCCAACCGATCACAGCGGTCGGCCGTGTGCGGCCATTGATGATCACGTGTCGCTCCCCCTCCCCGCGCGCTCGGCGTCCGGTCGTCTACCTGCCATTATGCGCTGTTCCAACGCGCGAAGCACCTTGGTATGCCCCATGTCAGACGGGGTCAGTGGCTCAACGAGTATCGTGCGCACTCCCGCAAGCCGTCCACCGAGGATGTCGGTGAATATCTGATCGCCGACCATCGCACACTCGGACTTACGCGCGTCAAGCAACCGGACCGCCCGCCAGATGCCGAACGGCAGCGGTTTGGCAGCCTTGGGTATCGCGGGCAATCCGAGCGCCTCTGCGCGCTCATGGATGTCGTCGTGCCAGTTGTTCGAGACCAGGCACGCGTGGAACCCCGCAGGCTCGAGAGACGCGATCCACTCGCGGATCTCCGGTATCAGTTCAGTCGAGTGATGGGGCGAGACGGTGTTGTCCACATCCAGCAGCAACGCCGTGATGCCCTCGGCACGCAATGCTTCGAGGTCGATGGCGGTCACATGGCTGACGTAGTGGTGGGGACGCAGCAGCTCGATCGCTCCTTAGTGGTCGGGCACGCCGTCGTGGTCGTGATCGTGGTCGACTTCTCCAAGCTCATCGGCATGTTCGGCATCGAGCCGCTCGAGCTCGGCCTGCACCACCGCGTCCAGGTCGTCGCGCCCCGCCCGCCGAAGGATATCGCCGAGGATCGGATACCACTGATGCTTCTGGAGCGCGTCCAGCCACTCCACATCCTCGCCGAGAGCGCGCTCGGCGGTGGCCGCGGCGCCGGACAGACCCTCACCGTACAGGTACTGCATCTGCGCGAGATTGGAGAGCGTGAGTCCCGACTGCGGGTTGGACTCCACGCCGCGCTCGGCCATGGCAAGCGCATCGGAGGCCCGGTCGTTCTCGACGAGTATCCACGAGCCTACCGGGTAGGCCTGTGTCTGCTGCGGGTCCAGGGCGACCACCAGCGCGATCGAACTCAGCATGTAACGCTGCTCGCCAAGCGAGACCCCGGAGTAGTACCCGTGCATGACCGGATGGATCCTGTTCCAAAGCGCCGCGGCGGCGAACGTCTTGATACCGGTGAGGTATGACGACGCGGCGCGCCCCACGACCTCCGTGGTCTGTGTGCCCGAGGCGTCCGGAACGAGCGCGTCGGCCGCCGCCTGACCCCCGAGCACCAGGACCAGCCCGAGCGCAAGGGCGCCGAGGGCTGCACGATCTCTCAGCGTGCCCATCAGAGGTCTCGCCGCCCGAACAACAGCACTGCCACGGCCAGTGCGACCGACACGAAGCCCGCGAAGACCACGAGCATGCTCAGAACGTACAGCGCGGGAACGCCGCTGCCGTGAGCCACCGGATTGACGATGTTGAACGTGTCCAACGACGGGTAGAACGGCCGAAGTGCGAGGGCGCCCTCACCGCCGACGAGCGTCGATCGAGAGTGACCGGCGAACAGGACAGCCATCGCGGCAGTGACCACCACGACGGGGCCCACGACCGACGAGATGGCCACCGCGAACGCGCAGAGCACGCCCATCTCAAGCCAGATCGCCAGAGCGCCTTGCCACAGCTGCCACATCGGATCGCCATAGCGGGTGACCGCGATGACCTGCTGCACGACGGTGAACGCGGCAACGGCGCCTCCCGTGACGAGGAACACGCCAAGCCAGGAACCCACCAGGTACTCGGCGCGGCTGACGCCCTTTGCGAGGACGTTGTAGACCGTGCGACGATCGACTTCGGAGGGCACGCGGTTCGCGGCGAGAGAGAGCGCGAGCACGAGCGCCGTCACGAACGAGAGCGCCAGCGCGACCTCGCGATACACCGCGTCCTCGATCCCGAGGCCGTAGCTGGGAAGCGCCGGGATCGCCATGGCCAGGATGGCTGCGAACACGAGCACCACGTACACGACCTTGCGTCTGAGGCTGTCAGTGACCACGCTGAGCGCGATCGGCCAGATCCGCGACATCATCGATCCTCACCTCCTTCGGCGGAGGCGACGAGGAGCCTGGCGAAGTAGTCCTCCAGGGAGTCGCGCACCGGCGTGACCGAGACGACACGCCCGCCCGCGTCATCGACCGCGTCAATCACCGCACGGACGGCCTCATCGGCGACCGAGAACACCGAGAGCCCTCCCGTGACCGCGACGTCACCGGCGAGTCCGGCCACCGCGGCTGGCAGGCCATCATCGAGACCACGCGCACGGATCGACGTCCGGCCCTCCACGTTCAGCAGCGCGTCAAGATCGCCCTCGGCGGCCACACGACCCGCGTTCATGATCGTGACGTCGTCGCACACGGCTTCGACCTCGGAGAGCTGGTGGGACGAAAGCAGCACCGTCACACCGGCGTCGCGCAGCTCGAGCATAAGGTTGCGGATGTCGCGCTGGCCCACCGGGTCGAGACCGGAGGCGGGCTCGTCGAGCACCACGACCTCGGGCTCGTTGATGAGCGCCTGCGCGATGCCGAGGCGCTGCAGCATACCGCGCGAGAAGGTGTCGAGCGTGGTCTTCTCGCGACCCTGCAGGCCCACGCGCTCCATGAGCGCCGACGTGCGGGGCCCGATCTCGTCGCGAGGGACGCCAGCCAGCTGTGCGTAGAGCTTGAGTGCCTGCGCCGCTCGCAGATGCTGGGGGAAGTACGGCTGCTCGGGCATGAACCCGACCCGTCGCCTGCCTCCTGGCCGCGTGGAGTCCTCCCCGAGGATCCGGAACTCGCCGCTGGTGGGGCGCACGAGGCCGAGCAGCATCTTGATCGTGGTGGTCTTGCCAGCACCGTTGGGGCCGAGCAGGCCATGGATGGCGCCGTGCGCGACGCTGATGTCCACACCGCGCACCGCATCACGCTGCGGCGCGCCGACGATGGGCTTGTAGCGCTTGTGCGCGCCCTGGATGAGGATCGCAGGACCGTTGCCCTCGCTCATGGTCAGGGGGTCACCTCTCTCGACTTCTCCTTGGCGATCAGGAACTCCTCGTACGTCTCGCAGAAGGTGTGCGAGCCGTCGGTGCCGGTGAGCACGTAGTACAGGTACTTCGTCTGGGCAGGCGCGGCGGCGGCCTGCAGCGATGCCAGCCCCGGGCTTGCGATCGGCCCGGGCGGCAGCCCCCCGTACTTGTACGTGTTGTACGGGCTCTCGATGGTCAGGTCGCTGTTGAGCAACCGCGGGCGGTTCTTCTTGATCACGTACTCGATCGTGGCGTCGATCTCGAGCTTCATGCCGATGCGCAACCGGTTGTGGATGACCGAGGACACAAGCGGCCGCTCATCGGCCAGGCGGGATTCGCGCTCGATCATCGAGGCGAGCGTGACGAGCTCGTGCATGGTCAGCTCGCCCGACGCGGGCGGGTCGACACTGGCGAACTCGCGATCGAACTGATCGAGCATCATCTCGATCACGTCGTGCGCCGAGGCGCCCTCGGCTATCCGGTACGTCTTGGGGAACAGATAGCCCTCGAGCGAGCCCTCGTAGGCGGCCTGAAGATACGGGTGCGCATCCTGGAATTCGGCCGCGCCTCCCAGAGCGAGCGAGAGGAGCTCCTCGGCCGGTATGCCCGCCTCGGCCGCGAGCCGCTCGGCGATACGCTCGACCGTGAAGCCCTCGGGGATGGTGACGGTGGTGTAGGCGATCGGCGGACCCGCGAGAAGCCGCTCGACCAGCTCGTCGTGGTCCATGCGGGTAGTGAGGTCGTACACCCCCGGCCGGAGCTTGCCGTCGACGCCGTCGAGCCGGGCCTGGAGCCTGAACATCGCGGCGTTCTCGATGACGCCGGCTTGGGCGAGAACCTCCGCGATGCGAGCGGTATCCGCCCCTTCCGGGACCTCGACTTGCACCGCCTGACCGGCAGCGACCGTGGTCTGAGGGATGAAGAGCACGCGCCAGACGCCGAACGCGGGGACGCACACCACCAGCACGGCCGCAACGAGCAGCACGACCGCCACGCGGGTGCGTCGCCGCGACCCCTGGTCGGCCGACCGGACTCCGCGTGCCGATAACGGCCGCCACCGGGATGTCCCGGCCTCGCGACGTTGCCCGGTCATGACCCCTCCTGCGTGCCGTTCCGCCTCGCGTCCAGCCAACCCTGCAGGATTATGGCTGCCGCCACCTTGTCCACAGAGCCTCGCTGCTCCTTCTCGCTCATACCCGACGCGGACATCATGCGCCGCGCTTCTTCGCTCGAGAGCCGCTCATCGGCGAACTCGACCGGCAGTCCGGCGGCCGCAGCGAGCCGAACGGCAGCCGTACGCACCTCGGCGGCCTGCGGACCCTCGTCCCCGGAGAGCGTGAGCGGAAGCCCTACCACCAGGCACTCGGATTCGTAGTCCTCGGCCAGGCGCACGAGCGGTGTCGCGTCGCCCGCAAGCGCCCTGGCGTCCAGCACCGTGAGCGGTGAAGCGATCCGACCCGAGGGGTCGGAGACAGCAACACCCACACGCACCGAGCCGATGTCGAGCCCGAGCACGCGCATGCCGCTAGCCTATGCCGAGTGTGGTACGCGCCTGCGCGAGTGCCGCGTCGATGCCGGACGCGTCCTTGCCGCCGGCCTGTGCCATCTCCGGACGGCCACCGCCCCCGCCCTTCACGGACGGCGCGATCGTGCGGATGAGCGCTCCCGCGTCGAACCCTCCCGCAACCGCGCCCGGCGTGCCCGCCGCGAGCAACAGTGGCGCACCCGACTCGGGATCGGCCGTGGCGAGCACAACGGCGCCCGCGTCGCCAAGCTTGGAGCGCAGGAGGTCCCACGCACCACGGAGCTCGGTGGACGTCACGTCGGGGATGCGCGCAACGATGACGGGGTAGCCGACGTCCACGGCAGCGTCGACGAGCGACCCGGGATCGAACCCGGTCATGTGGCTGCGGGCTCGCTGCGCCGCGCTCTCAAGCTCCTTCACACGGCGCGCCAGCGTGGCGGCGCGCTCGGACACATCGAACTTGCTCACCTTGAGCGCGACGGCGGCCTCGGCGAGTTCGCTCTCCACCCGCTCGAGGTATGCGAGCGCGTCGAAGCTCGTGACCGCTTCGATGCGGCGCAGATTCGCGCCCACGCTGCCCTCGGACACGATCTTCACGAGCCCGATCTCGCTCGAGCGGCCTACATGCGTGCCGCCGCAGAGCTCCTTGCTGAAGTTGCCGACCTCGAGCACGCGGACGATCTCGCCGTACTTCTCGCCGAAGAGCGCGGTCACGCCCATCTCGCGAGCGGTGACAAGCGACGTCTCGTAGTTCAGGACGGGGTGGTTCTCCATGATCTTGTGGTTGGCCATCTCCTCGATGCGCCGAAGCTGATCGGAGGTGACCGCCTCGAAGTGCGTGAAGTCGAAGCGCAGCCGCTCCGGCGCCACGAGCGAGCCCGACTGCCGTACGTGGTCGCCGAGGATGCGCCTGAGCGCCCAGTGCAGGATGTGCGTGGCCGTGTGATTGCGACGGATGCGCTCACGACGGAGCGAGTCGATTGCGACATGCACGGTGTCGCCCACCGAGATCGCGCCCGCCTCGAGCACGCCCACGTGCGCGACGACGCCGGGGACCGCGAAGCGCGTGTCGCCCACCACGAAGCGCGCGTCGCCGGCGGTCAGCACGCCGGCGTCACCCACCTGTCCGCCCTGTTCGGCGTAGAAGGGCGTGGCGGCGAGCACGATCTCGCCCTCCTGCCCCGCCACGAGGCGCTCGACCGGCGCGCCATCGGCCACGATGCCCACGACCGTGCTCTGGGCCTCGTCACGCGCATAGCCGAGGAACTCCGTGGCACCGGCCTCTCGCGCGATGGCGTCGAACGCGCTGCCGAACGACCATGACTCGTCCTTGACCGCGGCGCGGCCGCGCTCGCGCTGCGCCTCCATTGCGACCTCGAACGCCTTCTTGTCGACCTCAAGGCCCGACTCCGCGGCGATCTCGGTGGTGAGCTCGTACGGGAAGCCGTACGTGTCATGCAGCGTGAACGCCTCGGTACCGTCGAGCACGGCGCCACCCTCGGCACGGGTCCGCTCGATCGCGGCGGTCAGGAACGCGAGGCCCTGGCGCAGCGTCGCGCCGAACCGCTCCTCCTCGGAAGACACGATGCCGCGGATGAGCTCCGCGTTATCGGCAAGCTCGGGGTATGGCGAGCCCCAGCGCTCGATCACCTCGTCGATCAGCTTGACCATGAACGCGTCCTCCACGCCAAGCAGCCGCCCGTGACGGATGGCGCGACGGAGCAGGCGGCGGAGCACGTAACCCCGGCCCTCGTTGGAGGGCAGCACACCGTCGGCGATCAGGAAGGCCACCGCGCGCGCGTGGTCAGCCAAGATGCGGAGTGACACATCGGTCTTCTCGGCGGCGCCGAGCGACACGCCGGAGAGGCCCTCGCCGATCGCCACGAGCGCCCGAAGGTCGTCGGTCTCGAAGTTCGTGTGCACACCCTGCATGATCGCCGCGACACGCTCCAAGCCCATGCCGGTGTCGATGTTCTTCTTCGGCAACGGCAGCAGGGTACCGTCGTCCTGACGGTCGTACTGCATGAACACGAGGTTCCAGTACTCTACGTACCGGTCGCAGTCGCAGCCCGGCGCGCACGTGTCGAGACCACAGCCTACCTCGGGACCCTGGTCGAAGTAGAGTTCCGAGCATGGTCCGCACGGGCCTGTCGGGCCAGCCGACCAGAAGTTGTCCTTTGCGCCCATCCTCACGATGCGCTCGCTGGGAACGCCCACCTCATCGCGCCAGATGACCTCGGCTTCATCGTCGTCCTCGTAGATCGAGAACCACAGCCGGTCGGGGTCCATCCCGAGCACCTGCGTCGAGAACTCGTACGCCCACGCGCACGCCTCGCTCTTGAAGTAGTCGCCGAAGCTGAAGTTGCCGAGCATCTCGAAGAAGCTGTGATGCCTCCCCGTGGTACCGATGATGTCGATGTCGGTCGTGCGCGCGCACTTCTGACAGGTGGTCGCTCTTGTCACGCCGATATCCCGGGCGCCGAGGAATACCGGCTTGAACTGCACCATTCCAGCCGAGGTGAGCAGCAGTGACGGGTCGTCCGGCACCAACGAGGATGAGGGCAGACGCTTTGCGCCCTTGCTCTCAAAAAAGGACAGGAAGCTCTCTCGGATATCGGCGGACTTCACGTGTACGGGCTCCTCGGGTGCTCTCGACGCCGCTCAGGCGTCGTCTGACGTATCGGCCATGTCGGACTCGTGGGCTACGGACGGCGACGCGCCGTCGCCGGCGATACCCTCCGCAGGCTCCGGCTTGTCGTCGCCATCGTCGGACCGCGCGCGGAAGAACGCACCGCCCTCCGACGTGAGCTTGGACTCCGTGTACTTCTCGAAGTAGTAGACGAACAGTCCCTTACCGATGGCCGCCACCGGGATTCCGAGCAGGAGGCCCGCGAACCCGAACAGCGTGCTACCGGCAAGCAGCGAGAATATCACCAGCAGCGGGTGCAGGTCGACATTCTCGGACATCACGCGCGGTGTCACGAAGTACTCGGTCACCTGCTGCGCACCCAGGCATATCGCGACGGCTCCGAGGATGTGGAGCGGACTCACGAACGCCGCCGCGATGCCTGCGATGACCGCCGTGAGCGCCGGACCGATCCATGGGATGAAGTTGAGGATCAGCGCCAGGAGACCGATGACGAGCGAGTACGGCACTCCTATGAGGAACAGGCCGACCGCTACGATGACGCCCGTGGCCAGCGAGATGGTGAACTGCCCGCGTAGATAGCCGCCGAGCACGCGCGACACCGTCGATGTGACGATCGCAGCCTCGTCCCTGCGCCGGGGACCGGCAAGCAGCAGGACTTCCCTGTTGATGGCCGGGAGATCCTTGAGCAGCCAGAAGCCGATGACGAGCGCAAGCACCGTGGTGAGCAGCGATGAAAGCGCTGAGCCGCCCACGCTGAAAATCTCCTTTGCCAGCAGCTGCGACCACTCGGCCGACTGTGTGGTGATCGTGTCCTGCAGGTTGAACAGGGCGTCCTCGAGCCATGACGGGACGATGAGCGCCTCGTACCTGCCCTGCAGATCGAAGAACAGCTCGCTTGCACGCTCATAGTAGCCGGGAAACGCGACCACGAACTCGCGCACCTGCACGACGAGCGCGGGGATCAGGAAGCCGAGCGCCACTCCCACGACCGCGAAGCTGATCAGGTAGCACACACCCACCGCGAGCCCGCGCTTCATCCCCCGGCGCTCGAGCGCGGCAACAGGGCCCCTGAACATGAAGAGGATGATGATGGCCAGGCCGAACGGCACGAGCGCCGGCGCGACCCTGCCGAGCAGCCACCCCGCGGCGGAGAGCAAGACGCCTATGCCGACGAGCGACCAGGTGATCGCGAACGTCCGGTACCAGCGGTCGCGTGGCTCCGGGCGGAGCAGCGTCGCCATCTAGACCTCCTCGAGAATGATGTGTTCGCGCAGGGAGCGCAGCGTGCGCCGAAGGAGGCGCGACACCTGCATCTGCGAGATACCGAGCATTGCCGCGATCTCCGTTTGCGTGAGCCCCTGGAAGAACCGCAGATAGAGCACGCGCTGCTCCAGCGGCGCCAGGTGCTTGAGGCCCTCCGAGAGCGTGGTGCGATCATCCACGAGAGCCATGAGCTGGTCGTCCTCGCCGACATACTCGAGGATGCTGAACGAGTCGCTCCCCTCGGGGTTGCGGTCGGTCTCGAGCGAGACGAAGTTGTAGGCCTCGTGGGTCTCGAGCGCCTCGAGCACGTCCTCGGTGGTCACCTCGAGGTACTCGGCGATCTCAAGGATCGAGGGAGAGCGCTGCTCGCGCTGAGTGAGCGCGTCGATCGCCTGGTTCACGCGGAACGAGAGCTCCTGCAGACGCCGGGGCACCCTGATGGCCCAGCCCTTGTCGCGGAAGTACCGCTTGAGCTCACCGACGATCGTGGGTGTGGCGTAGGTGGTGAACTCAACCTCACGGTCGATGTCGAAGCGGTCGATGGCCTTGATCAGCCCGATCGTGCCCACCTGGATGAGGTCGTCGATGGGTTCGCCGCGATTGCGGAACCTGCTCGCAAGGTACTTCACCAGGTTGAGGTACATGGTGATGAGCTCGTCTCGCGACTCTTCGTCACCATGCTCGTGGTAGTGGATGAACAACTCGCGCGTGCGGGCTTTGTCCCACACGAGCCGTCGCTCCGGTCGGCGTTGCGATCTAGGCACCGGTCGCTCCCGATGTCGCGGCCGCCCGGCGGCACAGACGCAGTCTGCATCCATCGGGCGCACGCTCGATCGAGAACTCGTCACACACCGACCGCAAGATGAACTCGGCGTACCCCTCTGACGCACCGGCGCCACTGTCGTCACGCGCCGGCATCGGGCCCACCTCCGCCTCGAGCGAGTTGGCGCTGACCGTGAAGACGAACGTCACCTCGGCGTCCTCACCGAGGCACTCGCTCGCGTATACGAACGCCTCCTCGGCGCCGATCCGCACATCATCGACCTCGTCGAACGACATGCCGATCCGGCTCGCCAGCTCGGCGGCGGTCATCCGTACGGTCTTTGCGTACTCACCCCTGGTCGGCACGGTAAGGGTTATGCGATCACGATCCATGCGTCCTCCTTCGATGACCGCGCCTGTGCGGGATCATCGCTTGCCGAACGATCGCAGGGCGCGTGCGATGCCCTGTGCCGCTGTGTTGACGGGCGAGCGGATGAAGTCGCTTGCGGTGGACACCGCATCACCGACCTCTTCGGCCTGGGTGACGATCGCGTCGAGCCTGAGGAGCTCGGCGTTGGCGGCGTCGATGGTCACATCCGCCTTCTCGAGCAGCGGCACCAACCGCACGCGAACGTCCTCTACCGCGGTCTCGATACTGCGCACCGCCTTGATGATGACGACAAGCCCGTACAACGCGACGAGCGTCAGTACCAGGGCCGCTACCGTGAGCGCGATATCGAGAGCTTCCGAGGTGTCCACGATGCGCCCCTTACGATGCCTCCGAACGTACCCGCCCAGTGTAGCAAACGCCGAGGTCGCGACCTATTCCTCTTCGGCCTCGGACGCCTGACCCTGGGGGCGGAAGTACCGCTTGCCCGCAAGCCCGTCCGGGAGGTACTGCTGCTCGACCGTGGCACCGGGGAAATCGTGCGGGTACAGGTAGGCGGGATACCGCTCGGCGCCGGGGCGGCGGCGGTCGCGGAGATGGTCGGGGACGTGCTCGGCCGACTCCTCGCGCACGTCGCGCAGCGCCTCGTCGATAGCGAGGTAGGCGGCGTTGCTCTTTGGCGCGAGCGCGAGGTACACCGCCGCGTGCGCGAGATTGATGCGCGCCTCAGGCCAGCCGATGGATTCGGCGGCCTTGAACGCCGCGTGTGCGATAAGCAGGGCCTGCGGGTCAGCCATGCCGATGTCTTCGGAGGCGAAGATGAGCATGCGCCGCGCGATGAACTTGGGGTCCTCCCCACCCGCGACCATCCGGGCCAGCCAGTAGACGGCCGCATCGGGATCGCTGCCCCGCATCGACTTGATGAAGGCCGAGATGATGTCGTAATGCGCATCACCGGCGCGGTCGTACGGCACCGCGCGTAACGCGGTCGCGCGGGCGACGAGGCCGGCGTCGATCAACGGCGGGGACGCGGATGCCTCAGCACCAGCGATCTGGGCGGCCAGCTCGAGTGTGGTGAGCGCCACGCGGGCGTCGCCACCGGCGAGGGTCACGATGCGGTCGAGTGCGTCAGGCGCGAGCTCTGCAGCGCCGCCAAGCCCCCGGTCCTCGTCGGCGAGCGCCCGTTGCACGATCGCACGGATGTCGTCATCGGACAGCGGTGCGAACTCCACGACACGCGACCTGCTGATGAGCGGCGCGTTGACCTCGAAGAAGGGGTTCTCGGTGGTGGCGCCGATCAGCACGACAAGACGATCTTCCACCGCATGCAACAACGCGTCTTGCTGCGACTTGTTGAAGCGATGGATCTCGTCGATGAACAGCACTGTGCGCCGGCCGGTCATCTTCAGCCGCTCGCGAGCGCCTTCGATCACCTCGCGGACGTCCTTGACCCCGGCGTTCACCGCCGAGAGTTCCACGACGTGCGCCTTGGTCATGCCCGCGATCAGCCGCGCGAGACTGGTCTTCCCGGTGCCAGCGGGGCCGTAGAAGATGAGTGACGAAAGCGCGTCGATCTCGATGGCGGTGCGGAGCACCGTGCCCGGGCCCACAGCCTCGGCCTGTCCGACGAACTCGTCGAGCGTGCGTGGCCGCATCCGCGCCGCCAGCGGCGCGCTTTGCCCGATGCGGGCCTCGGCGGCCTCGTCGAACAGGTCGCGCATCACTAGCGCGTCACGCGCTCCACTTCGCGCTCGAGAACGCCACGCTCGACGTAGCCCTTCCACTGCCAGGTGATGAACGCGTCACGGTCGACGATCAGCACATGCGGAGTGCTCTGGACGCCGAGCTCGGTCGCGTAGACGGTCGCGTCTTCCGCAGCCTTCGCGTCGCCATCACCGCTCACGTCGAACGTCACAAGATCGATCAGGCCACGGTATGCCTCGATCGCCGCGTCCACCTCGGCGCGCAGATCCTTCGTGACGACCTGCCCCTTGTCATAGAACAGGATGAGCATAGGGCGACGCGTGTCGAGCTTCTCCTGGAACGCATACGGGGTCGTCGTCGTGGTGAACGACGGGAACGGCGTCGGGGTCGTCTCATCGACGTTCGCCGAGCGATCTGTCATGTACACAGGCTCCACTGGCTCTGGAGCGGGCGCGGGAGCTGCAGCAGCATCGGTTTCCGCAGCTGCGTCCGTGGTTTCCTCATCGCCTCCCCCACACCCGACGAGTGCGAATGCGAGCGTTGCGACGACGAAGGCTACGACTATTCTGCGCATCTGGTTCCTCCACCCATCAGGGTATGGTCAAACCCCGCCCTGCGTGGCCGGCCGGGTGAACCTGCCGAAGCAGGTGGGTGCCCGCACCACAAGTCCGCGCTTCCCCGAAGGGATTCCACTCGCTTGCGAGATGTAAGGCTCCCGGCAAAGAAGTGTTGGCTCAACCGCTGACGCCGGGTCCACGCAAGGCAAGGCACCATCATGGTAGCACCCCACAGGGACACGCGCATCAGTGCCGCGACTGTGGCGAGTCGCATTCCCTCCCCGGATCATCGCCGTGCATTGCCGCGCGCAAGTGGCAGCTCAGCAGACGGTGCGCCCAGACAAAGGCGGCCGAGAGCGTGGCGCCCGCAACCACAGCCGCGAACACCACCATGGGCTCACGTAGCCGGTCCCAGACGGCGGTGATCGCCACGCCCATCAGGGCGATCACCCCGACGACGCGTGTCCATCGTCCGTATCCGATCGATGCGACATCCCACTTGTAGGCCGTCCCCACGGCCACGAACGCGATGCATGAGACGATGACCACCCCGGACGCGAGGTAGATCGGCGACATGACACCACCCCCCTCTAATCGGTCTTGAGGTGCACCTCCCGCAGTTGACGCTGGCTCACCACATCTGGAGCACCCGTCAGCGGATCGGCGCCGGACGACGTCTTCGGGAACGCGATGACGTCACGGATCGAGTGTGCGCCCGCGAGCAGCATGACCAGGCGGTCGAGTCCGAGCGCGATTCCACCGTGCGGCGGCGCGCCGAACGAGAGCGCCTCGAGCAGGAAGCCGAACTGCGCGCGGGCCTCCTCGGCGGAAAGTCCGATGCGCTCGAGGACACGCAGCTGGAGGTCGGCGTTGTGGATTCTGAGCGTGCCGCCGCCGATCTCGTAGCCGTTCATGATGAGGTCGTAGCTGTACGAGCCCACGCTGAGGGGCTCGGACTCCAGCCGGTCAACATGCTCCTCGCGGGGCATGGTGAACGGGTGGTGGTTGGCGGCGTAGCGGTCCTCTTCGGCGTCGTACTTGAACATCGGGAAGTCCACGACCCACAGCACGTCGTAGCCGGTGCGCTCGATCTCGAGCTCGTCGGCCATCTTCAGGCGCAGCACGCCGAGGACCTCCTCGGCCACATCGCGCGCATCGGCGATCATGAGCACGAGGTCGCCGGGCTCCACCTGCAGCTCTTCGCGCAGCCCGGCCATCTCGACCTCGGTGAAGAACTTCGCGATCGGCGAGCGGACCTCACCCTCTGAGGTGAACGCCGCCCACGCCAGGCCCTTAGCCCCCGCGTCGAGCGCGACCTGGTTGAGCGCGTCGATCTTGCCACGGCTCCAGTCGCCGGCACCCTTCGCGTTGATGCCCTTGATGACACCGCCGCCGCCGAGTGCTCCGGCAAACACCTTGAACTCAGATGTGGCGAAGACGCCCGACAGGTCGGCGAGTTCCATGCCGAAGCGGGTGTCGGGCCGATCGGAGCCATACCGCGACATGGCCTCGGCGTAGGGCATCCGGCGAAGCGGCACATGGAGGTCGACGGACGCCTCCTTCATCACCTCGTGCATGACGTCTTCCATCATGGACAGCACGTCGTCTTCGGTGACGAACGACATCTCGATGTCCACCTGCGTGAACTCCGGCTGCCGGTCGGCGCGGAGGTCCTCGTCGCGGAAGCAGCGTGCGATCTGGTAGTAGCGCTCGATGCCGGCGACCATGAACAGCTGCTTGAACAGCTGCGGAGACTGCGGGAGCGCGTAGAACTTGCCCGCGCTCATGCGGCTCGGCACGATGAAGTCGCGCGCGCCCTCCGGGGTGGACTTGCCGAGGATCGGCGTCTCCACCTCCATGAAGCCGTGCCCTTCAAGCGAGCGGCGGAAGCGCTGCACCACACGGTCGCGGAGCGCGAGCGCAGCGAAGACCTCAGGGCGGCGGATGTCGAGGTACCGGTAGCGCATCCGGGTGACCTCATCGGTGTCGATGCCGGGCTCGATCTCGAACGGCGGTGTCTCGCTCGTGTTGAGCACGGTCGCTTCGGTGATGACGACCTCTACCTCGCCGGTCGCCATGTTCGGGTTCTCGGTGCCCTCGGGCCGACGGCGGACGGTGCCCGTGAGCGTGACGACCCACTCGGGCCGCACGCGCTCAGCGGCGATGAACGCCGCACCGGAGGCATCCGGGTCGAAGGTGCACTGCACGATGCCGCTGCGGTCGCGCAGGTCGACGAAGATGAGACCGCCGTGGTCGCGGCGCTTGGCGACCCATCCGGCAAGCGTGACCGTCGACCCCACGTCGGCCGACGACAGTGCCCCTGCGACGTGCGAGCGGATCGAGTGTCGTGCGTCGAACATCTAGTCCGTCCCCTCTTCACCGAGCGCGGCGACGACAGCGGCGGTGGCCGAGTCGAGCGCGAGGCGCTTCTCTTCTTTCGTTGACATATCGCGAAGCGTGACCTCGCCTGATGCGAGCTCGTCGGGCCCGACGATCACGACAAGGCGTGCGCCGAGCCGATCCGCCTGCTTGAACTGCGACTTGAGACTGCGTGCCTGGTGGTCAAGCTCGGCGGCCACGCCTGCGTCCCGCAAACGCTGCGCGAGCGCGAACACCTCGGCGGTGACCGAGTCGTCCACGCGCGCGACGAACACCTCGGCGCGCGGCACCGCAGGGACCTGCACACCTGCGGCCTCGAGCGCGAGCAGCGTGCGCTCGAACCCGAGCGCGAACCCGAGTCCGGGCGTGGCCGGCCCGCCGTACTCCTGCATCAGCCGGTCGTACCGCCCGCCCCCGCCGATCGCGTTCTGCGAGCCGAGGCCGGCGTCGACCTGCACCTCGAAGACCGTGCGCGTGTAGTAGTCGAGCCCCCGCACGAGCGTGGAGTCCTCGATGTACGGGATGCCGAGTGCATCGAGGTGTCCCTTGACCGCCGCGTAGTGGGTGGCACACTCCTCGCAGAGCTCGTCGCGCAGCAGCGGCGCCTCGGCCATGATCTCCCGGCACCCGGGATTCTTGCAGTCGAACGCCCTGAGCGGATTGGTGTCGGCCCGGCGGTTGCACTCATCGCACAGACCGGCCGCGTGAGCGCGGATGAACGATGCGATGGTGTCGCGATACGCGGGGCGGCACGCTTCGTCACCCATCGAGTTCAGGAGCAGCCGCATGTTGGCGACAGGGATGCCGAGCGCCTCGAAGTACCGCCAGAGCACCGTGATGACCTCGGCGTCGGCGGTCGGCTCCGGCGCGCCGAGGCACTCGATGCCGATCTGCCAGAACTGCCGCATGCGGCCCTTCTGCGGACGCTCGTAGCGGAACATCGGCCCGGCGTAGTAGAGCTTGGCCTGCGCGCCGTTGGCGGTGAGGTTGTGCTCGAGGGAGGCCCGGACCACGCTCGCGGTGCCCTCGGGCCGCAGCGTGATGGAGCGGCCGCCCTTGTCCTCGAACGTGTACATCTCCTTGGAGACGATATCGGTGGCCTCGCCGATGCCGCGCGTGAACACGTCGGTATGTTCGAACAGCGGTGTATAGACCGGCTCATAGCCATACCGGGCGAACAGCTCCTGGGCGACACGCTGGAGGTGTTCCCAGGCCCGTGCCACGTCCGGCAGCATGTCCGCGGTGCCCTTTGGTGCGCGTGCGTTCACAGGGAAGGCCTTTCGGGTGGTGTTTGCGGGAAACGCGATACCCGAGTGTAGCCCATGAGGCGTCGAGCGGCTACGCGCTGCATCGTCGGCTCGATGGACGGAACGTCCATGTCACCTCGGCGCGGTCACAACAGCCATACGGAAGCGCTTCAGGCCTCCGCGCGAGCCGCCGCGCCTTCCGCGATGCGGGCACGCACACGACGCCACAGCAGCACGCCCGCGACCACCGCGGCGACCTCGACGATGTGCTTGGCCGCGATGGCGGGGCCGAGGTCCGCCCACGAAGCGCCGAGATCGTGCGTGTTGAACGTGATCACGCGCGGGATGCCGCCGACGATCACCCAGACGAGCGCGATGTTGGCGAACTTCGTGAGCGTGGGATACGCCCGGGTGAGAAGGCCAAGGTCGTCACCGTCACCGGCGATAGCCCGCTTCTCGAGCGCCCACATGATGACGGCTGCGGCGATGAGCGTGGCCGTCGCCACGTCATGGAAGTAGTTGTTCATGATGATGAGGATGTCGAGGATCGTGGGCATCGGGGCTCCTTGGCTCGTTTGACTCAACGCATGGTACACCAGGCGCGGGCCGACGTTCCGGTCACGCCCTCGGGAAGAACGGGTTCACGCGCCGCTCACGCCCGATGGTGGTCTCCGGTCCGTGGCCCGGGTGCACGCGGGTGTCGTCGGGCAGAGACGCCAGACGGGCGATCGACCGTCGCATCGCGGGCATGTCCCCGCCCGGGAAATCGGTTCGTCCGATGCTCCCGGCAAAGAGCGTGTCGCCGCTCAGCAGGTGCCCGTCGCCAAGCAGGCATATCGAGCCCGGTGTATGTCCGGGCGTGTGCAGCACCTCGAGCGCGACTGACCCGGCCTCGATGGTGTCGCCATCCGCGAGCACGCGGTCCGCGGGCGGTGCCGTGACATCGAAGCCGAACATCGCACCGCCGGTGCCCACCGGACTCGTGAGCCCCTCGGCATCCCCGCCATGCACCGCAAGCGGCGCACCCGTCGTTTCGCACACCGCGTGCGCGGCCCCGATATGGTCGAAGTGGCCGTGCGTGAGCACCACAGCCGCAACCGGCGCGCCATCGAGTGCGCCGTGGATCGCCCCCGGCTCACCCGCCGGATCGACCACCAGCGCGGGACCGCCGGCGCCGTCGTCCACGATCCAGCAGTTGGTGTCCAGAGGACCGAGCGTCAGTCGTTGTACCCGCATGCCGCCCCTCCCCGCTTCCTGGAGCTGTCGGGCAGGGTGCGGCGCGCGTCGAACACGCCATCGACACCCCTCACGGTGGCGAGCACCTTCTGCAGCTGGTCCATACTGCCGAGTTCGAAGAGGAAGCGCAGGTACGCCACACCCTGGCGGTCTGTGGAGATGGCCGCGGAGAGCACGTTCACGCCCGCGTCGGCGAGCGCGATGGAGACGTCCTGCAGCAACCGTGTGCGGTCGAGCGCCTCGATGAGGATCTCGACCTGATAGGTGGTCTTCGCCTCGGCGTCCCACTCCACCTCAAGGATGCGCTCGGGGCTCGAGGACACGAGCTCACCAGCGTTGGGGCAGTCCTCGCGGTGCACGGACACGCCCCTGCCCCGCGTGACGAATCCGACGATGGGGTCGCCCGGCACCGGATTGCAGCAGTGCGCCAGCCGGATCAGCACGTCATCGATGCCCTTGACGCGCACACCCGTGCCGCTGCGCCGACGGGGCTGCTGCGTCATGATCGGACGGGGCTCGGGCTCGGGCTCCTCGGGTATGACCATGTGCCCGTCTTTGGCGAGCGCCTTGATGAGCTTGGTCACGACCGCCTTGGGGCTCTGCTTGCCCGCCCCTATCGAGGCGAGCAGATCGTCGCCTTCCTGCAGGTTCATCTCCTTCGCGATGGCATCGAGCGCCTTGGACACCGTGTTGGCGCTCACGTGCATCCCTTGCTTGCGAAGGATACGCCCGAGCTCCTCCTTGCCCTTTGCCAGGTCATCCTCACGGCTTGCCCGGGAGAAGTAGCTGCGGATCTTACTGCGGGCCGAAGAGGTACGCACGATGTTGAGCCAGTCGCGACTCGGCCACGAGTTCTTGTTGGTGAGGATCTCGATGCGGTCACCCATCTGCAGCTCATAGTCGAGGGTGACGATCGAACCGTTCACCTTGGCGCCCACACAGTGGTGCCCGACTTCGGTATGGATGGCGTACGCGAAGTCGATCGGCGTTGAACCACGCCTGAGGGATATCACGTCGCCCTTCGGCGAGAAGACGAAGACCTCGTCCTCGAACAGGTCGATCTTGAGCGCCTCCATGAACTCACGGGGGTCCTTGAGCTCCGTCTGCCACTCGAGCATCTGACGCAGCCACGCGAGCCGCTCGTCGAACGCCTCGTCGGCCCTGCCGCCCTCCTTGTAACGCCAATGGGCGGCGATCCCGTATTCGGCGGTGCGGTGCATCTCCTCGGTGCGTATCTGGATCTCGAGCGGGCGTCCGGCCGGACCGATGACCGTGGTGTGCAGCGACTGGTACATGTTGAACTTGGGCATGGCCACGTAGTCTTTGAACCTGCCCGGCATCGGCTTCCAGATGGAGTGCACGGTGCCGAGCGCGCCGTACACGTCCTTCACCGAGTCCACGATCACCCTCAGCGCGATGAGGTCGTAGATCTCGGAGAAGTCCTTACCGCGGTGCGTCATCTTCTGATAGATGCTGTACAGATGCTTCGGGCGGCCCGCGATCTCGCTGCTGACCCCGATAGCCTCGAGCTCGCCCGAGAGCTGGTCGATCACCTGATGCAGGTATGCCTCGCGCGCGGTGCGGCTCTCGGCAACCATCTTCTGGATCTGCGCGAACTTACGCGGCTCGAGGTAGTAGAACGCGAGGTCCTCGAGTTCCCACTTGATGCTCGAGATACCCAGACGGTGCGCCAGCGGCGCGTAGATCTCCATCGTCTCGATGGCCTTGCGGTGCTGCTTCTCCTCCGGCAGTGCCGCCAGCGTGCGCATGTTGTGCAGCCGGTCAGCGAGCTTGATCAGGATGACGCGGATGTCCTTGGCCATGGCGATCAGCATCTTGCGGAGGTTGTTGGCCTGCGCCTCGGCAAGCGATGAGAACTTGATGCGGCCGAGCTTGGTCACGCCGTCCACGAGCACGGCGACCTCATCGCCGAACCGCTCGCGGATCTCCTTCAGGCTCACCGCGCTGTCCTCGACCACATCGTGCAGGATCGCGGCCTCGATGGTGGCGGTGTCCAGATTCAGCCCGGCGAGGATCATCGCGACCTCGAGCGGGTGGATGATGAACGGCTCGCCACTCTTGCGCATCTGCCCGGCATGATGCTCGAGCGCGAAGGCGTACGCGTCCTCGACCCCTCGCAAGTCCGCCGAGGGATTGTAGGAGCGTATCTGGGCCTCGAGACCCTCGAGCGTCACGGACACGTGCGAGTCCTCCCGGTCAGCGCCCGTCGGCGCGCTCCCCGATAGGAGCGGCCCGACGGTGCGGGTTCATCGTAGTGTAGGCAGGATAGGCCGGTCGAACGCGTGCAGCAACTCATCGGCCGCCGCCTCGAAGGCGCGGACGCGGAACGCCTCGAAGTCCGCAAGTTCATCGAGCCCCTCGGCATATCGTACCGAATCGGCAAGATCGAGCTTGCCTTCCGGCGCTGGCAGCATCGAAAGGCGCCTGTAGGCTCCGGAACCCTCGCCGGAAACGAGCCCGAGCTCCCGGAAGACACCGATGCCGGTGGAGACACCACGATCGTTGAGGGCGGAGCGCGGACGCCTGTGCCGGACCCGCTCGGCGAGTTCGGCGTTGGTGATCTCGATCGCGTCGCCAGCGTCCGCGGCGATGTCCTTCAGCGTGAGATAGAGCGCGCCGAGGTCCTCGCGAGAAGGGGCCGATGACTCCAGGATCATGCGGTTCAACCGCGCGTCCTTCTCGCCAAAGAGCAGGTGCACCGTGGCCGGACGCCCGTCACGCCCACCCCGGCCGCACAGCTGGTTGAACTCCACCTCGCCCATCGGCAGGTGGTAGAGCACAACATGGCGCACGTCGCCGATGTTCACACCCTCGCCGAAGGCGCTGGTGGCCACCACGACGGTGATGTCACCCTCCCTGAACGCCCGCTCCACGGCATGGCGCGCCTCACGGGTCATGCCGCCGTTGTAGAACACGGCGCGATGCGTGAGGTCGGGCAGTCGCGTGCGGATCTGCCGTGCAAGCTTCACGGAGACATCGCGGCTGTTCACGTACACGATCAGCTTGTCGCCTTGCGCCGCGATGTTCGCGATGTAGGCGACCCTGTCCTCGGCGCCACGCCGGTCGGCTATCGCGAGGTTGTCGCGCACGGCCGGATCGAGCACGAGCGCGTTCGTGCCCAATTCCGCCACGATCGCCGAGGCCACGTCATCGGGAGCGGTGGCGGTGACGGCGAGCACGGTGGGGCCGCCGAGAGCCCCGGCGACACGCCCCAGTCGCGCGTAGGCGGGCCGGTGGCCGGCGCGCGAAAGGCCCACGTGATGCGCCTCGTCGATCACGAGAAAGCCCACTCGGCCCGTCGCGGCGAATCGCTGCGCGTGATGGTCGAGGAACTCCGGCGTGGTGAGCACCACGTCGAGCGCGCCAGCCGACAGCGCCTCGAACGCGGCGTCGCGGGCGGCCGCCGACGTCTCCCCTGTCACGGTGGCGACCGCGCACCCGATCTCCGCGAACCGGTCCTCGAGAGCGTACGCCTGATCGGCCACGAGCGCGCGGAGCGGATAGACGAACACCGAAGCGCGGCCGTGCGTGATGGCCTCGCGTGCCGCGTGCAGGTGGAAGATGAGCGACTTTCCACGCCCGGTCGCCATCACAGCGAGCGTGGAGCGCCCTGCCGCAAGATGCTCGAGCGCCTCCACTTGCGCGGCGTGCAACTCCCGATCACCGATGAAGTGGTGGGTGAGCGCGGCGTCAAGCTCACCCGGCGCCAGCCCCGAGAGTTCCGCCCTGCGCTCGGCGGCGCGACGTGCGGCGTCGGCATCCGGGCCAGCGTCCACTCCCCGGCGCTGAAGCAGCACGTTCACGCCGAGGCTCTCCCCATCGGCGCCACCGGTGATATCGGCGACTTCGACGTCGTACTCCACACCGGCATCGAGCACGGGAGCGAGCACGGCGGCGAGCCTCTTGTTGAGGAATCCCACCTGATCGCCGAGGGGGTCGTAGAGCGCCACCGCGTTGGCGTCGAACTGGTTGCCCGGCTGACGCTCCAGTCGAAGAGGCACGCCCGGCTCGAGCCGCGCGACCACCTGCTGGCGGCCCTCGAACGTCACGCCGGCGAGCTTGGTGTGAAAGCACTCGGCATCGCCGATTCCCGCATACTCCCCGCGGGCGACGATCTCCTCGGCGTGCTCGAAGAGGTCGTCGATCAGGTCCGCGGCGCCCGATACGCCCGGCGCCCGCACGCTGATGTCGCGCACGAGCAGCTGGATGCGCTCCACACCCCGGTATGCGTCCGACTCAAGCTCGAACGCAAGGTCCACGGCGGACTCGACATCGACCATGGTGTCCACGGCAGGACACCTGAAGGCGATGGAGGGCACGGCTGTCACGCCGTCGTAGGCGGTGAACCGCAGGTGGTCCTCCGTCTTGCCAACGCGCTTGCGACCGTTCATGAACACGCCGTACGCGCCCAAGAGGGGTCTGCGGTTCGCGAAACCGAACGGTCCGAGCAGCGAGAGCTCGGCGGCGAGCTCACGTGAGAGCGCATCAAGCGGCACCTCGGCGTCGATGTCGATGCCGGCGGTGAACGCCTCGTCCGACAGCGTTGCGAAACGCGTGCGCAGCGCGGCACGGAACTCGTCGAGCCTGCCCGTTGGCAGTGTGGCGCCCACGGCCATCGCGTGCCCGCCATAGCGGGTCAGCATGTCCCCGAGATCGGCCACCGCCTGATACAGGTCAACGCCGGGGACACTGCGACCGGAGCCCTGGGCCTGGTCCCCGTCGATGCAGAACACGAGCGCGGGTACGCCGAAACGGTTGACCAGGCGTGAGGCCACGATGCCCCGCACGCCCTCGTGCCAGTCGGGTCCGGCTACCACGAGCACCCTGTCGCCGGGGTGGTAGACCCGTGCGGCCTCGGCGAGCGCAAGCTCGAGCAGGTCGGCCTCGGCCGCCTGGCGGAGCCGGTTGTGCTCGTCGAGCGCGTGCGCCAACTCCGAGGCCCTCACGGGATCGTCCGACTGCAACAGCGCAAGTGCGATCGCAGGGTCCGCCATGCGGCCTGCGGCATTCAGTCGCGGAGCGAGGCCGAATGCCACCTGCTCGGAGGTGAGGCTGGCGGTCTCCACACCGGCGACAGCGGCAAGCGCGGCCACACCCGGGCGCGGGTCGCGGCGAACGGAGTCGAGCCCATCGGCCACGAGCGCCCGGTTGGCGCCGGTGAGCGGGACGAGGTCGGCCACTGTACCGAGCATGGCGAGGTCGGTGAGCGTACGCCACACGTCCGGTCTGCCGAGCCGCTCGCCCACCGCGCGGACCAGCATCAGGGCGACGCCGGCACCCGCGAGAGGGGGCGCACCTTCGGCAAGCTTGGGGTCTGCCACAGGCACGCCCGTGGGGACGTCGGGGCCGGGCTCGTGATGGTCGGTGATGACCGTGTCGATGCCGCGCGCACGCAGCACCTCGACCTCCACGGCGTTCGATATCCCGCAGTCGACCGTGACGACCAGCGCGGGGTCCATGCCGATCACACGCTCGAGCGCCGCCTCGGAGAGACCGTAGCCCTCGGTGAACCGGTGTGGCACCGTCGCGTCCACGTAGGCGCCCAGCGCCCGGAGCCCGAGGGTGGCGGTCGCTGCGGCCGAGATCCCGTCGAGGTCGAAGTCGCCGAAGACAACGATGCGCTCACCGCTCTGGATCGCGCGGGTGACCCTGTCGGCCGCTGCGGCCATACCGGGAACGTCGGCGGTCTCCGGCCAGTCACGATCGAGCGATGGCTCGAGGAATGCGCGAACACCCGCCAGTGTGTCGACATGGCGGGACATGAGAATGCGCGTCGTGATGAGAGATAGCCCCGTCTCGGCCGCGAGCCGTCGAGCAGCGGCGTCGTCAACGGACACGACGTCCCATCGACGGTGGCAGGCGGGGGCATGATCAGAGGTCATGACCTCATTGTAGCGGCAGGGGCCGACACCGTCGCGGTGCCGACCCCTGCTTTTCGCTGAATGCCGCGCACCGGTCGACGACCGGCGCACGACGCTACTTGGAAGCCTGTGCCTCGTACTTGCGCTTGAGGGCCTGGAACTTGGGCTCGCGCTCTTTCCACAGGGCGTACAGCGGGCTCGCAAGCCCCACGGTGGAGTACGCCGCCGCGATCAGGCCGATCGCCATCGCGAACGCGAAGTCCTGCAGAGTCTCTCCGCCGAAGAACAGCAACGCGAGGACCGGGATGACCTGTATCAGGCCCGTGTTCAGCCAACGCATGGCCACCTGGTTGATGGACTCGTTGGTCATGTCCATGAAGCTCATCTTGGTGAGACCAGCCGCGTTCTCACGGATGCGGTGGAACACGACGATCGTGTCATAGAGCGAGTACCCGAGGATCGTGAGCACGGCGGCGATGGTGTTCGGGGTGACCTCGCGGCCGGAGATCGCGTACACGCCG
>CAZSUO010000012.1:26516-28681 GCA_964610065.1 uncultured Coriobacteriaceae bacterium | reverse complement strand
TGTTCATCGCCTTCACGACCATGAAGATCGCGAGCGCCACGATCACGAAGTTGATGACCGTGTTGATGAAGGCACCGTAGGCCATGACCGAGGCGCCGGCCTCCACCGCGGCGGCCGGAGTGGCGTACGGCCCGGCGGTCGTGCCCTCCTTGATCACCCACATCAGGCTCGAGAAGTCGGTGCCGCCGAGCAGTGCGCCGATCGGCGGCATGATGACGTCTTTCACCAGCGATGTGACCACGGCCCCGAAGGCGCCGCCCATGATGACGCCGATGGCCAGGTCGATCATATTGCCCTTGATCGCGAACTCCTTGAACTCCTTGAGCATCGCCCCTCCTTTGTTCGGGCCATTATGTTCTGTAGGACCTCACGGCACCAGTATCGCGCATCACGCCACCGGACGTGCTGTCCGCTCACCATCAGTCGCCGAAGAACGACTCATCGAGATCTCCGTCGTTGCTATACCCCCGGTCCTCCCAGTAGCCGCCGGGATCCTCGTCGGCCACGAGCTCTATCCCCACGACCCACTTGCACCACTTGTAGCCCCACTTGTCCTCGGCCACGAGCTGGAACGGGAAACCCCGCTCCCGCGGCAGCGTGACCCCGTTCATGGAGTACGCGAGCAGGATGTCGTTGTCGTAGAAGTACGTCACCGGGAACGAGGTGGTGTAGCCGTCAGCGGCGGTGAACACCACGCTCAGCGCGTCGGGCTGAACACCCGAGCGGTCGAGGATGTCCCGAACGAGCACGCCGCGCCACAGGATCGTTGCGCCCCAGCCTTCCACGCAGTCGAGTCGCACGACCTTCTCGTAGCCCGGGAATCCACTCGTGACCTCCGAGTAGGTGTAGGTCGCGGGGTCGTCCACCAGGCCGGACACTTCGAGCTCGTAGGCGGCGACATCCACGTACTGCGGCCCGGCGATCGAGTTCTCACGGAAGGCGTCCGACGAGTCCAGCTTCTCGCCCTCGTACTCCGTGACCTCCACATCGCCGAGCTCGGTGACCGCCGGTGTCGCCGGGCCCGGGACGGGAGGCTCGGGCGCCGTGTCCGGTCCGCATCCGGCAAGCAGCATCACCGCGACCAGCGCGATCGTGTATGCCGCCCCGCGGGTCACGGCCGTTTGGTGGCCAGCACCACCAGGTGACGGTTGATGAACGCCACGATGCGTTCGCCCTCGTATTCGGGCTCGAGCCACCGGCGCATCCCCTCGGGCGCCTCGGCCATCTGTCGCGCCAACTCAGCCACTGTCACCTCACTGCAGTCCTGACGGGCGGTCCAATCGCCGAAATCGTGCCGCTTGTCGACCAAATGCGACCGCTCGATGACCAGTTCCGCCCGTTCGATGAGGGTCATCCATCCCCTCTCGTTATACGCCTGATTGTGGCTCGAGTCCCGCGTTCGCTCGAACACGTCGGTGAGGACGGCCGAGGGACCTTCCGGCGGCAGCGCCTGGTCCTGGAAGCCAAGCCGTCCGCCGGGCTTCAGTACACGGGCCACCTCGTCGAAGAACGCCTGGGCGTCGGGGAAATGATGAGCGGCGATGCGACACGTGACGATATCGAACTCGGCGTCCGGATACGGGAGCGCGCCGGCCTCGGCCACGGTGAACCGCGCGGTGCAGTCGTTGTCCTCGAGAAGCCCGCGTGCCGTTTCGAGCATCTCGGGCGTGAGGTCGCACGCCTCCACGTCCACACCGGCGCGTGCGAGCGCGAGCGCTACGTGCCCTCCGCCGGTCGCCACATCGAGCGCCTTTTCCCCTGGCTGCGGGGCGAGCCACTCGATCAGAAGCGTGAGGTCGGGACCAGCGGCATGCAGCTCACTGGTGCGGTAATCGTCCGCTCGCGGACCGAACCGCTCGCGTGCGTGCGCCGTCAGATCCCGTGCCGATCGGTCCCCCATGTGCGCTCCCCTCATCGGTCATACCCCTATGACATACTAGCTGGTGAACGCCTTCAGGAGCACGGTGCGAGGAGAGGAGCCACGCTGTGAGCGTCAGCGGCACGCTGCGACCGATCGTGCTGGTGGTGCCCGATGGCGCGGGCGATCGCCCACACGGAGCGCTCTCCGGACCGATCCCCGGGCGGGACCCGGGTGCCGCGCGCCCGCGCACGCCCATCGAGGCGGCCGACACACCGAACCTCGATCGTCTGGCCACCCTCGGCCG
>CAZSUO010000012.1:23352-26416 GCA_964610065.1 uncultured Coriobacteriaceae bacterium | reverse complement strand
TCCGCTTCGTCCATACCGGGGCGCTGCAGGGCCTGCTGTTCCTGCGGCCGCTCGATGAGCGCCCCCTGTCGCACTTCGTGAGCGATGCCGACCCTCTGCACGACGGCACCGCCGTCCTCGCGGTGCTGCCGCTCGAGGAGGCACCCGACCCGGAAGCCGCTGAACGCACCGCCTGCGTCCTGAACGCCTGGATCAGGCGGTCTCGCTCCGTGCTCGCACAGCGGCCGCTCAACACCATGCTCGTGAAGTGGGCCGGCTCGGCCACCGGATTCACGCCCTTCCCGCGCCGCTTCGGCATGCGCGGCGTGACGCTCGGCTCGGGCCCTCTCTACAAGGGGCTCGGGGCCGCCGTGGGGCTCGATCACCGCGAGTTCGGCACTGCATCGGATCCCGAGGCCGACGTTGCCGTGCGTGTGGCCGCTACACTCGAGCTGATCGCCGAGGGCTATGACTTCATCCATCTGCACACCAAGCGGACCGACATGGCCGGGCACAAGAAGGACCCCGCCCGCAAAGCGGAGGTGATCGCCGCGGTCGATCGCGCGCTCGGTCCGCTGGTGCCGCTCGTGGAACGTGGAGAGATCGTGGTCGTGGTCTGTCCGGACCACCAAACGCCGGCGGCCGGTCCGCTCTACCACGGCGGCGGAGCGGTGCCGCTGCTCATCGCGGGTGGTGTGGCGGGGGCCGACGAGGTGACGGCGTACGGGGAGACCGCGTGTGCACGCGGGTCGCTCGGCGTGGTGCGAGGCGGAGACGTCCTGCCGCTCGCGCTCGATGCGGCCGACCGCTCGGCGTTCCTCGCCGACCGGACGACGGGGCACCTGGCGCTCGGCGTGCCGGCCGCCGCCGATCTCACACCGCTCCGCGCGCAGGACTAGCCGCGCGCCCTGCGGAACGCCGCACGCAGGCCCTCGAACGAGAGCTCCGGGAGGTCGAGGGTGGCGGTGCGACGACCCATCTCCTCGAGGGAGTGAGAGTCCGACGATGAGATGTGCGCGATCTCGAGCCCATCGCGGAACCGCCCCCTGCACGCGTGGTCGATGAGCTCCACAGCCGAGACGTGTTCGCACTCGGCCAGCTCATGCACCAGCTCGGAGTCCATGAAGCAGTACTCGCCGAAGCTGCGGTCCACGTGTCCGATATGGCACAGGCCGCCGGCCTCGTCCACCAGCCGCGCGACCTCGAGCGGATCGCGGTCGTGCGCGAAGAAGGGCAACTCCCCGAGCGGGGCCACCGGTTCCTCGAGGCCGAGAGCGTCCAGCAGCGCCGCGAAGCGCTCCTCCACCTCGCCCGGAGGGAAGAGCGTCACCATGTGCGTCTCTTCGCCATCGTGACGGATGCGCAGCTCAGCGCCCGGCAGCACGAGCAGCCGCCGACCCGTCTCGGCAAAGACCTCCTCGGCGGCCTGCACCACCCGCGGGCCGTACGCCACGCTCCAGTGGTCAGCGATGCCCCACACGTTGATGCCGACCTCAAGCGCCCGCTCAACGATCTGGCGCGGTGTGGTTGCGATGTCCCCGCGGTAGTCGGTGGGGATCAGCGGCGTATGGTTGTGCAGGTCGACGGTGAAGAGGGGCATACGGGACTCCGATCAGCTTGACTCAAGAGTACCAGGTCACCGGATCACGTCAGTGCGACCCTTGATCGGCCGCTGTGCACTACCGCGCCACCGGGTAACTGCCGAGGACCTTCACCTCGCGGAGCTTCAGCCGCAGGCAGTCGAGCGCGAGACGCACGTGCGGGTCGTCCACGTGGCCCTCGAGATCCACGAAGAACATGTAGTCGCCGAGCTGACGCTTCGTGGGACGACTCTGGATCTTGGTGAGGTTGATGTCGCCGTACGCGAACTCCGAGAGGATCATCAGGAGCGCGCCGGGCTTGTCCTGCTTCATGAACAGGGCAAGCGACGTCTTGTCGGAGCCCGTCCGTGACCGGATGCCCCGGCCGATGACCACGAAGCGCGTCTGGTTGCCGGCGTAATCCTGGACATCGTGCTCGATAACTCCGGCGCCATAGATCTCCGCGGCGAGCGCAGGGCCGAGCCCCGCCACGCCAGGTGTGGCCGCCGCGAGCCGCACCGACTCGGCGTTGGAGTTGGCGGCCGTGACCGGTCTGCCCGGCAGGTTGCGCTCGAGCCACCTGCGGCACTGGCCGCTCGCCTGCGGATGCGCCACCACCTCGGTGATGTCGGCGAGCGTGGCGCCGGGGGCGCCCACCAGCGCGAAGCGGATATCAAGCACGAGCTCACGCTGGATCTCCAGCGACGACTCGAACACGAGCGCGTCGAGCGTGGCCACGACCGACCCCTCGATGGAGTTCTCGATCGGCACGACACCAAGCTCGGCCTTGCCTCGCTCGACCGCTTCGAAGACCTCGGCAATGGTCACACACGGCACCGGCACGACCTCGTCCACGCCGATGGAGTGTGCGGCGACCTCGCTGAATGTACCGGCGGGTCCCAGATAGGCGATCGTGCTCACTCTGCCATCCTCTCGGTCGCGGAATCCGCCGGGGCGGAGCGTCGCAGCCTGAGCCGGGGAGCCCGCACCCTGTCCTTGCCCGTTGCTTTCGCATGATAGAGCGCGTCATCGGCAGCGCGAAGCAGCGACTCCTTGTCGGTCGCGTGCGAGGGGAAGCTCGCCAGTCCGATGCTGATGGTCACGTGGATGATCGGCTCGTCATCGGCGTCGCGGAATCGATGGAGCGAAACGGCCTCGCGGACCTTCTCAGCGGCGATGAACGCTCCAGGGGCGTCCGTCTCAGGCAGGATCACTGAGAACTCCTCGCCGCCATACCTGGCCACGATGTCGACCTCACGCACCGTGGCCTTGAGGACCTGGCCGACCACCGACAGGACCTGGTCGCCAACGCGATGGCCGTGCGTATCGTTCACTCGCTTGAAGTCGTCGATGTCCAGCATGAGGAACGACAACCTCTTGCCGTAGCGCTCGGCACGATGGATCTCATCGTCAAGCCGCTGCTGGAGGTGCCGGTAGTTGAACAGGTCGGTGAGTTCGTCGGTGATGGACAGGCGCTTGGTCAACCGGTACAGGCGCGCGTTCTC
>CAZSUO010000012.1:14757-23252 GCA_964610065.1 uncultured Coriobacteriaceae bacterium | reverse complement strand
AGCGCGCGACCGAAGACGATGAGCCGCTCGGGCGCCTCGACGTGCGCTATGTAATCCGGTATCCGCAGACCGACCCCCACCTCGCGCCGTGTCTGAACAGTGTATAACCTTCGCAGAACGATTGTGAGTGTGTGATACGAACAGCTTGGAGAACAGGAGCACGCATGGACCCCGCACGCTTGCGTGAGTTGCTCGACCGGGTGGCCTCGGGCGAAGTCGACAGCGAAACGGCCCTGGAGTCCCTCGCGCAACTGCCGTTCACCGACATCGAGGACGCCAAGATCGACCACCACCGGGCTCTCCGGTGCGGGTTCGCCGAGGTGGTCTTCTGCGAGGGCAAGTCCCCGTCCCAGGTGCGCTCGATCGCGCGCGAGATGCTCGAGCACGGCGACGTGTTCCTCGGCACCCGGGCCTCCGCCTCACACTTCCAGAAGGTGGCCCAGGTGGCCGCCGACGCGCGCTACTTCGAGGCCCCGCGGCTGCTCGTGGTCGACCGGCGTGCCGAGCGGCCCGCCATCGGACACGTGGTGATGGCCACGGGAGGAACCGCCGACCATGCGGTCGCGGAGGAGGCGGCGATCTCCGCCGAGGTGATGGGCAACCGGGTCACGCGGCTCTACGACGTGGGCGTGGCCGGTGTGCACCGGCTCTTCGCGCACACCGATGTGCTGCGCGACGCCAACGTCATCATCGCCGTCGCCGGAATGGAGGGCGCGCTTCCCTCCCTCGTGACCGGGTTGGTGTCGTGCCCGGTGGTCGCCGTGCCAACGTCAGTAGGATACGGCGCCTCGTTCGGCGGGCTGGCCGCACTCCTCGGCATGCTCAACTCATGCGCCTCGGGGATGTCCGTGGTCAACATCGACAACGGGTTCGGCGCCGCGGCGCTCGCCAGCCGCATCAACCACATGGTCGTGGCCGCCGCGGGCAGTGATGCCGGGTGATCGCCTACCTCGACTGCTCAACCGGCATCTCGGGCGACAAGTTCCTCGGCGCGCTCGTCGATGCGGGGTTCGACCTCGATGTGCTGCGGGAGGCGCTCGCGGCCATGGGTCTCGACGCCATCTCGGTAGAGGCCCCGAAGTGTGGCTCGGCGAGCATCGGCGGCACCGGCGTGCGCGTGACGGAGGCGGGTGCCCCGCGGCGCGACTTCCGTGCACTGCGTGACCTCATCGCGAGCGCGCCCATCGCCGATGAGCCCCGGCAGGCGGCGCTCGGTGCACTGCGTGATCTCGCCCGGGCCGAGTCGCAGGTGCACGGTGTTGAGATCGACGACGTGCACTTCCATGAGATCGGCGCCGCGGACACGCTCGTCGACCTCCTCGGCATCGCGATGGGGATGCATACTCTGGGCGTGACGGGCCTCACCGCGTCACCGCTCGCACTCGGTGGCGGGACGGTGATGACCGAGCACGGCGAGCTTCCCGTGCCGGCGCCCGCAACGGCGGTGCTGCTGGAGGGGATGCCGGTGCTACCGGGTCCGGTCGGCGGCGAGTTGACCACCCCCACGGGCGCGGCGGCCGTGCGCGCCTTCGCCAGCGGTTTCGGCCCGGTCCCGCCGATGGTGGTGCGCCGGGTCGGCACGGGGTGCGGCACGCGCGAGATCGGCCTTCCCAACGTGGCGCGGCTGCTCCTCGGCGAGTCCGCGGCAGACGTGGCCGGACACGACCAGGTGACCCTCCTCGAGTCCAACATCGACCACCTGACTCCCGAGGAGCTGGCGGTCGCGGCCGAACGGCTGCGCAACGCGGGCGCGCTCGATGTGTGGCAGACCCCGGTGGTCATGAAGAAGGGGCGTGCCGCCATCGTGGTGTCCGTGCTCGCCGAGACGTCGCACGCATCGGCGCTTGCCGACCGGCTGATGGCTGAGACGGGCACGCTCGGCGTGCGCATGCTGCCGTGCGACCGGAGGCTCGCCGAGCGCGACGTCACGGAGGTGCCCACGTCGCTCGGACCGGCTCGGTTCAAGATCGCGACGCTGCCCACCGGGATCCGCACGCTCTCGATCGAGAGTGACGACGCCGCACGGATCGCGGCCGACAACGGTATGGCGGTCGACGTGGTGGCCCGGACGCTCGAGGCCGAGGCGACCGCGATCACCGGGGTTCAGGCGAGGCGCCAGCCCTGGCTCGAGGACACCACGAACCCCTCCGACTGAAGCGCGTCGAGTGCACCGCTGGCACGCTCGGCGGGGAATCCGACGACCGCAACGAGGTCCTCGAGCGGGACGCAGCCGCTGCCCGCTCGCGCAGTGAGCTCCGCAAGCAGGCGTCCGCGCAGCTGCCGGTTCGAGCCCTCGAAGCGCGACTGTCTCACATGGTGCTTGCTGCGGCGCGAAGGATTCGGCTGTATCGCCTTGAGGTGCGTGCCGTAGTCGAGCAGCGCCCAGAACCACTCGCGTGGTCGCGCATGGTCGAGCGTGTCGGCCACGAGTGGCAGCAGCGCCGAGTCGGGCACGTCCTCCGCTCCCGGGAAGAACTCGTGCAGATACACCGCCCGGATGTTGGTCTCGATGAACGGGACACCGATGTCGAAGGCGAAGGCGAGCACCTGCGCGGCGGTAGCGTGCCCGATGCCCGGAAGCGCGATCAGACCCTCGAGAGTCGCCGGGACCTCGCCCCCATGCTCCGCGACGATCATCTCAGCCGCGCGCTTGAGCGCAAGCGCGCGCCGGTTGTAGCCGAGGCCCTGCCAGGCAGCGAGCAGGCGATCGACCGGCGCGACGGCGAGCGCCTCTACCGTGGGGAACGCGCGCAGGAACGCCTCGTACTTCGGCACCACACGGGAGACCTGCGTCTGCTGGAGCATCACCTCGGAAACGAGGATGCGGTATGGGTCGGCGGTCTGTCGCCAGGGCAGCTCGTCACGGGCGCTGGAGTCGTAATGGCTCCAGACACGCGCACGAAATGCGCCCGCCTCCAACTCGTCCTTGTCGCTCATGGCTTCCACGAGCCACATTGTGCCGGAAATCCACGCTCCACGCAGAGCGGTGCTATACCCCCTGGGGGTATATTGTTGGCGCGCATCCTGCTACAGTAGGAGAGCTTGCCCTCCCGTGGTCACGTCTCTTGTCGTGACACACGGGTCAGACCATACGACCAGACCTCGCGACATGAGAGATGAGGTGACCGATGTCTTCCGAGACGACCAGCGCGCTTCTCGATATCCAGGACCTCCACGTTTCCGTGGGCGACCGGGAGATCCTGCGTGGTGTGGATCTCACCATCAGCGAAGGTGAGACGCACGTACTGCTCGGCCCCAATGGCGGCGGCAAATCGACGCTGCTCAACACGATCGTCGGCATGCCCGGCTATCGCATCACACAGGGGCGCATCCTGTTCAAAGGCACCGACCTCGCCGACCTCGAGATCGACGAGCGCGCCCGCCTCGGGATCGGTATCGCGTTCCAGCGCCCGCCCGCGGTCCGCGGCGTGAAGCTCCGCCAGGTGATCAACGTTGCGGCCGGTGGCGAACTCGACGATGCGGCGATCGCCGCCTTCGACGAGGAGCTGAACCTCGGCCACATGCTCGAGCGCGACGTGAACATGGGCTTCTCCGGTGGAGAGGCGAAGCGCTCGGAGATGGCCCAGCTGCTTGCGCAGATGCCCGACCTCGCGCTCTTCGACGAGCCCGAGAGCGGTGTGGACCTCGACAACATCGCCGTCGTCGGTGGCGCCATGAACGCGCTGCTCAAGGGCGAAGAGCGCATATCGGAGCGCCGTCGTTCCGGCCTGATCATCACCCACACCGGCCACATCCTCGAGTTCGTGAACGCCGACGTGGCGCACGTGCTCTACAACGGCCGGCTCGCCTGCAAGGGCAACCCGCTCGACCTGATCGACGAGATATCCAGCCACGGTTACGACGCCTGTGTGGAGTGCAAACTATGTCAGACACTCAGCTAAGCCCCAGCGCCATCGCGCGCCTCGAAGAGATCCGCGTCGCCGCGGAGTCCGCCATCGACAAGCAGGCCGCCCTCGGTCCCGACGTCGACATCACGCGCTTCAAGACCGTCTCGGAACAGCAAAGGATCGAGACGCTCGAAAGCCTGCAGAAGCAGGTCAAGGAGACGGTCATCCACTCGGGCTTCATGGCCGACGAGTCCGACCGCTCCGCGAGCTACTTCCAGATGGACCGCACGCCGATCTACGAACGCGTGCAGAAGGCGTTCGACGACGCCATCGAGATCATGAGCACCGAAGACGCGCTGCGACTGTGGCCCGAGGAGATGCTCGAGAAGTACTGGTGGCGCGCGGTCATGCCCGACAAGGACAAGTACACCGCCCTCGTCGCACTCCACCAGACCGAGGGCTACTTCATCCGCGTGAAGGCCGGCCGCAAGGTCGAGAAGCCGATCCAGGCCTGCCTGTTCGTGAGCGAGAGCAACGTCAGCCAGAACGTCCACAACATCATCATCGTGGAGGACGGCGCCGAGGCGAACGTCATCACCGGCTGCAACGTGCACGTGGACGTGAAGGAAGGCCTGCACGCCGGCATCTCCGAGTTCTACGTGGGCAAGGGCGCCAAGCTCACGTTCACGATGGTGCACAACTGGGCCGAGGACTTCAGTGTGCGGCCGCGCACGGGCGTCGTCGTCGACGATGACGGCGTGTACATCAACAACTACGTGCTGCTCACCCCCGTGAAGTCGATCCAGGCGTTCCCGGTGGCCAAGCTCGAGGGCAAGAACTCCACCGCGGTCTTCAACTCGATCGTGTACGGCCTCAAGGACAGCCACATCGACCTGGGCAGCGAGGCCCAGCTCATCGGCGAGGGCTCTCGCTCGGAGGCGGTGGCTCGCACCGTCTCGATGGACGAGTCGGTCGTCTATTCACGCGGCCGCCTCATCGGCCGCACCAACGACTGCAAGGCGCACCTGGACTGCCGCGGTATCGTGCAGTCGCCCGACTCCACGCAGTGGGCCATCCCGGACCTCGCAAGCGAGGGCGCACCGGGCGCCGAGCTCAGCCACGAGGCCGCGATCTCGCCGATCGCCGCCGAGGAGATCTACTACCTCATGACGCGCGGTCTGCCCAAGGACGAGGCGGTCTCGATGATCACCCGCGGCTTCGTGAACATCGACATCCCCGGCCTGCCTGACGTCCTGCGCAAGCAGATCGACAAGGCGATCGAGGAGACGAGCAAGGAAGCGATGTAGACGTCCCCGGGGCGGAAGCACGCTGGCGATACGAAAGGGCGGACCGGTCGATCCGGTCCGCCCTTCACGTTCACGCGTGGCCATCACGGAGCGCAACTCCGTTCGCTACCCTCTCGGCTGTTGCTGGGTGATGCAGTGCACGTTCCCGCCGCCGAGGATGATCTCGCGAGCGCTCTCGATCGCCACCACCTCGCGGTCGGGGTAGAGTTCCCGGAGCTTGGCGCAGGCCGCCTCGTCATGCCGATCGCCGAACGCCGGGACGAGGACACCGCCGTTCACCACGTAGTAGTTGATGTAGCTCGCCGCCTGACGGTCGCCGGGCAGTCTGGGCAGTGTGCCGTCCACGGCATCCACGCCCTGCGACTCCTCCTCGGTGATCAGGAGCGGGTCGGGGATGTGGATCGTGTGGACCTCGAGCGAGCGCCCTCGCGCATCGGTCGCGGCCTCGAGCGCCTCCTTGGCCGCGGCTGACCGCGCGTACTGCGGGTCGCTCTCGTCATCGGTCCACGCGATCACGACCACGCCGGGACGCACGACCGCGAAGATGTTGTCCACGTGGCCGTTGGTCTCATCGTTGTAGATGCCGTACGGGATCCAGATGACCTTCTCGCATCCGAGGTAGTCGCAGAGCGCGGCTTCGATCTCCTCCTTGCCGAGGTCGGGGTTCCGCCCCTCGGAGAGCAGACACTCCTCGGTGACGAAGCAGGTGCCCTCGCCGTCGACGTGGATCGAGCCGCCTTCGAGGACTATCGGGGCCTTGTAGCGGTCCACACCCTCGATCTCGCAGATCTTGCCCGCCACGGCGTCGTCCTTGTCCCACGGGAAGTACAGCCCGTCCACCAGGCCGCCCCAGGCGTTGAAGTCCCAGTCCACGCCCCGCACAGCGCCTTCGTCGTTCACCACGAAGGTGGGGCCGCAGTCGCGCACCCAGGAGTCGTCGTTGCTGATCTCCACCACGCGCACCTCCGGCGGCAACATCTGCCGCGCGTTGGCGAACTGCGCGTTGCTCACCCCCATCGTCACGGGCTCGAAGCGCGCGATCGCACTCGCGACCTCGACGAACGCCTTCTGCGCGGGCTTCGCGCCCTGGCGCCAGTTGTCGGGGCGCTCGGGCCACAGGATCCAGGTACCGGCATGCGGCTCGAACTCACCCGGCATGCGGAACCCGTCCGCCTTCGGCGTGCTGTCTATGACCTTCGGCATAGTGCCTCCTCTCCTGTCGGGGACCGTGTCTATGCCTTCTTGAGAGACTTCGCATGGCGGTACAGCCAGAAGCCCACCGCCACGGAGACGATCGTGCCACCGATGGTGATCGCGTAAAACGCGCCGAGCGGCGTGCCTTCGGGCGGCACGAGGAAGAAGAGCGCCAGCGTGAACAGGATCCCGATCTCGCACAGGACGGTCCACAGCCAGGCGCCGGCGTCACCACCGGGGACCCTGTACGGCCGGTGCTGCTCGGGGAACTTCTTCCTGAGCGCCACGAGCGAGGGGAACATGAGCAGGTACGGCAGCAGGAAGACCACGGAGCTGAGCGAGAAGATCGCCCAGAAGATGCCCTCGTTGTTGCCGAAGAGCACGTAGGTGAGCACCGTCACGATGGTGGCGATGATGCCCATGAGGTAGAACGCGTAGTCAGGCGTGTCGAACTTCGGGTGCATATGGCCAAAGACTCCTGGTGCCGTCTCGTCCATACCGGTGGCGGCGATGGACTCGTTGGCGCCGATCGACCAGGTCACCATGTTGCCGAGGAACGTGAAGAGCACGCCGATGGCCATGACCGCGAACACCGGCCCCGCCGCCGCGCCGAGGACCGCCTCGAACGCCGGCTTGAGCGCGTCCACGATGCCTGTCTCGATGACGATCTGATCGACCGGGATCACGGCGAGCACGCCGAATGTCGCGAACATGTAGATGAACAGGATCGCGAGCCCGGCAGAGAAGATCATCTTCGGCACGTCACGCTTGGGGTCTTTGACCGAGTCGCCCACCGAGCTCATGAGCTCGAAGCCCATGAAGCTGTAGATCACGACCGGCAGGTACGTGAGGTTGTCGAACGACATGTCCGGGACCCAGTTGGCGAGCGCGAAGTCGTTGGCGAGACCGCCGTTCTTGATGGCGGCCGCGATGCCCGCGACGCCGAGCACCAGGAACACGACCATCTTCACCACGGCCGATGCGTTGGGCACCCACTTGGAGTACCGCTTGGGCAGCACGCCGATCGCGACCATCACCCATACGAGCGCGATCACGAGCAGCGCCTCGAGCCACAGCGGCATCGTGATACCGAACGCCGCCGTGAGCGTGTAGATGAACAGGACGAACACGCTCGGCGCCCAGAGTGCCACGTTCACCCAGTACAGCCACGCGGTGACAGTGCCCCACATGGGTCCGAACGCCTCACGCACCCATACATAGAGCCCGCCGTCGTCGGGCCATGCGGCGCCGAGCTCGGCGGTGACGAACCCGTACGGGATGAAGAACAGTACAGCGAGGACGATCCAGAACGTCATGCCCTGCACGCCCATCGCCGCGGACGAAGCGATCGTGTCTCCCACGAGGATCGCGGAGACGGAGAACAGGATCATCGACGCGAGGCCGAAGACCTTGTGCTTGGTTGGTGCGCTCTCTGCAGCCATCGAAGTTCCTCCCCGGGCCCGAAGGCCCCCTCGGTTCAGGTCAGCAATGCACGCGCGATCGGGTGCATCCGCTCATCGGCGGGCGACTCATCGATGCCGATGAGTGCCAGCATGAGCGCCTTCTGGAAGTGCATGCGGTTCTCGGCCTGCGGGAAGATGATCGAGGCATCGCTATCGGCGACCTCGTCGGTGACCTCCTCGCCACGCATCGCAGGCAGACAGTGCATGAACAGTGCGCCCTCCTTGGCCTTCGCCATGAGCGCGCTGTTCACCTGGAACGGCGTGAACGCCTTGATGCGCGCCTCGTACTCGTCCTCCTGACCGGTCCACCACCAGCAGTCGGTGTAGATGAAGTCGGCCCCCTCGATCGCCTCCATCGGATCGTGCGTGAGCAGGAAGCTCCCGCCGTTCTCCGCGGCGATCTCCGCAGCCTTCTTCTGGAGCGCCTCGTCCATCTCATACCCCGGCGCGTTGCCGATCCGCACGTTCAGGCCGAGTTTGGTGAGCGTGGTCGCAAGCGAGTTGCAGGGGTGCGCCGCATCGCCGAGGTAGGCGAAGGTCACGCCCTCGAGCCGGCCCGCGTGCTCGAGGATGGTGAGCGCATCGCTCATCGACTGCGCCGGATGGCGGTCCGCGTCCATGCCGTTGATCACCGGGACCGTGGCGTGCCGCGCCAACTCCTCGATCGTCTCGTTCTTCTTGGA
>CAZSUO010000012.1:0-14657 GCA_964610065.1 uncultured Coriobacteriaceae bacterium | reverse complement strand
TCCTGACGCGAGTAGTCGAGGTCGGTCAGGTAGTGCCGGCCTCTCAGACGTCTTAGAGCGGGCAGTGTGTGCATGTCCATATGCGTCCTCCTTATCGGGTATCGGCGCGTCTGTTCCAAGGAGCCGGCACCCGGCCCCTATCTCTCCTCTCCATCGATCGGATCGGGCTCAACGATCGTCCCGGCCTCGCCGGCCACGATCGCTGTGATGTCGTCCAGGCTCCCGATCGCGGCGCGCTGCCCGGTGCTGCGCACGAAGCGGATCGCCGCCTCGACCTTCGGCCCCATCGAGCCCGCCGCGAACGTGTGCCGCTCGAGCTCGGCAGGAGTCGTGTGGCCGAGTAGCCGCTGGTCGGGTGTGCCCCAATCGAGGTACACGCCCGGCGCGTCGGTGGCCATCAGGAAGAGGTCCGCGCCGAGCTCGCGAGCGAGGAGCTCGCTGGCGAGGTCCTTGTCGATCACGGCCTCCACGCCCACAAGCGTGCGCGTACCATCGGGCAGGTACGCCGTGGGGATGCCGCCGCCGCCCGCGCAGATCACCACCGTGTCCTTCTCCACGAGCCATCGGATCGGGTCGAGTTCGAAGATCTGCTTCGGCTCGGGTGAGGGCACGACCCTGCGCATGTGCGGGCCGTCGGGACGGAATGTCCAGCCCTTCTCAGCCGCAAGCGCATCGGCCTCATCCTGCGAATACACAGGACCAACGAACTTGGTCGGGTCTTTGAACGCCGGGTCGTCGAGATCGACCTCGACCATCGTGAGGATCGTGGCGAGCGGCTTCTCGAACGGCAGCAGGTTCCCGAGCTCCTGCTCCACCATGTACGCGATCATGCCCTGGCTCTGCGCACCGAGCACATCGAGCGGGTACGGCTCCACGTCCTTGTACGCGGCCGCCTGGAGCGCGAGCAGCCCCACCTGCGGTCCGTTGCCGTGCGCGAGCACCAGATTGTGCGCCTCGGCGATCGGTGCGAGCGCCCGGGCGGCAGTGCGCACGTTGGCGCGCTGCACCTCGGCCGTCATGGGTTCGGATCGACGGAGCAGCGCGTTGCCGCCGAGCGCCACCACGATCATCTGCTTCTCCACGTGTTGAACCTCCTGTGCAACCCGGTGATCGCTGCCCGTGCAGTCACGCGGACCGGCCTTCATCTTAGTTTATTCGTCCGGTCGGACAAATCTAAACACCTTTTGGCTATATACTTCAAGTGAGACGATCTCCACGGAGGTGAGCGGGCGATGGAAGCCGAGGAACCGAAGCGCCGGCCGGGCAGGCCGCGCACACGTCAGCAGGCGCTCGAACTGCGCGTGCACGACCCCATCGAGTCCCTGCCGCCCACTGCCCGCAGGCTGCTCGATGCGGCGCGCCGGATCCTGGAGCGCGACGGCATCGCGGCGCTCAGCCTCTCGGCCGTCGCGCAGGAGGCGGATGAATCTAAGGCGAGCATCGGCTACCACTTCGGCAACAAGGAGGGGCTGATCGTCGCCCTCGTCGACTCACTCGTCCACGAGGCGAACCGGGGCCTCGTGGCGCAGACCCACCAGTACCCCCTCGGCGACACACGGCTGCGCGTGCTGATGGAGGGCGAGCGCGAGATCATCGAGGACACACAGGGCTTCGTCGCCCTCCTCGAGATATTCCCGTACGCCATGCGCGATGAGTCGATACGGGGCCGGATCGCCGAACTATACGCGGGCTACCGGGGCACCGTGCTCGATGTGCTCGACGCCTCGCAGGGCACGCCCCGGAGCGAGCTCGCTTCGTTCGCGCTGCTCACGATCGCCATCGTGGACGGGCTGTCGATCCAGTACGCGCTTGACCCCACCCGGGTCGACCTCGAAGCGGCCACGCAGCTCTGGCAGCGGATGGGGCGGTGCGTGCTGAGCGACCTCGGCATGGTCGACATCGGGTAAACGCGACGCGTCGGCTTAGAGGAACAACCCGGTCACCATGGCGGCGTGCACGCCGATCCAGGCGAGGTTCACGATCCAGATGGTCTTCTGCTTGTGGATGAGCCCGTAGACCGTCCAGGTGATGGCTACGGTCAGGCCGATGACCGAGGTGATCGCCGAAAGACCCGCGGTGCGGTTGAGCGCCCAGACGTTGTAGAGCTGGGGCGCCATGGCAAGCGGATAGATGAGGCCGAGGAGCAGAACCATCCGGTTCACGTGAGGTTCGATAGCCCCGGCGACATGCTCGGTGACCTGCGCGGCGCGCGGGCCGATCGCCGCCGCTGACGCCTGGATCTGTAGTGGCTTCGGTACCTGAAGCATTCCGTTCATCTCCGCCAATCGCGCTCGCCGTATGCACCTACCCACCCTATCGCCTCCATGGGTGTATGCAGCAAGCCCTCGACAGCGGTCCGTGTCCGGCACGTTGACGCCCCGTCATCTGAGCGGCTCGCGCACCCCTCCTGGACATCTTCCGTCGGCCACGTACGTTCGTGGGCAAACGACCTCTGGACTTCTTCGCAAGAAAGTTTAATAATCTTCAATGCAGCGCAAGGAGGTGCGTGATGGTTCGCAAAGAGACATGCCCCGTATGCAGGGGCAACCGGGTCATCACCGTGGAGCCACGACCGGGTGCGAAGCAATGGCGCCCGTGCAACAGCTGCAACGGCACCGGGTATCTGGTGCGAATAGTGGCGGGCGGTGGACTTCCCGGCCGTTACTGACAGGGGAATCGTCGGCTTCAACGGACGACTCGCACACGCACAGCCGACTTCCGGAACGGCCCCCTCGGGGGCCGTTCGCTTTTCAGCTGAAGTAGATGTAGTAGCGGCAGTGACGCTTCTCGGGGCAGTCCGGCGGCGTGGTGCCGGTGGTATAGAACCAGCGGGTCCCCTCGACGAAGCAGCTGCACTCCACATGCCAGTCTTCGGGCTTCATGCGGGTGTTGTACCGGTCGCTGTCGTCGACTTGCTCCCGCCAGTAGAAGCACTTGCCCCGTATCGGCTGATAGCCGTCCACGTACCCTCCTGTGCCCTACCTGCGCCCCCGCGGCGTCACGGGCGGGAGCTCGAGCCGATTATGGTCTTTGAGCTCCACGATGCTGAACACGCCGTTCATCAGGAGGATGCCCTGTATGGTGCCGATCCAGCGATACGCCTTCGCGAGTCGCCCCGCCCGCAAGAACAGGCGCGTCTGGGCGCACATCCAGAGCGCGTGGTTGAGTGTGTCGTATTTGGGCGTCTCGAAGCGACATGAACCGATGTGCCCCTCGATGTCCTCATACCGGGCCGAGCGATAGCCAAGCTCGGTGAGCGTCTTCTCATAGAAGTCGAGCATGCCGTAGGCATGATGGGTGGTGAAGTCATCATCAAAGCTGCGAGGCTCGTCTATGCGGGTCATCAGCGCCACCTCTCCTGACGGTCATGATGACCCAGGACCGGCACTGATGTAAACCCGGACGCATGACCACCCTACTTGGCGGGGCAGAGCCTCTCGGGAGGGGGACCACAGGGGAACGCACCCACGTCGTCGAGCAGCACCTTCTCGTGTGCAGGCAGCAGCTCGCGCTCGTGATCGCGATGGTCGTTCGACGTGGCGAGCGTCTCGCGCATCATCACCAGCAACAGGTAGCGACCCCGGGGGGTCAGCGTGATCCACCGATCGTCGTTGGTGGCGATACCGCCCGAGAGCTTCATGAAGGCGAGTTCCACCGGCAGCGCACGCTCGATCGAGACGCCGAAGTCGCTGCGGAACTTGTGCTTGTCGAGCCTGAGCCCGAAGAGCTCCGTCACGAACCGGTAGCGCATCCGGCCGAGCTTGCTGTACGGCTTACCGGCCTTGGCTACGGCAGTCCGCCCCGCGGCGATCCGGTCGCGGTAGTCGTCGAGCGAGAACGTGTTGTTGTAGATGCGTCCGCCCAGGTACGACATGGCGCCCGATCCAACGCCCACATACTCCTCATAATCAACGATGTACTCGTCGATCATGCCGCCCTTCTCGCGCGAGAACGTCCACGCCGAGGCCGGTTCGAAGTCGGGCGCAAGCCCCTCGACGATGACGCGGTAGTACTCGGCCTCACGCCCGTAGTCCACGACACCGATGGTGCGCGCAAGCTCACGGCGGTTCTTGGGCGACGCCATGAGCGGGTAGAAGGTCGTCTGGTTCGCCCCGGTCTGCTTGACGAGTTCGATGTCCCGCTCCAGCATCGCCCGCGTCTGACTCGGGAAGTTGAAGATCAGATCGACGTTCAGCGAGTGGAACTTGCCCGCGGCGTAGCACACCCGCTCGAAGACGGCCTCCGAGCAGCCGTACTTGTCGTAGCGGGCCATCTGTTGGAGCAGCTGGTCGTCGAAGCTCTGAACGCCCACGCTGAACCGCTGCACACGGTCCTTCAACGCGTCGATCGACTCGTCGGTGATGTGGTTCGGGCTCGACTCGGCGGATACCTCACCGATACCGGGATAGAGCGACTTCGCCAGATCGATGGTGGTGCACAGCTCGTCGACGAGGATGGTCGGCGTACCGCCACCGATGTACAGGGCGCCGAAATCGTAGCCATACTCCGCGGTGCGCTCTAGTTCGGTGCGCAGGGACCGGAAGTAATCCCGCGCACGGTCCTCCCCGTACAGGAAGCGGTTGAACGAGCAGTACGGGCACAGGCGCTCGCAGAACGGGATGTGCAGATACAGCGAGTACTGACGTCCGGACTCGGCATCGGGAAGACGGGTGATCTCGACCGGCGACTGAGCCATGTACCCCCGGTTCAGTACCCGGAGAGCCCCGGTGAGCACGCGTTCGGAAAGCATGAAGGGCACATCCTTATCTGACGAACGGCTACCGAAAGCCGATAGATGGCTAACAATCCTGTATACGACGCCTGGCGGTCCATACCTGCAAGATACGCGCCGGGATGGGCTGGCGGGTGAAGGCGCCCAGCGGCAGGCACTGTCGCGTCACCCGTCGATCGCCGACGTGCGCTGGACCTGCCGGGGTCCTGATGAAACGGCCCCGATGCGAACACCGGGGCCGCTGTAGCATCGAACTGGTGCGGGTGAAAGGAGTTGAACCTTCACGGGGTTGCCCCCACATGGACCTGAACCATGCGCGTCTGCCATTCCGCCACACCCGCGTGTGGTGCAGATAGGCATTCTATCAGGGGCAACGCCGGCGGGCAACGCTCAGCACTGTCATCGATGCGGCGCTTTCGGCTACAGTCGAGTCGGCAATCATCCGCACACGCTACCGGCATGACGACGGCATACGCCCGGGAGGAAACCATGCATGATCTGTCGCGGTTCATCGAGATGCTCAGCGGCACCTTCGACAACCGCGAACAGTGCCACGAGGAGGACGCCCGCGGGGAGCGCGTCCACCCCTTCGCCCGCCACGTGATCGCGCCGTGCAACGAGCGCATAGTCGGCCTGCCGCCGGGTTTCCCGGGTCGATTCGTGATCGAGGAGAGCCACTTCGACCTCGGCGATCGGCAGGTGGACAAGAACTACCTCTTCTTGTACGCGCTGAACGAGCGGGGCCGCATAGTGCTCTCGTCGTACGACCCGCCTGCCACGACGCCCACCACGGCCCTCAGGGCGGAGGATACGCAGCTTCGGCTTCCGTATGACGCCATCACGCTGTCACCACGGTTCACACCGCTCGAGCTCGAAGAGCGCGACGGGGAGTACTTCGGCTCTAACGTGAGCGAGTTCTCGTCCGGCACCCTCTTCCACTTCTCCCTCAGGGTCACGGAGCATGCGCTCTGGGTCACGGAGCTGCTCATCCGTGATGGTGAGCGCCTCGCCGGATTCGACACGCCGATCGTGTACGTCCGGGCATCCTGACGGGCCGCACGTCCTCGCTCCTGACCGGCCACAGGCGATGCCCCGCGTGAGCGCGGCCCCGCGCTGTGCTGTAGAGTGTGATACCGAACCACTGCTTCCGAATGACAGGAGATCCTTTCGTGAAACCTCAGAACGGCGACACCGTCCGCGTGCACTACACCGGCACGCTCGCCGACGGCACCGAGTTCGACACCAGCCGCGGCCGTGACCCGATCAGCTTCACCCTCGGCGATGGCGACGTCATCCCCGGCTTCGAGACCGCGGTGGCGGAGCTCGAGGTGGGCCAGACCGTGACCGTCACCATCCCGGCCGCGGAAGCGTACGGAGAGCGCGTTGCGGAGGCCCTCCAGCAGTTCCCCCGCGAGGCGTTCGGCGATGACGTGCCGCAGGTCGGCTGGGGCGTGGAGTTGCAGAATCCGGAGGGCCGCCGCGTGAACGCGATGGTCGCCGAGGTGGGCGACGAGACCGTCACCCTCGACTTCAACCACCCGCTCGCGGGTCAGGACCTCACCTTCGACCTCGAACTCGTGCAGATCGTCGCCGAGTAGACACGCTCAGTCGGACGACACAGGGCGGGGCATCATGCCCCGCCCTTTCGTGTTCCCGGCCCCGGCCGCCCGAGCTGGCGTACAATCGCACCAGCAGCGACACTGGAGCACCGTGGAAGAGCAGCTGATCCTCGACCGCTATCGTCCGCTGGCCGACCTCGGGTCCGGGGGGTTCGGCTCTGTCGTGCTCGCGTTCGACACCAAGATGGCCCGGCGCGTGGCCATCAAACGGCTTCCGCTCGAAAGCGGACACGCCCCCGTCCGGCGCGCGGGACTCGCCGAGGCGCGTACCGCCGCGATGCTCAACCACCCCGCGATCGTCACGGTGCACGAGTGGGACACCGATGACGAGGCGGCGTTCCTCGTGATGGAGGACATCGACGGCGCCTCCCTCGCGGACATCCTCGATGAGCGCGGTGTGCCCCTCGACCACGACGAGTGCGCGGCGGTCCTCGAGGCCGTGGCCGGCGCGGTGACCTTCGCACACGCCAACGGCGTGTTGCACCTCGACCTCAAGCCCGCGAACATCCTCGTCACGCGGGACGGCCGCGTGAAGGTCGCCGACTTCGGCATCGCAGCGCTCACGGATGCGACGGGCCGGGCCCGGGGTGCAAGCGGCACGCTCGGCTACATGCCACCCGAGCAGCTGCGCGGGGAACCCGTGGACGAACGCACCGATGTGTGGGCGCTCGGTGCGCTTCTGTACGAACTCCTGACCCGCGCCAACCCGTTCGACGCGGACACAGCCGAAGGCTCTCTCTTCAAGATCGAGGTCGCGCCGGTCCCCGCGCCTTCGGAGTTCGAACCGATGCTGTCCGAAGCTATCGACGAGGTCTTGCTCGACGCGCTCGCCCCCGATCCCGACGACCGGTACAGTTCGGTCGACGAGCTCGCCGACGCACTCGCGCCCATGCTCGGTGACGCGCGGCTCGGCCGACGCAGCCTTGCGCACTACCTCGATGACGCACTCGGTGATGACGTCGAGTATGAGGGAGAGTACGGCCGGCGGGGACTGTGGGACGCCCTTTCCCCGTATTCGGGGTGGTTCCGCCGGGCGGCCGCGGCGCTCGTCTCCGGTTGGCTCGGGTGGGCGGGTGTGAGCGCACTGTTGCCGAACGGCGAGGCCGGTCTTGCGGCGGGCGCGCTCGCGGCCCTCGCGGGGGCGCTTGCGCCCGGCCTCGGACTGGCGCTCGGAGGCGTGTCCTTCTCGGTGGGTTTGGGTGTGGTCGCCGAGTGGTGGATCGGGGTCGCCGCGTTCGTGCTGCTTGCGACCCACTGGGTGGTCGTGGGTCGCCACGGCGAAGGTGACGCGCTGCTCCCGGCCGCCGGCCCCCTGCTGGGCGCCGCGCGCATGGCGCCGGCCGCCCCGCTGCTCGCCGGGTTCGCGTTCCCACCACCGCTGGCGGCCACCGCCGGAGGCGTCTCGGCGCTGCTGACGATGCTCGTGAGCGCGGCCATGGGCGGCTACGCACCGCTTCTCACGCCCGGCTGGAGCTGGCTCTGGCGTCCGTGGAGCGGCGTGACCGCCGCCGATGCCGCACTCCACACGATCGGCGATCCCGGAGTGCTCATCGTGGTCGCCGCCTGGGCGCTCGCCGCTTTCGCGTGTTCCGCGCTGTGCGGGCGCCGCACGCGCGCGTCGGCCATCCTCGGCGCCACCGTCGGCATCGCCATCATCGCTGGCGGCTACGTGCTGTGGGGTTTGCTGAGCCGCATCGCCGGTCTGCTCCCGGCCGCGGCGGTCGACCTCGGCATCGCATGGGCGGTGCTCATCACCGTCATCGTGCTCGGTCCGCCGGCCCAGCCGCTCGACGCGTAAGGCATGCCCGTCACGGTGCGATGCCGCCCGGGCGCGGAGGCGCGTGGCCGATTCGCACCGTATCGCTCCGGCAACAGCCCGGCGACATCCTGCAGGTGGCCGAGAACCACGCTGGTATGATGGGGTTTCCGCACAGACCCCAACGACAGCGCAGGCACATGGGCATCCTCTCGGACTTCGAAGACAGGATCGGTGGCGCCATCGAAGGCGTGTTCGCCGGTGCGTTCCGCTCACCTGTCCAGCCCGTTGAGATCGCGCGGGCGCTCGCACGCGCGGCTGATGACGGCCGCAGCCTTGGTGTTGCCACCGTCTACGCCCCCACCTCGTATACCGTTGCGCTCTCCCACGAAGACAGCGAGAACCTGGGCGCGTTCCGGGCGACGCTTGCGGGAGAGCTTGCCACATACGTTGCCGATCACGCACGGGAAAGTGGCTACCACCTGCACGGCAAGCCGCGTGTCGAGTTCACCGTGCACGACGACCTGCGCCTGGGCCGGTTCCGGGTGAGCGCCACACTCTCCGAGGAACCGCACGCACCGTCCACGCACTCCACGTCAGGCTCACCGGCGACGCCGGGGCTGGCCACCGTCACCGTAGGCGACCTCGGCCATGACGTTGCGCTCAGCGGCGACCAGGTGGTCGTGGGCAGGCTCGCGGAGTGCCAGATCCATCTCGACGACGCGAACGTCTCACGTCGCCATGCCGCATTCGTGCGACTCGATGCCGGGTGGGCGATCACCGACCTCGGATCGACGAACGGCACGCGCGTCAATGGGGAGCCGGTCGAGCGCGTCCGCCTGCGTGACGGTGATGTGATCGAGATCGGTCTGGCCCGTCTCGTCTACCACGAACCGAGAGGATGAGCGATGGTCGACGTCGTTCTGCTCTTCGGGCGCATCGTGCTCCTCGGACTCCTCTATCTCTTCCTGATCGCTGCCGTGAAGACCGGCATCGGACTGATCGGCGGGCAGGCGCGCCGCGCCGGCGGTGGACTCGCACTGAGGGTGACCCGCGGACCGCGTGAGATCACCGGTGTGAGCATTCCGCTCGGCGGCCCCGTTCTGATCGGCCGCTCACCCGATGCGGACCTCGTGATCGCCGATGACTTCGTGTCCTCGACCCACGCCCGCGTGAGCCTCTCCGAGACCGGCCCGGTGCTCGAGGACCTCGGGTCGACCAACGGCACCCTCCTCAACGGGCAGCCGGTACGGCGTCCCCTCCCCCTCGGCCCCGGCGACACCATCGAGCTCGGCCGCAACAGGATCGAGGTGGTGAAGCTATGAGCGCCTCACTGCACTCGGCCTACGCGGGCGATAGCCATGTGGGCCGCGTCCGCTCGGGCAACGAGGATGCGTTCCTCCTCGCGCCGCCCCTGTTCGCGGTGGCCGATGGACTGGGCGGCCATCAGGCAGGCGAGATCGCCAGCTCGATCGCCATCGACACCCTCCTTGAGGCGGCGCCGCGCACCGCGGACGCGAAGGCGCTCAGCCGGGCGATACGCAGAGCGAACACGGCGGTCATCGAAGCGGCGGCCAGCGGTCGAGGGAAGTCGGGCATGGGCACGACACTCACCGCCGTCATGCTCGACGGCACACGCCTATCCGTGGCACACGTGGGTGACAGCCGTGCCTACCTGCTGCACCGTGGCATGCTCCAGCAGCTCACCGACGACCACTCGCTCGTGGCCGACCTCGTTCGGCAGGGCAGGATAACCGCCGAAGAGTCGCGCACGCACCCCAACCGCAGCGTGATCACCCGCGCGCTCGGCTCCGACCCCGACATGATGGCGGACGCATTCGAGGCCGAGGCCGCCGTTGGTGACCGCCTGCTGCTCGCGACCGATGGACTCACCACTATGGTCCCCGATCCGGAGATCGAGGAGGTCCTCGCGACCGCACCCACCCCGGACGCCGCCGTGAACGAGCTGATCGCACGCGCACTTGAGGCCGGCGGACAAGACAACGTCACCGTGGTCGTTGCGGACATCGGAACGCGCCCACGCGGGACGTCGCAGAGAACCGGCGCCGGCAGAAGGTGGGCGGTGCGGGTGCTGTGGCTGCTCGCCGCGCTGGCCGTGGTCGGCGGCGCGGCACTCGCGGCACGTTCGTACGCGCGCTCGCAGGCGTACCTCATCGACGAGGCGGGATACGTTGCCGTCTATGAGGGCGTACCCGGTACGTTCGCCGGCTTCACCTTGCACGAGCTGTCGAGCGTCACCACCGTGCCGGTCAGCGCGCTCGACGCGATCACGCAGGCCCGCCTTGCGCAGGGCATCCAGGTGGACGGACTTGCCGATGCGCGCAGCCTCGTGGAGACCTACCGGCTACGGGCGGCGGAGACCTCCCCGTCCCCGGCACCCTAGCCGTCGATGCGGACCAGACGCGACACCGAGCTCGCCCTCCTGTTGGCCGCCGCTCCCGCAGTGGTGCTGCTGTTCGTTCTTGTGCACGGAGTGGGTGGAGGGGATATCGGCCTTGCGCAGCTCGCGGTGCCGCTCGGCCTCTTCGGGTGCTTCATGCTCGCGCATCTCGCGGCGCGCTTCCTCGCGCGCGGCGCCGACCCGGTGCTGTTGCCCGTGGCGTTCCTGCTCACGGGCGTGGGACTCGCCACCATCACGCGACTCGACCCCGAGCTCGCGCAGAGCCAGGTGCTCTGGGTGCTCGCCGGCATCGTGGCGCTGGTGGCCACGCTCGCGGTGGTACCCTCGCTGGAGCGGCTCGCCCGCTACAAGTACACGATCGCCCTCGCCGGTATCGTGCTGCTGGTCCTGCCCGCCGTGATCGGTGTCGAGGTCAACGGAGCCAAGCTCTGGCTGCGGTTCGCAGGCCTGTCGTTCCAGCCCGCCGAGGTGGCCAAGATCCTCATCGTGCTCTTCCTCGGCGCGTATCTCGCCGAGAAGCGCGAGGTGCTCTCGGTCGCCACCAAGCGCACGCTCGGCGTCTGGCTCCCGCCCGCTCGACACCTCGGCCCGTTGCTGCTCATGTGGGCCGCAAGCCTCGTCGTACTCGTGGCCGAGAAGGACCTGGGCTCGAGCCTGCTGTTCTTCGGCACCTTCCTTGTGATGCTCTACGCAGCCACCGGACGGCCCGCGTACGTGGTCACCGGGTTCGGACTGTTCGCCGTGGGAGCCACGGCCGCCTACCTGATGTTCGGGCACGTGCAGCAGCGGGTCGCGATCTGGCTCGATCCGTTCGCGGACGCCGCCGGGCGCGGATACCAGCTGGTGCAGTCGCTGTTCGCGCTCGCGGACGGTCGCGTCATCGGGCTGGGCGTGGGGCGCGGGCTGCCGGGGCGGATACCGTTCGTGGAGACCGACTTCATCTTCACGGCCATCGCCGAGGAGCTCGGCCTGCTCGGCGGGGCGGCGATCATCATCGCCTTCCTCGTGTTCTGCCTGCGCGGGCTCTCCACCGCCGCCCGCGCCCGTTCGGACATGGCCGCCATCACCGCGACCGGCCTGGTGGCGATCGTCGGACTGCAGTCGTTCGTGATCGTCGGCGGTGTGACCCGGCTGATCCCGCTCACCGGCATCACGCTCCCGTTCGTGAGCTACGGCGGGAGTTCGCTGCTGTCCAACTTCATCCTCCTCGGCCTGCTCATGCGCGCTGGGGACGCGGGCACCGGCAGCGACACCGACCTCGTCGTATCGGGCGGCACGGGCCTGCTCGGCCGACTGGCGCTCACCCGCCGGTTGACGGGTGTGGGCGTGATGGTCGCGGTGCTCATGGCGGCGCTCGTGGCAAACCTCACCTACATCCAGGTCATCTCCGCAGACCGGCTGGCCGCGAACCCCGCGAACACCCGCGGCCTGACCGCCGAGATGCGCCAGGAGCGCGGCGCCATCATCACCGCCGACGGGGTGGTGCTCGCCGACTCGGTGCGTGACGGCAAGACATACAACAGGCGGTATCCGCAGGGCGACACCGCGGCCCACGTGCTCGGCTACCACAGCCTGAAGTACGGACGCGCGGGGATCGAAGCGGCGGCTAACGAGGCACTCGCCGGGAAGCGCGACTTCGCGAACCTCGCCGACATGATCGAGGCGGCCGCCGGTGCGCCGGTCCCGGGCAACGACGTGCGGCTCACCATCGACTCACGGGTCCAGGCAGCCGCCGAGGCGGCCCTCGGCGACCGGCGTGGGGCGTGTGTCGCCATCGACCCCACCACCGGCGCCGTGCTCGCCTACGCGTCCAACCCCGGATACGACCCCGGGGCTATCGACGAGGCGTGGGAGGCCCTCTCGGACGACGACAGTGGAGCGCCGCTCGTGGACCGCGTGGGCAGGAGCCTCTACCCGCCGGGATCGACCTTCAAGGTCGTCACGCTCGCGGCGGCGCTGCAAAGCGGGGTGGCGTCACTGGAGACCACCTACACAGGTCCGGCGAGGATGGACATCGGCGGTGCACCGGTGACCAACTACGGCGGCGGTGCGTACGGGGCGATCGATCTGCGCAAGGCCACCGCCAGCTCCGTGAACACGGTCTTCGGCCAGCTCGCCCGCGACATCGGGGCCGAGCGGCTCGTGGCGCAGTGCGAGGAGTTCGGCATCGGCTCGCGCATCCCGTTCGACCTGCCCACGGTCGCGTCGCTCATGCCCGACCCGAACGAGATGACGGTCTGGGAGACCGCGTGGGCTGGCGTTGGGCAGCCGGTGGGCGAGCATGAAAGCCCGCCGGGGCCCCAGGTCACCCCACTCCAGATGGCACTGATCACCGCCGGTATCGCCAACGATGGCACGGTCATGCGCCCGTACCTCATCGACGCGATCACCGACCGGTCGGGCCGGGTGATCACCGGCACCACTCCCCGCACCTGGACGAACGCGATCGACCAGGTCACCGCCGAGGCGGTCACCGACGCGATGGTAGCCGTGGTCCGCTCGGGCTCGGGTGGACGGGCCGCCATCGAGGGAGTGACCGTGGCAGGCAAGACCGGCACGGCCGAGACCGGCAAGTCCGTCGAGACTCACGCCTGGTTCGTGGGGTTCGCCCCCGCCGAGGAACCGCGTGTGGCTGTGGCGATCGTTCTGGAGAACTCGGGCGTGGGCGGCTCAGTCGCCGCACCGGCGGCGCGCACGGTACTCGAGGCGGGTCTGCGGGCCGCTCGGTAGGGACCGCTGCGGGGGTGCTACCCATACGGTAGAATGAGGCGGCGTCCTGGCGCCGTACAGTTTGTAGGAGAGGGCGGTTCATCCGTGGACGATGTCGTATTCGGACGTAGATACAGAGTCATAGAGAAGATCGGCTCCGGTGGCATGGCTGATGTGTTCAAGGCGGTGGACGAAGTCCTCGGCCGGACCGTTGCCGTCAAGGTGCTGCATCCGCGCTACGCATCCGACCCGACGTTCGTGGCACGCTTCCGCCAGGAGGCGCAGGCTGCGGCGAATCTCTCACACCCCAACATAGTGAACATGTACGACTGGGGCCGCGACGGTGAGACCTACTACATCGTCATGGAGTACGTGAAGGGCGTCGACCTCAAGTCGCTCGTCTCGCAGCAGGGCCCTCTCGATCCGCACAAGGCCGCCGAGTACGCCGCACAGGTATGCAGCGCCCTCGCGGTGGCGCATGGATATGACATCATCCATCGCGACATCAAGCCGCACAACATCGTCCTTGCCTCAGACGGCACCGTGAAGGTGATGGACTTCGGCATCGCACGCGCTGGGAACACCACGATGACACAGACGGGCTCCGTGCTGGGCACCGCCCAGTACATCAGTCCTGAGCAGGCACAGGGGAAGCAGCTCTCCCCCGCCTCCGACCTCTACTCGCTCGGCGTCACCCTGTACGAGATGGTGACCGGCAGGCCGCCGTTCGATGCGGACACCCCCGTAGCCACCGCGCTGCAGCAGGTGAACGACGAGCCTGTTCCGCCGCGGCAGGTGCGCGCATCGATTCCGCCGGCGCTCGAGGCCGTGATCCTGCGCGCTATGCGCAAGAACCCCGCCGAACGCTATGACTCGGCCACCGAGATGCGCGACGACCTGCGCCGGGTAGCCAATGGTGAGGCGCCAGCCGGTGGCGTGTACGCCGGCGCGGCCTCACCCGACCATACGAGCGTGCTGCCTCCAGTGGAGCGGGCCGCGAGCGCCCGTCCAGCGGGCGGCGTCCCGCGTATGCAGCCGGTCCCCGAGCGTCGGATGAGCCCCTGGACGTGGGTGGCTATCGTTGCCGCGCTGCTCGTGGTGGGCCTCGGTGTGGCATACGCGCTTGGCGCCTTTGGTGGAGGCGGCGTGGTCGTGCCACCGCTCACCGGCCTCACCGAGGAGCAGGCCCAGACCGAGCTCGAGGCCGCCGGTCTCACGCTGGGTGTGGTCGGCACCGAGAACAGCGACACCGTGGAACCGGGCATCATCATCAGTCAGGACCCGGAAGCTGGTGACAAGGTCGAGCAGGGTACCGCGATCAACATCGTGGTCAGCCTCGGTATAGCCCAGGTGGTCGTCCCTGACCTCACAGAGTACAAAGAAGCCGATGCGATCGCGGCGCTGCGCTCCACCGGCGAG
>CAZSUO010000011.1:6408-28695 GCA_964610065.1 uncultured Coriobacteriaceae bacterium | reverse complement strand
CAGGTATAAGCACAGCAATGTGTTCAGCCGAGCGGTACTAATAGGCCGAGGTCTTGATCTTCTATTCAAGATGTTCTGACTCGCTATGCAGCTCTCAGGGCGCGAAACGCCCGGAGCGTGCTATTGACAGCAGAAGAGTGTTCCAACACTCGACGGTCGCGAGCCGTCGGATGTGTTCAGTGGCTATGGCGGAGGGGGTACACCCGATCCCTTTCCGAACTCGGAAGTTAAGCCCTCCAGCGCCGATGGTACTGCGGTGTAGTCCGTGGGAGAGTAGGACGTCGCTGAACACATCCGACGGCTCGACCCGTTTCTGCGGTCGTTCTCGTTCTCGCAGACGAACGATGCGCGTTCGCACGGAACACGGCACGACTTCTGCTAGAATCGCCCGGTACGTCGTTCCGCACGGATGCGGATCGGCGAGGCGATAACGTGAATGCCGGTCCACCCCGGCTATCCCGTGGAAGGAGTGTCCTGTGAAGGAACGCGTTCAGGCAGCACTCGACAAGATCAGGCCGGCGCTGCAGGCCGATGGCGGCGATGTCGAGCTTGTGGAGGTCACAGAAGACGGTGTTGTGAAGGTAGCCCTGCAGGGCGCCTGCCGTGGATGCCCGATGTCGCAGCTTACGCTCGCGAAGGGCGTCGAGCGTGTCAGCCGGGAGGAGAGCCCTGAGAGCCAGAGGGTCGAACCCGTCTAGATCTTCCGTTCCACACTGCGAAACGAGTAGAACGCCGCCCTTAGGGGCGGCGTTCTTCGTTCGTGTCCAGGGACTCAGCGGGGTCGCGGCGTCGGTACGTGTGCGTTCGTCACCGCGCGGCGGCCGCGTGAGGTCCCGTGAGCACCGCAGGAATGGCGTGGGTGACCGTTCGTCGGGCGGGAAGGATTCCGCATTGCACCCCATATCTTGGGCGGCTAGAATCGGTAAGCGCAATATATTGTGTCACGGGGGCAACAGCATCACCGGTGGCACTTCATGTCTGAGAATCGCAAGGAGGAGTTCACGATGCCCGAGCAGGACACAGCTACGTACTCGAGGACGATCGACGAGACTCTGTCTCCCAACAGCCTCAAGGTCCTGCAGAAGCGGTATCTGAAGAAGGACGACGATGGGCAGGCCATCGAGATGCCCTCTGACATGTTCATCCGGGTCGCCGAGAACATCGCTTCCGCAGAGGGGATGTTCGGAGCGTCGCCGGAGCAGGTCGCGGAGACCGCACGTGACTTCTACGAGCTCATGACATCGCTCGAGTTCCTGCCCAATTCACCGACGCTCATGAACGCCGGTCGCGAGCTGCAGCAGCTGTCCGCGTGCTTCGTTCTTCCAGTGGGCGACTCGATGGACTCGATCTTCGGTGCGGTGCGGGACACGGCAATCATCCACAAGTCAGGTGGAGGTACCGGCTTCTCGTTCTCGCGGCTGCGCCCGGCGGGCGACCAGGTCCGCTCGACGCAGGGCGTCAGCAGCGGCCCCATATCCTTCATGCGGGTGTTCAACCAGGCCACGGAGGCCGTGAAGCAGGGCGGCACGCGCCGGGGCGCCAACATGGGAGTGCTTCGCATCGATCATCCCGACATCGTCGAGTTCGTGAAGTGCAAACTCGACGGCGACTTCCAGAACTTCAACATCTCAGTGGCCCTCACCGAGGAGTTCATGGATGCGGTCAAGGCCGAGGGCACGTACCAGCTGCGGAATCCCCGGAGCGGGGAGCCGGCCGGCGAGCTCGACGCACGCGAGGTCTACGACCTTATCGTCGAGATGGCATGGGCCACTGGCGATCCGGGCATCATCTTCATCGATCGCATGAATCGCGACAATCCCACGCCGCTGCTCGGCGAGATCGAGTCGACCAACCCGTGTGGTGAGCAGCCGCTGCTGCCGTACGAGGCGTGTAACCTCGGCTCGGTGAACCTGTCCAAATTCGTCCGTTACGGCGAAGCCGGCAGTGAAGTCGACTGGGATCGCCTGGCCGACGTCGTCCATCGGGGCGTGCGGTTCCTCGACGACGTCATCGAGGTCAACCAGTATCCGCTCGACAAGATCGCTGAGCTGGTGGCGGGTAACCGCAAGATCGGCCTCGGCGTCATGGGGTGGGCGGATATGCTCATCATGATGGGCATCGCCTATGACTCCGATGAAGCGGTGGCGCTGGGAGAGAAGGTCATGGGCTTCATCCAGGCCGAGTCCCGTCGTGCGTCCATGAAGCTCGCCGAAGAGCGCGGTGTGTTCCCCAACTGGGAGGGCTCCGTCTACGACACGCCCGAAGGCGTACGTCTGCGCAATGCGACCGTCACCACCATCGCGCCGACCGGCACACTGTCGATCATCGCGAACTGCTCTTCAGGCATAGAGCCGCTGTTCGCGGTCTCGTACGTGCGCACCGTCATGGACAACGATCGGCTCGTGGAGGTCAACCCGCTGTTCGAGGATGTGGCAGTGAAGCAGGGCTTCTACAGCCGCGAGTTGATGTCCCTGATCGCGGACCACGGCTCTGTGCATGGTATCGACGGTGTGCCGGACAGCGTACAGCACGTGTTCGTCACCGCGCATGACATCGCTCCCGAGTGGCACGTGCGCATGCAGGCTGCCTTCCAGAAGTCGACAGACAACGCAGTGTCCAAGACCGTCAACTTCGGTAACGAAGCAACGATCGACGATGTTCGGCACGTCTACGACCTCGCCCACGAGCTTGGCGTCAAGGGCGTCACGATCTACCGCGACGGCAGCAAGGAGAACCAGGTCCTCTCAACCGGCAAGACGTCAAGGGGGGGCGAGCCTGCGGACGCCGGCCGTCACGGGGAGATCGAGCCGCGGCCGCGGCCCTCGGTCACGATGGGTCGGACGGAGAAGATCCAGACGGGTTGCGGGAACCTGTATGTGACGATCAACTCGGATGAGCAGGGTCTGTGCGAAGTCTTCACGCAGATGGGCAAGTCGGGTGGGTGCGCGGCGAGTCAGTCCGAGGCGCTGTCCCGGATGATCTCTGTCTCGCTGCGCGCTGGAGTCGATCCGCAGGCGATTCTCAAGCATCTCCGTGGGATCAGGTGCCCCAGCCCGGCGTGGGCGCAGGGCGGCAAAGTACTCTCCTGTGCCGATGCGGTGGGCATCGCCATGGAGCACTACCTCGAGTGGATGGAGACGGGGCAGGCGTCCACGCTCGTCTCGAAGAACACCGATGGCCTCGTGAACCTGTCGGGCGCGTGTCCCGAGTGTGGCGGCGCTCTCGAGCACGAGAGCGGTTGCGCCGTGTGTCGTGCCTGCGGCTACAGCAAGTGCGCGTAGGCTGATCGGCGTGGTTCTCTCCGATAGGACGATACGGCAGCAGATGGCGGCGGGCAGGATCGTTGTGGATCCGTGCGATCCGGGGGACATCCAGCCCTCGAGCATCGATCTGCATCTCGGCTCGGCGTTCCAGGTGTTCCGCAACTCGCGGTACCCGTATATAGACCCAACGGTCGAGCAGGTAGGGTTGATGGACCCGGTCGAGGCCACGGCGGGCGAGCCCTTCGTGCTGCATCCGGGTGAGTTCGTGCTGGGGGCGACGATCGAGCGCATCGAGCTGCCAGACGATATCGTCGCCCGGCTCGAAGGAAAGTCGTCCCTCGGGCGGCTCGGGCTGCTCATCCACTCCACAGCCGGTTACGTGGACCCTGGCTGGGTGGGCACGCTCACGCTTGAGCTCAGCAACGTGGCGAATCTGCCCATCGTGCTGACCCCCGGGATGGCGATCGGACAGATCTCTTTCATGCAGATGAGCACTCCGGTCGATCGTCCGTACGGCTCACCTGAGCTCGGCAGCAAGTACCAGGGACAGATCGAGCCTACTCCGAGCCGGTCGTTTCGCGGTCGGCCGTAGAGCGGGACGCAGGGCCCGGGCGCGCACTCCTGTCTCGCGGGGCGGGGAGTGGCGGCGCCCGGGTCGTGTGTCGCTCAGAACGCACGAATTCGTAGTGAGAAGCGGTTCAGCGCGCGGTCCCTTCGGACGCACATGACCGGCATCGGGTACCCTGGTGACAGATGGCGTGAGAAGGGCGGCGCGTATGGCCTGCTGGTCGAACAGAGGATGTGACGATGAGATGCGCGAGCGCTGTGCTCACGCAATCGACCCTCACGAGCAGTGCCCGCTGTCGTGCCTCTACTCGAAGTGCGATCGTGACACCCACCAGCTCGCACGTGACCCGTGGTTGCTGCTCGATCCCGCCGTCGATCGCTCGGCGGCGGCGAAAGAGGTCTGCACGACGTGCGTCTTCTTCCTGACGAACGGCCCGCGAAGCTGAGTGGCGGGGTGGACTCTAGAGCGCCTATGGCTGCGCTACCACTGAGCCCGGGCGCCGGGTCGTCCCCGGTCGGTGACCCGCCACGCTCACCCCGGGCCGCCGGTGCGGCGCTCCGTGCGTATGGCGAGGAGCTCGCCGCCGCCGGCGCGGCGCAGACAGGCAGTGCCTTCACCAACGACCCCATCGCCGACGCGTTCCTGAAGTCCCGGCCTGACGCGTTCCTTCTCGGCGTGCTGTTCACGCAGGGGGTCCCTGCCGAGCGCGCCTGGGCTGGCCCGTACCTGCTCGCGGAGCGGCTGGGCCATTTCGATCTCGTGCGCCTCGCGGAAGAACCCGGGTGCGTTGCGGACGCGGTGTCGGCGCCGCCGGCGTTGCACAGGTTCGTGAAGACGCTGCCGACGTGGATCACCGAGGCTGCCGCCCGGTTGCTCGCTGAGTACGGCGGTGACGCATCGGCGATCTGGCTGGACGGGACTCCGCTCACAGAGGTCGTCGCACGGTTGCGGGCGTTCAAGGGCATCGGTCCCAAGAAGGCCGTCATGGCCGCGGAGATACTCGTCCGGCACTTCGGGGTCCATCTCACAGGTACCGAGTGCGGGAGTGTGGCGTACGACGTGCATGTGCGCCGGGTCTTTCTGCGTACGGGCATGGTCGACATAGACACGCCGGAAGCGGTTGCTGAGGCCGCCAGAAGCGCCTGTCCGGATTCGCCTGGAGTGCTGGATCTTGCAACCTGGTTGGTCGGGCGCGAGTCGTGCAGACCTGTCGAGCCGAGCTGTGACCGGTGTCGCATCGGTCACGCGTGCCCCCGCCTGACCGGCCGTATGGTGGAGGGGGTCGGTGTGCGGAGGTCGACCGATCGGCCCTAGGAACGGCTATGGCGGGCCCGGGTGGATCCGCCATAGCGTCCGTGCCTCTGTATGAGGGGCTACGCGAGCGAGCGCATGATCAGCCCGGAGGCCAGCTTGGGGTAGAAGTACGTGGTCTTCTGTGGCATCGTCTCCCCGGCAAGGGCCACTTCGCGGAGCTGGTCCATGCGCGTGGCGCGCAACAGGAACACCGCGTCAGCCTCGCTCGCAAGCGCGTCGGCCTCCTTCTTGGCGAACGACAGGCGGTCGAGCGTGGCCGATACCTCGGGATCGATCCCGAAGAGCGGTTTCAGGATGAGCTCCTGCAGTACGGCAACATCCAGGCGCTTCCAGGCGTCAGAGTGGTCGCCCCCGATCACGGTGGCCGGGTCCACATCGGCCCTCAGCGTGGCGAGCTGCGGCGCGCGACCGGCGGCACGGACCCCGAAGGCGGTGCGGGGTGCGTCCAGCAATGCATGCGACGGGGTGCCGGCGAGATCCGTCAGGTCGAAGTGCCGGGCCAGCCCACTCCAGAACGCCTCGGCGTCGAACGTGCCCTCGGCCTGCGCGAGCCGATGCGTCGGCAACACGAGGAGGTCGGGGTCGTCCATGTTGACGAGGGTCATCATGACGTAGTCGTAGGCGGGGTCGACCGGCGTCAGTCCGGCTGCGGCATCAGCCGCGCGCCGTTCATCCCGATAGGCGAGCGCGGTGGTGTAGCGGTGATGCCCATCGGCGATGAAGATCGGATGGCCGCCGAGGATCTCGCTCACGGCCGTGATCGTGTCGGCGTCCTTGATGGCCCAGACACGGCTCTGGACGCCGTCGGCGTCCGTGGCGTGACTCACGATCTCGCCTGAGATCGCCGCATCGAACAGCGCGTCCGTCTCGCCTGCGGGATCCGAGAACAAGCCGAACACCTGGCTGAGGTTCGCCGCGGTCGCGCGGGTGAGGTTGAGGCGGTCGGCGATAGCCCTGGGAAGCGTCCGCTCGTGCGGCAGGACCACACCATCAGAGAACGGATGGAGGCGAACCGCCGCCACGAAGCCGCGTCGACGAACGGGCCGGCCCTCGTGCTCCCAGGACTGCTCCACCACATAGATGGCCGGAGCGTCATCTTCAACGAGCACGCCTTCGGCGAACCATCGCTGCCAGGTGGCGGCGCCGGTCTCGTAGCGGTTGCCGGGGGCATCGGGGTCGAGCGGTCCGTCGGGCAGCTCCAGCGCCACCACGTTGTGAGGGTCGCGCACCAGGAGCGCCGTGCGGTCATCCGGGCTGACCACATCGTACGGCGGGGCGGTCAGCGCGCTCAGGTCGGCACCGGGCTCGTGCCGGTACATGCGGGCGCGGAACGGGCGGACGAGCGACATGGGACCTCCCCTGGGTGAGCGGTATCTGCCTGGCGAGTTTAGCCGAGCAGTGCGGTGAATGCCAGGAAGCAGATGACGCCCACGACGGTCGCGCCAAGAAAGCTCCGGAGCCGCCAGTACACGACACCGGTGACCGCTGCCGCCCACAGATAGGGATTCTCGAGCGGGCCGAGCCAGCGACCGTCAGGACGGACAACGCCGCCCACCACGAGCGTGGCCATCGCCGACACCGGAATGTACGACAGCCAGCGCTTCGCCCATGCTGGAAGCTCAGTGCGCGACAGGATCGCTATGGACGGGAAGCGGATCGCGAAGTTCACCACCGCCATGCCGATGACGACCGCCCAGATGACGGAGCTGTTCATCGGTGTACCACCGTAGCGACGGTCGCTGCCAGGATGGGGGCGACGATCAGGTACCAGGGATCCGGGAGGATGAGCATGAGCCCGATGGCGAAGATCGCGGCCACGACCGCGGTGAGCACGTGCGTCCGGTCCTCGGCCTGAGCGACCAGAAGCGCTGTGAACATCGCCGGCATGGCGAACTGCACGCCGAACCGGGTCGGGTCGCCGATCGCCCCCGCCGCAAGCGCCCCCACAGTGGTGCCGAGGACCCAGCCCGCCCACGCGATCACGCCCACACCCGCCATCGAGGCGAAGCTCGCGGTCTCTCGGCGGCTGTCGTCGATGTTGACCGCGAAGGTCTCATCGGTGAGGGTGTACGCGAGGAATGCCTGTCGGAGGAGGGGCATCCCTGTGACGTGCTGCGAGAGCGCCGCCCCGAAGAGGATGTAGCGGAGGTTCACGATCGCGGTGGTGAACACGATTGCGGCGACTCCCGCGCCCGCGCCCAGGAGCTGCAGTGCGATGAGCTGTCCCGCCCCGGCCAGGGCGGTGCCCGAGCAGACGGCCGCCTGAAGCGGGGTGAAGCCCAGACCACGCGCGACGATGCCGAATGCCGCGCCTATGGGGGCGTATCCGAGGAAGATCGGGAGCCCGAGCTTCAGGCCCCGTGCGAACCGGGCCCGCTGTGACGGGCACGTGTCTTGCTTGCGTATCTCCTCAGGCATGCGGCGATGGTAGCACAGCATGCGACGGCTGCCCGGGGTATCATGATTTCGGACGGCAAGGGAGGTGACACCGATGGAATTCGCTCTCGTCTGTCCGAATGACGGTCGTATCGAGCTGGGCCTTGAGAGCGTCACCGCTGTGGTGTTCCACGGTTCGGAGTCTGTCGAGGTGGTCCTCACCTGTCCCCACTGCGGCGCTACGCTGCGGGCGCTGATGCCCACGCCCAACGTCATCGCTGCCGCCCTGGAAGTCGTGCGTCAGCTGAACGAGGTCGAAGGGGCCGGCGAGCCATCGATCGGGCCCGATTCGCAGGGTGTCAGCGCCGAGCGCTCTCGTCGAGAGGCGGTGGAGCGCCGGAATCGTGAGGAGGCGGGGGAGCCGTACTGCGAGTACTTCCGGCGGCAGTTGGTGCGCGTCCAGTGCGTCGAGGACTTCCTCGCCGAGGTCGACTGAGGCTCCGTGCGCCGTTCCCGGCGCTAGCGGGCCGGCCGATATCGGCTGCGACGACGATGCGCGTACCAGACCGGCAGTGAGAGCACGACTCCGGCCGCAAAGCCCCCCAGGTGTGCGAACCACGCTGTGCCGCCGGTAGACGCCGCGGCGCCAAGGCTTGCGAGTCCACTGCCGAGCTGCAGTACGAACCAGAAGCCGATCACCAGGTATGCGGGCACACGGGCGACCTCTATGAAGAAGAACACGGGGATTATCGTGACGATCGAGGCGCCAGGGTAGAGGAGCAGATAGCTGCCGAGGACACCGGCGATGGCGCCGCTCGCACCGAGCATCGGCACCGACGACCCGGGGGCCGTCACGACTTGCGCCGACGCGCCCATGATGCCGCAGACCAGATAGAACACAACGAAACGCGCGGGGCCCAGGCGATCCTCTATGTTGTTGCCGAAGATCCAGAGATACAGCATGTTGCCGATCAGATGGACCCACCCCGCGTGCATGAACATCGAGGTGAAGACGGTCGCGATCTCCGCAGGCGAGAGGGGGTCCGCCAGGAGTCGGGCCGGCACGATCGACCAGGTGACCCAGAACGTTTCGAGGGCCTGCGGGTCCAGCGTGTTCTCGTAAATGAACACGCCGATGTTCGCGGCGATGAATGCGATCGTGACCCACGGGATCGATCGGGTCGGGTTCTCGTCTCGAATGGGGATCACTACCGTCTCCTGGAGTCTGGTGGCATGACGGCCACGGTGCTGTGTGTCCGCGACATCTGGCGGAGGTGATGGCTTTCGTGCGACGTGCGAGAGTACGGCCGCATGTATCGTACACTGTAGAGGCGCTGGCTTTGGACGAAGTGCGCGTCGGCGAGGCCGACGGGCGATCGAAGGAGGAATGACGCTATGGGATGGCTTCTCCCGTGTGTTGGAGGCCTGGGCCTGCTTCTCGTGGTGGTCGTGGTCGCCGTGATCGGCATCTACAACCGACTGGTCACGCTGCGGAACAGGGTCAAGAACGCATGGCAGCAGATCGACGTACAGTTGCGCCGTCGCTACGACCTCATCCCTAACCTGGTCGAAACGGTGAAGGCATACGCTGCGCACGAGAAGGAGACGCTGGAGAAGGTGATCGCCGCCCGCAACGCCGCGATGGGCGCCCAGACGGTCGCCCAGCACGGTGAGGCCGAAAACGCGTTGACCGGTACCCTCAAGAGTCTCTTCGCGCTTGCGGAGAACTACCCGGACCTCAAGGCGAACCAGAACTTCATGATGCTCCAGGAGGAGCTGTCCGGCACCGAGTCGAAGATCGCCTTCGCGCGACAGTTCTACAACGACGCGGTCATGACGTACAACACGGCTCGCGAAACGTTCCCGTCCAACCTGCTCGCCGGCATGTTCGGGTTCCAGGCGGAGGAGGGTTTCGAGGTCGAGGGCGAGGCCCGCGAAGCCGTGAAGGTGCAGTTCTAGGCCGTGTGGGACCAGATCTCCTCAAACAAGTTCAAGAGCATCGCCCTGGTCGTGGTGTTCGTGCTGCTCGTTGCTCTGGTCGGCTACGTGTTCGGCCAGGCGACTGAGTGGGGCAACCTCGGGTTCGTGCTCGCGCTCATCGTCGCATTCGTGATGTCCTGGGGCTCATACTGGTACTCGGACAAGATCGTGCTGGCGATGAGCCGGGCGCGGCCCGTTGACCGCACGGTGGAGCCCTATCTCGTCAACACGATCGAGGGGCTTGCGATCGCGGCCGGACTGCCCGTGCCGAAGGCATACGTGATCGACGACCCGGCCCCCAACGCGTTCGCCACCGGGCGCAATCCGGAGAATGCCGCGATCGCGGTAACCAGTGGGCTGGTGCAGATGATGGACCGGCAGGAGCTCGAGGGCGTGCTCGCCCACGAGCTCTCACATGTCAAGAACTACGACACCCTTCTGCAGACGCTCGCCGCCGTACTGGCTGGTTCGGTCACCCTGATCTCTGAGTGGATGTTGCGGAGCTTCTGGTGGGGAGGACGGAATCGCGATCGCGACACCGGGCAGTTCGGCGCGATCATCATGATCATCGCGATCGTGCTTGCGCTACTCGCGCCGCTGGCGGCCACTCTCATCCAGCTGGCCATCTCGAGGAAGCGTGAGTACCTCGCCGACGCGAGCGCCGCCATGCTCACCCGGTATCCGCCGGGGTTGGCCGGCGCCCTGCGGAAGATCGGCGGCGATCGCAATGTCCTGCGGGTGGCCAACAAGGCGACCGAGTCGCTCTACATCGTGAACCCCCTCAAGGCCCGGGGCGGTGCGATGAACGCACTGTTCAACACGCACCCGCCGCTTGACGAGCGGATCGCCCGTCTGGAGGCGATGTGACATGGTAGCGTCCCTGGCATTCCCCGCAATCGACCCGGTCGCATTCTCCGTCGGACCGCTTGCAGTGCGCTGGTACGGGCTCGCCTACGTCGTCGGCTTCATCCTGGCAGCTCTCGTGATGCGTCGGCTCAACGAGCGATGGGGCGTGGGTCTGTCCACCGACGACCTGCTCGATATCGTGCTTGTCGCCGTCGTGGGGCTGGTGGTGGGCGCCAGGCTGGGCTACGTGTTGTTCTACGGCGTTGGCACGTACTGGACTGAACCCCTCTCGGTGTTCGCGTTCTGGGATGGCGGCATGTCGTTCCATGGCGGGCTCGTGGGCATCCTCCTCGCGGGGGCTCTTGTCGCACATCGCAAAGGGGTGCCCACACTTCGGCTCTTCGACATGGGCGCGGTGGGGGCTCCGCTGGGCTTGCTCTTCGGCAGGATCGCCAACTTCGTGAACGGGGAGTTGTGGGGCCGAGTGACCGACGTCCCGTGGGGCGTGGTGTTCCCCAGGGCGCCGGGTGGGCTTCCCCGGCACCCCTCGCAACTCTATGAGGCGGCGCTCGAGGGGCTCGTGCTGTTCATCGTCATGTGGGTCCTGTCGCGCCGCAAGCGGGGTGACGGATTCATGATCGGCGCGATGGTGGCTCTCTACGGGGTGTTCCGGATAGTCGCGGAGTTCTTCCGGGAACCCGACCTTCAGCTGGGGTTCATCGCCGGCGGTCTCACGATGGGCCAACTGCTCAGTGTGCCGATGGTCCTCGTCGGCGTGTGGCTCGTGTGGCGCGCGAATGGTGCGGGTACGACAGTGACTGATGATGCGTCCGCGGGTGCCGATGCGCATGCCGGGACCGAACAAGCCCAGAGTGTGGCGGAGGTCGGCGGCGAAGGCTCAGGCGCAGGGGTCGATGGTCCAGCAGGGTGATTCGCGCTGGACGCACTTCATGGCCTCGCTCGGCGCAAGACGGCGCAGCGGCTGGCACTTGGTGCAGTAGAACTGCGGCAGCCCCCCGACGATGTCCTTCACATCGGGGTCCTCGTATGCGCAGGGGTCCTGCTGTTCGAGGATGTGTAGCAGGTAGCACGGCATGCGATCCTCCATCGTCTGCCTCAAGAGTATACGTCCGCAGCGCGCCGAATGGATCGCCGGGATACGCGCGGCCGTTTGGCGGCGTCACGATGACGCGGCGGTGACGGTCGCCGCGCGCACGTTGACCCTCCTGGCGAGCATTCATATGCTGGGCGGGAACCGAAGGAGGAGTATCGATGACCCGACGCGCCATAGCCATGCTCGTAGTCCTGTCGTTCGTGCTGTTCAACGGTACGGGCTGCGGCTCCAAGGAGGCTGAAGTCGTCGCAAGCTGGCCCGAGGCGGTCGGCGAACGTCCCGCCGAGAAACCCCCGGAGCCGGTGTTGTGGCCGCTGACCGGCCTCGAGGCCCCGTCGTCGGAGGCGCTTGCTGCCCGTGTGGTCTCGATCAAGGTGGAGAACTCCCGTGAGGCACGTCCGCAGACGAACCTGCAGGCGGCGGATGTGGTCTATGAGACCGTCACCGAGGGCGGCATCACCCGGTTCAACGCGCTGTTCCACTCACAGGCGCCAGAGGTGGTCGGCCCTGTGCGGTCCGCCCGGCTCTCGGATGTGGACATCGTGCCGCAGTACAAGGCGCTCTTCTGCTTCTCCGGTGCGAGCGCGTCGGTGAACGCCAAGGTGCGCGCAAGCGGTGTCGACAACCTGAGTGAGGACGCCGGTGTGACAAAGCCGTTCACCCGCTCGAGCGATCGCCCTCGCCCGCACAACCTGTACACATCGGTCGTGGAGCTGCGCGCCGAGGCGGAGCGGCGTGGTATGGCCACGACCGCTCAGGTCGGGGGCCTCGCGTTCGCGAAGCCGTCGGAGACGACCACCGGCTCGCCGGTCGTATCGGTGGACATCCCGTTCTCTTCGTACAACACGGTCACCTGGGACTACGACAGCGCGTCGAACTCCTATCTGCGCGTGAACAACGGGAAGCCGTTCACCGACAAGGCGAGCGGGGCGCAAGTCTCCGCCAGCAACGTCGTGGTCGTGTGGGCGAAGTACACCGCCGCCAGTCGCGACAAGGCGGGCAGCACCACGTACGACATCTCCCTCGTGGGTACCGGTCGCGCGAGCGTCTTCCGCGACGGGCAGGTGTTCAACGGCACGTGGGAGGGCGGTGCCGACGCCCCGCCGGTATTCAAGGCCGAGGACGGTACTCAGATCAAGCTGCGACCGGGCAACACGTGGCTGCAAGTCGTGGACACCTCGGTCAACATCGCCATGAAGTAGTGTGCGATCGTGCATGCCGAGGTTGTTCGGGCGAGCGTGCGCGGGTAGAATCTGTAGGCCATGACCCCACCGGGACGCTGCGGCGTACCTGTATCCACTGAGGAGCGAGCGCATCAGATGAGCGAACAAGCGACCACGGGTACCCTTCGCGTCAAGACCGGCCTCGCCGAGATGCTCAAGGGCGGCGTCATCATGGATGTCGTCACTCCCGAGCAGGCCAAGATCGCCGAGGATGCGGGCGCGGTCGCCGTCATGGCGCTCGAGCGGGTACCGGCTGACATCCGCGCAGCTGGTGGTGTTGCGCGCATGGCCGACCCCACGATCGTGGAGGCCATCGTCGGCTCTGTCTCCATCCCGGTCATGGCCAAGTGCCGCATCGGCCATTTCGTCGAGGCGCAGGTCCTGGAGTCGCTCGGTGTCGACTACCTCGACGAGTCGGAGGTGCTCACCCCGGCCGATGACGAGTACCACGTGAACAAGTGGGACTTCAAGGTCCCCTTCGTATGCGGCGCTCGCAATCTCGGCGAGGCGCTCCGCCGCCTGGGTGAAGGTGCGGCCATGATCCGCACCAAGGGCGAGCCGGGTACCGGCAACGTCGTTGAGGCGGTTCGTCACATGCGGACCATGCTCGATGAGATCGCATGGGTGGCGGGGCTTCGTGAGGAGCAGCTGTTCGGCGCGGCCAAGGATCTTCAGGCGCCGTACGAACTGGTGAAGTGGGTTCACGAGCACGGTACGCTTCCCGTGGTCAACTTCTCGGCGGGTGGTATCGCCACGCCGGCGGATGCCGCGCTCATGATGCAGCTGGGCTGTGACGGTGTGTTCGTCGGCAGCGGCATCTTCAAGAGCGGCGATCCGGTGAAGCGCGCCAAGGCCATCGTGGAGGCCACCACGCACTACAACGATCCGGACATCATCGCCCGCGTCTCGCGTGATCTTGGCGAGGCGATGGTCGGCATCAACATCTCGGACATCCCCGACGCCGAGCGTATGCAGGAGCGGGGCTGGTAGTCGTGCGCGTCGGCGTCCTCGCGCTCCAGGGCGCGTTCAGGGAGCACATGCTGGTGCTCGAGGCGCTCGGTGCGGCGACGGTGGCGGTGCGTCTTCCCGAGCAGATGGAGGGGATAGACGGGCTCGTCATCCCGGGCGGTGAGTCGACCGCCATTGCGAAACTGATGCGGACCTACGGTTTCTACGAGGCGATCCGTGACCGGTCGGCGGCCGGGATGGCCGTGTGGGGGACGTGCGCAGGCGCGATCCTGATGGCACGGGAGATCGGCGACGCACGTCCCGACCAGGAGCCACTCGGCCTCATGGACATCGTTGTCCAGCGGAACGCGTACGGCCGACAGGTCGACTCGTTCGAGGCGCCGCTGCGCTTCCGGCACATCGAGGACCAGTATCCTGGCGTCTTCATCCGCGCGCCGTACATCGAGAGCGTCGGTGCGGGCGTCGAGGTGCTCGCCGAGCACGACGGGCGCATCGTCGCCGCGCGCGAGGGGCGGCTGTTGGCCACCACGTTCCACCCGGAACTCACCGGTGACCCCCGGGTGCACCGGTTCTTCGTCGAGCAGATCATCGCAGCGCAGTAGAAGGGACCCGCGATGTCCGGACATTCCAAGTGGGCGACCACAAAGCACCGCAAGGCCGCGGTCGACGCGAAGCGCGCTGTGCTGTTCTCCAAGCTCTCGCGCATCATCACGGTCGCCGCCAAGACCGGCGGCGATCCGAACCCCGAGAACAACGCCTCCCTGGCGGCGGCCATCGCCAAGGCGAAGTCGTACTCCCTGCCCAAGGACAAGATCGAGACTGCGATCAACAAGGCGTTCGGCGCGGGTGCCGATGCGGCCAGCTTCGAAGAGATCGTGTACGAGGGCTACGGACCGGCCGGAGTGGCCATCTACGTAGAGGCGCTGACCGATAACCGCAATCGCACCGCCGCTGATGTCCGTGCGGCGTTCACGCGGGCCGGGGGCAACCTCGGCGCGACCGGCTCTGTAGCGTTCCAGTTCGAGCGTCGCGGCGAGATCACCGTGGACGCTGCGGGCGCTCCTGACGAGGACGAGCTCATGCTGCTCGTGGCCGATGCCGGCGGCGAGGATCTCGAAACCGTTGAGGACGGCTTCGTGGTCTACACCGCACCGGCCGATGTGATGTCCGTGAAGGCCGCGCTCGAGGACGCCGGAGTGCCGGTGAAGGGCGCCGAGCTCGTCATGGAGCCCACCACGCCGGTGGCCGTGACGATCGAGGACGCGAAGAAGGTGCTGCGGCTCGTTGACAGGCTCGAAGAGTCTGACGACGTCCAGAGCGTCTACCACACGATGGAGCTCACCGACGAGATCGCCGCGGCCCTCGAGGAGTAGCGGCTCCGACCGCGGTGGTCCGTACGCCTGGCTTTACCGTGTCGTACCCGCGCGCTATCCTCTGAACATACGTTCGATTGCCGCCTGTGGGGAGACCGCGTGATCGTGCTGGGAATCGACCCGGGCCTGAAGAACACCGGGTGGGGTGTGGTCGAGCGGCGCGGAAGCTCGCTTCGGTGTCTCGCCTACGGATGTATCGTGACCGACGCCCACATACCGGTGGCTGATCGGCTCGCCGAGATCCACAGCGGCATCACCAGGGTCATCCAGCGGTACCGGCCGAGTGGTTGTGGTATCGAGAGCGTGTACTTCTCGACCAACGCGAAGACGGCGTTCGCCACCGGCCAGGCCCGTGGCGTCGCGCTGCTCGCGGTCGCGGGGATGGAGGTCGGCGAGTACGGGCCTGGCGAGATCAAGTTGTCGACCGTCGGGAACGGCAACGCGGACAAGGAGCAGGTGCAGTACATGGTTCGCGCGATACTGGATCTTCCGCAGATACCTGAGCCGGATCACGCGGCCGATGCGCTTGCAGCGGCGATCACACACGTGAACATGCGGATCACCCGTGCAGGGGAGCCTGTACGGTGATCGCGCAGGTGACAGGGCGGCTCACCGCCAAATCCGCGACCGCCTGCGTCATCGATGTCGGTGGGCTGGGTCTGCGCATCTCAATGGCCACCGGTACGCTTGCGCATCTGCCGGTCATCGGGGATGAAGTCACGGTGTTCACGCACCTGCAGGTCAGGGAGGACGAACTGTCGCTCTACGGCTTCGAGAGCCTGGAGGAGCAGGAGCTCTTCGAGAAGCTGATCGCCGTAAGCGGCATAGGGCCCAAAGTCGCACTCTCGGTACTCTCGGCGCTCAGCCCGGCCGCGCTCAAGGAGGCCGTTCTCAGAGAGGATGACGCGCTCATCGCCACGGTCCCGGGTATCGGCAAGAAGACGGCGCAAAGGCTCATCATCGAACTCAAGGACCGCCTCGGGGACTTGGCTGTCGATATGCGGCAGCCGAGCTCCGGCAGCGCGAGCGCTGAAGCTACGGACGCTCTGGCGGCGATGGGATTCAGCGCCGCGGAGATCGCGGTCGCGCTCAAAGGCTACGATGGGCCGGGCGACGCGCGGGCGCTGTTGCGCCATGCGCTCAGGCGCCTCGGAGGGAGCATGTGATGGAACGGGAGACCAGGCAGCGGCTGGCGGTCGCGGCACCGCTCATGCTGATCATCATAGCCACGACGCTGCTTGCACTGGTGTGGAAGCCCGCTTTGCTCATCCTGCCGGTGCTCGCCGCGCTCCTCATCCTTCCGATGGCTGTCGGACTGTGGGTGTTTGCCGGCCGTGGAGCGCTCAGTCGCGTGCTTCTCTCGGCCTGGGCACCCGCGGGACAGGCGATAGCGTTCGTGGCTGTCGTGGGGCTCGTACGCCTGGCCGGTGACGGATCGGGCGTCGTTCTAGGGCTACTGGTGCTCGCCCCGGTGCTTGGCTTACTCGTATTCGGATTGACCCTTGCCCGCCGGCCCGACCGGCGCACGGCGGTGGCGCTCGGGGTACTGTGGGCGATCGCGATCATAGAGGCCGCGGGTGCGATCCCGCTGGCCGAGTTCTGGGGTGGTTCGGCCGGACTCGAGTCGCTCGCGGGTGTTGTGACGCTACTGTTCGCGCCGGGCATCGCCTTTGGTGCGTGGCTCGCCTTGTTGGCCGCGGCCCGGGTTGCGGCCTGGGCTGCAGCTGTCGAGGTCGACCCGGAAGCCGGTGTCGACAGCATCGCGGGGGCCAGGACGGGTGATACCGGCGGGCAGTCCGCCGAGGTGATCGTACCGCCAACCGACGGGATGCCGCTGTGAGCACCGTATGGGAGAGCGAGGAGTACACGCCGGACGAGGAGCGCCTCGTCTCGGCGGAGTACACCGAGGATGACCTGGAGATAGATAGGAGCCTGCGGCCCCGGCGTCTTGACGAGTACCTCGGCCAGGGCCGGGTGAAAGAGAACCTTGGCGTGCTCATCGATGCGGCACGCGTGCGCGATGAAGCGCTCGATCACTTGCTGCTCTCCGGGCCGCCCGGGCTCGGCAAGACGACGCTCGCCGGTGTGGTCGCCTCCGAGCTCGGTGTACAGATGCGGCAGACGAGCGGCCCCGCCATCGAGAGGGCCGGTGACCTGGCTGCCATCCTCACCAATCTCGAGCCGAGGGACGTGCTGTTCATCGATGAGATCCATCGGCTGAACCGGGCCGTGGAAGAGGTGCTGTATCCGGCGATGGAGGACTACTCCATCGACATCGTGATCGGAAAGGGGCCGGCCGCCCGGTCGCTCAGGCTCGACTTGCCACCGTTCACGCTGATCGGAGCCACGACACGCACCGGGCTCCTGACCGGCCCGCTGCGCGATCGGTTCGGCATGGCGTTCCGGCTCGACTACTACACGATCGAGGAGCTCGCCTCGATCGTGCGCAGGTCGGCGAGCATCCTCGGGGTGCCGATCGAGGACGAGGGAGCCGAGGAGATCGCACGTCGGGGACGCGGTACACCGCGTCTGGCGAACCGGCTCTTGAAGCGTGTGCGTGACTACGCGCAGGTGCGGTACGACGGTCGTATCACCGAGGACATCGCCGCCGAGGCGCTCGCGTTCTTCCACGTAGACCACGTGGGGCTCGACCGGATGGACATCGCGATCCTTGAGGCGCTCACTCAGACGTTCAGCGGCAGGCCGGTGGGGCTCAACACGCTTGCGGCGGCCGTGAGCGAGGAGCCCGATACCCTCGAAGACGTGTATGAGCCGTTCCTGCTGCAGCTGGGCTTCCTCGCGCGCACGCCGAAGGGACGCCAGGCGACCCCGCGTGCATACGAACACCTTGGCGTGCCTGTGCCGGAAGACCCGGCCCGACAGGACGGACTCTTCTAGGGCGCGCCGCCTCCGGCCAGCAGACCGGTGGTGACGCGCCGTGTGAGGCGGAAGGGGAGCAGCGACATGTTCGATGACCCTCAGGTGCTGCTCGGTGCGGCGATCGGTATCGGGATCGTCGTCATCGGCACGGCACTCGGCGTGCTCGGACACGTGAAGCGCGAGCGGGAGGCCGCAACGCGAACCGGTGACACTCATGAGTAGCATCCGTATGCGCATGCTGGTGGCGCTCGTCATGGTCGCCGCGCTCCTCGCGTTGGGCGGATACGGATGTGGCGCTGCCGATGGGGATGCCTCGTCGGAGTCGACCGGGGCAGAGATCGACGGTGTCATCGCTCCCGACACTGGAACAGACACGCCCGACGCGCCCGTAGCGGATCCAGCGCTGCCGCTCGAGGACTCGCGCGGCAGGACGCCGGCTGACGCGTTCGATGAGCACATGCAAGCGATGGCCACCGGCGACCCCGACGCCGTCTGGGAGACGTACGGATGCTCTCCGCCTGCCGACTTCGACACCTGGGCAACCGAGTGGGAGGATGCCGCCGAAGTGTATCGGGGGGCCCGGGTGCTCGAGGAGCGTGTGGCGGCCGACGGACTCGCGTACGTCCGCGTCGTGTATCGGGTGACGTCCGGCGACGACGAGGTGATCGTCGAGGAGCCGGGTGAGTGGTGGCGCATCGAGCAGGTCGAGGGATCCTGGAAGGTCGGCTGGCTTCCGCGTCAGTAACGACACAGGGCCCGCTCCGGCGTGGAGCGGACCCTGCCATCACCGAGCGCGGTGCCGGATCAGAGCGTGACCTCGTAGGCCCACAGACCGTGCAGGTTGCAGTGCTCGACAGCGCGCACCACGGTGCCCGGCTCTACGTTCAGGAGCACAGACACGACCGGGGTCGTGACGACGGGCGCCAGGTCGAAGCGCGCAACGGCCGCATCGCCCACGTAGAGCTCGATCCAGCCGATCCAGTGGTCGGGCTGGTTGGGGTGTGTGACCTCGTGGCCCACGGTCACCGTGAGCTTGTATGCGCCGTCGACTTGCTCGGCCACGATGTACGGGGTGTGTTTCTTCTCGAAGTCGCCTGCGGCGTCGAAGTCGGCGACGAGGTTCAGGGGCCCGAGGATCGGTGCATCGGACATGTGGTCCTCCTTCACGGTGGACGGATGGGTACTCTCTACGATAGGTACCCATTCGCAGCGGACGATGGTGCCGGAAGCATAGCAGGAGACGTCCACCGCCCGGCAGTGTGCGGTGGATCAAGCCGACGGGAAGCGACCAGGTTCCGACGGGCGGCTCGATCCGGGCGGTATCGGCCGACGGCGAGTCCGGTGGGATCACATGAGGGAGAGGCATCGTGTACGGAGCGGAGTGGGATCATGCGGCGCGTGGCGTCGTCAACGCTGGCGACACGGTCCTCGTCGTCATCGACATGCAGGAGTCATTGGCGGGCGTCATGGATGCGCGCGAACCGGTCACGGGAGCCGCGGTGTTGCTCGTGCAGGCGGCCGGCCGGCTCGGCATACCGGTGATCGTGACGCGCCAGAATCCCGCTGCGCTCGGCGAGACGGTCGCGGGGGTGCGCGAGGCCGTCGGCGCCCACATGCCTGTGGACAAGCTGACGTTCGACGCCACCCGCGATGATGGGTTCGTCGCCCGCCTCGAAGAGACGGGACGGCGCACCGTGGTGCTCGCAGGCATGGAGACGCACATCTGTGTCGCGCAAACCGCGCTCGGGCTCCTCCGCTCGGGTTACACCGTGCACGTGGCCGCCGATGCGGCTTGCTCGAGGCGCTCGCTCGATCACACCGTGGCGCTCGACCGTCTACGGATGGCCGGTGTGGTCGTCACAACGGCGGAGTCGGCAGTGTACGAGGCGCTTGGCGTCGCGGGCACCGACAGCTTTCGCGATGTGTTGCGGTTCGTGAAGGCGCGCCCGGTGTCGTAGTGCCACAGCGCGCGGGTCTCGGGTACACTGTCGGGCGTTACCCGCACAGCGAAGAGAGGCGGTTCGGCCCATGGCCACGATCATCGACGGAGTGAAGCTGGCAGCCGAGGTGCGCGAGCATGCGGCACACGCGGTGGTGGAGCTTCAAGCCGAAGGCGTGACCCCGTGCCTCGCCGTGGTGCTGGTGGGCGATGATCCCGCCTCGGCATCCTACGTGCGCATGAAGGAGCGCGACTGCGCCGAGGTGGGCATCGAGAGCCGGGACCACCGGCTGCCCGCCGACACCACGCAGGAGGAGCTCGACGCTCTCATCGACGCCCTCAACTCCGATGAGGCGGTCCACGGGATCCTCGTGCAGATGCCGCTGCCCGGACATCTCGACGCCGAGTCGGTGATCGCACGCATCGCTCCCGCCAAGGATGTGGACGGGTTCCACCCCGAAAGCCTCGGCAGGCTCGTGCGTGGCCTGGACGGGTTCCGCGCGTGCACTCCCGCCGGTGTGATGGAGATGCTGCGCGCGTACGACATCGATCCCACCGGCATGCACGCGGTCGTCGTTGGCCGGTCCACCATCGTAGGCAAGCCGATGGCGCTGCTCCTTCTTGAGGCGAACGCCACGGTGACCGTATGCCACTCCCGCACACGCGATCTTCCTGCTGTGTGCCGCGAAGCCGACCTGCTAGTGGCCGCGATCGGCCGTCCCAAGATGATCGATGCCTCCTACATCAAGCCCGGTGCGGTGGTCATCGATGTGGGCATCAACCGGACCGACGAGGGGATGGTCGGCGATGTCGACTTCGCGGCCGTTGAGCCGATAGCCTCGGCGATCACGCCTGTGCCCGGTGGCGTGGGCCCGATGACGCGTGCGCTGCTGATGGTCAACACGGTTGCAGCCGCCCGCCTGGCGGCGGCCGGATAGCCGGGTCTCGCACCCCGTCTGCGATACAATGACCGTTCACTCCCGTCCTGGAGGTCGATCGATGTCCCGCATCCGTCTCGCGTTGGTGCTCGCCCTTCTGCTCGTGATGGCGCTCCCCGGAGTCGCACATGCCCGCATCATTGAGTACCAGATCCAGCTTTCGCCCGCCGGGGGTCCGAGTGGCGCCATGGCTGTCGTCAATGTGGTGCTCGACTCGGCTGACACCCTGCCTCAGACCGTGGCGATCCCGGTACCACACGGTGCGGCGCTCCTGTGGGCCGGGGAGATCCTTGGCGGGTCTCCCGAGGACGACCCGGCGCGCACGACCACGGTCGAGCAGGTGGGCGACATGGACGTGTACACGATGACGCTCGAGCAGGTCCACATCGGCCAGCTTGAGATCGGACTCTCCCCGGCACGGATCGAAGGCGACAGGCTTTCGTCGACGATGACCTGGACGAACCCGGGTGACGAAGTGCAGCTGAGCGCCTCGGTGATCGCGGAGTCCGGCGCCACCGAGATCCAGCTCACACCCCCGCGCAGCGGTGACGTCCAGATGAACGAGGCGGGGGAGACACTTCACCCCCTTGAGCGCCGCCGCCTCGCAACAGGTGAGTCGTACGTGATCGAGGCGAGCTGGAGGCGAGGCGCCTCTTCCGCACCGGTGACGACCGGAGACGCAGGGAGCGACCTGCTGCCGTATCTCCTCGGGGCGTTCATCGTCGCGGTGCTGCTGCTCGTGGTCGTGATGGTTCGGGAGCAGACGAAGGGCCGCAGGGGGAGCGTCGACCAGTAACCGTGGGTGTCGCTGCCCTCATCGCGTTCGTACTGGTGGGTCTGGCCGAGCTCGGGGACAAGAGCCAGTTGCTGCTGGTCGCGTTCGCGGCGCGTTATCGCCCCGTACAGGTGGTGGTCGGCGCTGCTCTGGCCATCGCCGTGTTGCAGGCGCTCGCCGTCCTCGTGGGAGGTGCGCTCGGCGCGTTGCTTCCCATGCGGCTCGTGGCGGTCGCGGCCGGACTGCTTTTCATCGGATTCGGTATCGCGTCACTACGCCAGCCTGCCGATGAGGACGAGGCCTGTGAGGTCCCGACGCGGAGCTTCGGCCCGGTCATCACGGTCGCCTCGGCGCTCTTCCTCGGTGAGCTGGGCGACAAGACGCAGCTGATGACGATGTCGGTCGCGGCGGACCCCGCCACCTCGCTGCGTGCCCTGGGCGCACTGGGATCGGGGCTCACCGCACCCGCGGGCGGCACCTTCACGACCGGCCTCGGTGTGTGGCTCGGGTCGGTGCTCGGCTTCCTGCTTGCGGACCTCGTGGCGATCATCGTGGGCGCGTATCTCGGCTCCCGGCTGCCGTGTCACCTGATCTCGCGGGTGTCGGGTGTGATCTTCGTGCTCTTCGGCGTCATCACGCTCGGCTCGGCGTTCATCGGCTGAGCGAGGCGATCGACGCGCGCGGTACACTGCGAGGTGCGACCGACCACCTGGAGGCGTTTCTCGGTGA
>CAZSUO010000011.1:0-6308 GCA_964610065.1 uncultured Coriobacteriaceae bacterium | reverse complement strand
TGCTACAGGCTGCGCATCGGCATGGTGGCGGCCGAGGCGGCGCGCGGCGGCTATGAAGCGGTCGCGACCACGCTCACGGTGAGCCCCTACCAGGATCCGGACTCGATCCGCGAGGAGGGGGAGCGGGCCTGTGCCGAGCACGGCGTGCGCTTCCTGCCGACCGACTTCCGGGAGCGGTATCCCGACGCGACACGGCGCTCCCGCGAGCTCGGCATGTATCGCCAGAACTACTGCGGGTGCGCTCCGAGCGCCGTCGAGGCCGAGCGTGAGCGGGCGGAGCGCAAGGCTGCGCGTGCGGCGGCCAGGCAGGCGGCCCGGGAGGCGGCACAGGCCGAAGGGGCTCCCGATGGCACCGGTTGCGGATAGCGGGTCGCGGCTGCGCTACACTTCGCCACAGGACACGAGCCGGGAGGCGCTGCAGGTGAGAACCGACGATTTCGACTATGAGTTGCCGAGCGGGCTGATCGCCCAGCGTCCGGCCGAACCTCGCGACGCGTGCCGTCTGATGGTGGTGGATCGCGCCAGCGGGCAGATCGACCATCGCGCCTTCCGGGACGTGCTCGAGTACCTGGATCCCGGTGATGTGCTGGTCGTCAACGAGACCCGGGTGCTGCCGGCGCGTCTGCATGGCGCCAAGGACGAGACCGGCGGTGCTGTGGAGGTCCTGCTGCTCCGCAAGGAGTACGGCGACACCTGGGAGTGTCTCGTGAAGCCCGGCCGTCGTCTCAAGCCGGGCGCCAGGGTCGTGTTCGGCGACGGAGAGCTCACCGGCCTTGTGGTGGGGCTCGTTGAGGAGTCCGGCGCCCGCCTCATCCAGTTCACCACGGCATCCGGGAGTTTCCTCGAGGCCGTGCACCGGCTTGGCGAGATGCCGCTGCCGCCCTACATCACCGAGCCGCTGCGCGACCCCGGCGAGTATCAGACGGTGTACGCCACGGACGAGCACAGCGTGGCCGCCCCCACGGCCGGCCTGCACTTCACCGAGGAGTTGCTCGAACAGGCGCAGCGTGCGGGCGTGCACCTCGCGACCGTAGAGCTCGATGTGGGGCTCGACACCTTCCGGCCTGTGGCCGAGGACGACCCGGCGAAGCACATCATGCACACCGAGCATTACCGGGTGCCCGAGGTCACAGCGCGTGCGGTCAACGACGCCCGTGCCCGCGGCAGCCGGGTCATAGCGGTGGGAACCACGTCGGTGCGCGCGCTGGAGAGCGCCTACAACGAGGAGACCGGGCTGCTGGAGGCCGCCGAGGGCGCCACCGACCTCTTCATACTGCCGGGATTCGCGTTCGGTGTGGTGGACATGCTGCTCACGAACTTCCACATCCCGCGATCCACGCTGCTGATGATGGTGAGTGCGTTCGCCGGTCGCGACCTTGTGATGCGCGCCTATGACACCGCACGCACCGAGCGATACCGGTTCCTGTCCTTCGGCGACGCGATGCTCATCGTCTAGTGCGACGGGCCGCGACCTAGTCGACCGGCTCCCACCACGTCCAGTACGGATTACCGCCGGCGGGGTCGTCAGCGGGTGTACCCGGGGCGAGCGCGAAACCATTGGCGACATCCGCGCCGGGCGGCACGAAGATGTCGAGGCTGCGGTCCTCGAAGCCCTGTCGCGCGAACTTCGGCGAGCCATCGTCGGCGGTGGGCGTGGCGTACTCGGGCGGCAGTGACGGCCAGGCGCCGAACGTGGTGAGCGATCCACCTGCCGCAAGGGCGTACTCGCGCCTGCCAAGGGTGCGCACGACTCGCGTGAAGCGTATGAGTGTGTCATCGGACGATCGCACGAAGATCGTCGCGTCGTCTGATGCCGACGTCAGCACGGTGCGCTCCTTGGGGCCGGACGGCTCGCCGAGGTCACTGATCGTGGCGCCTGCGGTCGTGAGCTCCGATGCCGGCGCTCCGTCAGTGCGTATCCACACCTGACCGTCCCAGGCAACGTACGCCGGCGCGCCGGTGACGGCGCCCAGAGTCGGGGCAGCGGCCTCCGCGGATTTGCCGCTCGCATCGGCTGCAGCGGCGTCTTCTTCGGCAGCCCAGGAGTCTGTGGACATGACCTCCATCGAGTCCTCGGCGGGGGTGGCGCTCATCGATCGCGTCATCTGCACCAGGGTGTAGGTCGATGCGGCGCTCACGACGAGCACGACGACGGCCGCGGTGGCGTAGGCGGTGAACCGGGGTTGCCACCAGGCGGGACCCTGCCGCTGCGTACGCGGCCTTGCGGCCGTGAGCGGCGCGAGTATGCCGGAGGCCGGCGCGGTGCGCTCTGCGGCGGCCTGTGCGTCGAGCCGTGCGTCCGCTTCAGCCTGCGCGGCGGCCAGGATGCGCTCGACGAGCGCTGCGGGCGCCTGAGCGGACGGCACCGCATCCATGCGGCGCATCGTCGCGAGCAGTGCCGCACACTCGGCGCATCCCGCGCAGTGCTGCCGAACCTGCGCGACCTCGGTGGTGGGGATCTGCTCGCCGTCTCTGGCGCCGGATATGAGCTCAGCCGCGAGTCGGCAGTCCATCGAACACACCTCCTTCCGCATCCCGGAGGAGTCTCGCGAGGGCGCGCCGCGCACGGAACACCCGCGACTTCACGGTACCGTCGGGCACACCGAGCGCCTGTCCGGCTTCGGCGTAGGAGAGCCCGAACAGGGTGACGGCGTTGAGCGCCTCACGCTCTTCAGGGGGGAGCGCCCGAAGCGCCGTCTCGAGCGCCTCGGAGAACACGACATCGTCTGCGAAGTCCGCCTGCGACAGCGGCTCGAGGGTCACAGGGTCCACCGGGAGCGGGGTGCGCTTGCCCGCCCGGACCATGTCCAGGCAGACGTTGCGCGTGACGCGATAGAGCCAGGTGCTGAACCGGGCCCTGCCGTCGAAGCTCCCGAGGCTGCGGTACACCTTGAGGAACACCTCCTGCGTGGCGTCTTCCGCCGTGTGCGCGTTGCCGAAGAAGCGCAACGCGTGCGCGTACACGGTGTCCACGTGGGCCTTCACCAGGCTGGCGTACGCCGCCTGGTCGCCGGCCGCGGCGGCTGCCACCAGTTCGGGGTCGCTCATGGCATGAGTGACCATCTTCACCTCTCTATGACGCGCGCGAGGGGACGCTGGTTCATCCACAGAAGCATACCCGCAACTGCTGGTAGAATCTGCCCATGACACACTTCCAGTTCGACCTTCAGGCCACTGACACCGTCACTTCGGCGCGCGCTGGCGTGTTCTCCACGCCGCATGGCGAGGTGCCGACCCCGATGTTCATGCCGGTGGGGACGCGCGCCACGGTCAAGGGCGTGACGCCCGACCAGCTGCGTCAGATCGGCGCGCACGTGGTGCTGGCCAACACCTACCACCTGTTCCTGCGTCCCGGCTCCGACCTGGTCCGGGAGGCCGGCGGTCTGCACCGCTTCATGGCGTGGGATGGCCCCATCCTCACCGACTCGGGCGGATTCCAGGTGTTCAGCCTCGCCGACACGCTGCGGCTCACCGACGATGGTGTCGAATTCCGCTCCATCATCGATGGCGCGAAGCACTTCTGGACGCCCGAGGACAACATGCGCATCCAGGAGGACCTCGGCGCGGACATCATCATGCAGCTCGATCAGTGCCCGCCGTATCCCGCCGAGAAGGAGTTCGTTGCCACGGCGGTCAGGCGCTCGGCCGAGTGGGCGGCACGATGCAAGACCGCCCATACGCGCGAGGACCAGGCCCTCTTCGGCATCGTACAGGGGGGCGTGTTCGAGGACCTGCGGGTGGAGAGCGTGTCGCGGCTTGCCGAGATCGGCTTCCCGGGCTACGGGATCGGCGGTTACTCGGTCGGTGAGCCGCACGACCTGATGCTGGAGAGCCTGGCGCCGGTGACGCGCCTTCTCCCGGCGGACAGGCCGCGGTACCTGATGGGGGTGGGCAATCCGACCACGATGCTGGAGGCCATCGGGCTCGGCGTGGACCTCTTCGACTGCGTGCTTCCCACGCGTACCGCGCGAACAGGCACGGCATTCTCCTCCGAGGGCCGGATGAACCTCAAGAACGCCAAGTTCGCCCGCGACTTCGGTCCGCTCGACGGCTCGTGCGCGTGCCCCGTGTGCGCAACCTACTCACGCGCGTACATCAGACACCTCGTCATCGCCAAGGAGATGCTCGCGTCCACGCTGCTCTCGATCCACAACCTGCACGTGCTGATCGATCTTGCGCGTCAGGCGCGGCAGGCCATCAGCGAGGGCCGGTACGCGGCCTTCCTTGCGGCGTGGCGCTCGGGTCCCGGGCACGACGACTACTGAGCCAGGCCACCGCAGGGGGGCGTGAAGGGCGCGCGGGCAGACGCGTCAACCTGTGGTAACGTGCACGCGCGGTGGTGCTATCATGCGTTGATGCGTGCGCGCCTATGAGGCGCGCGACGTTCGTCTGGACGTCTGGAGGTCCGGGTCATGGAGCAGTACGGGCAGATCATCTCGCTTGCGGTCATCTTCGGTGCGTTCTACCTCCTGATGATCAGGCCGCAGCAGAAGCGTCAGAAGGAACATATGGCGCTGATCGCATCGCTTGAGGAAGGCGATCGCGTGATCACGATCGGCGGCGTTTTCGGAACGGTGCGCTCGATCGATGGCAATCGGGTCGGCCTCGAGGTCGCGCCTGGTGTCGTCGTGGAGTTCGACCGCTCGGCAGTGGCATCCAAGGAGCAATCGTAGCCTGCCCCGCGGGGCTCGATACAGAGGAGACGGACTGATCAGATGAAGTTCAAGCCAACGAACACCCTCGCCCTCGTATCGCTGGTAGCGCTGATGGCGCTCTCGGCGTGGCAGTTCTGGCCGATCGGGGAGAAGATCACGCAGGGTCTCGACATCAAGGGCGGCCTCTCGGTCACGTTGACCGCCGAGCCTCTCAGTGGTGCCGAGTTGACCGAGGACACCGTCAGCCGTGTCGAGACCATCCTCGTCGAGCGCGTCAATGGGTTCGGCGTGAGTGAGGCCTCGGTGCAGCGCCAGGGTCAGAACGCCTTCCTGGTGCAGCTGCCGGGTGTGCAGAACGCCGAGGACGCGCTCAAGCTCCTCGGTGAGCCGGGCAAGCTCGAGTTCGTGGACCTCACGAGTGTCACCGACACGGCAACGATCGAACTGATCGGTCGGCAGCTCGATGCCGGTCAGTCAGCCGAGACCACGACGCTGCCCAAGCTCGATGAGAACATGTACGAGGCGTTCATGACCGGTGAGGTCATCACGGATGCACGGGTGACTACCGACGAGGTGGGGAACCCCGCTGTGTCGGTCTCGATGGACAAGCAGGGGACGCAGGTCTGGGGCGAGGTGACCAGCCGCCTTGCGGCTTCGCGGGGTCAGGTGATGATCGTGCTCGACGGTCACGCCAAGTCGGCGCCGGCCGTTCAGACGGCGATCCTCGACGGCAACACCCTCATCACCGGCAGCTTCACCGTGGATGAGGCAAGGGGCCTCGCCGCGGTCCTCCAGTCGGGCGCCATGCCCGCGCAGGTCGGCATCGACGAAGCGCGCGTGGTCGGGCCTACGCTGGGCAAGGAGTCGCTCGATCAGGGCCTCATCGCCGGTCTCGTGGGCGTTGCGCTGGTGGCGCTCTTCATGATCGCCTACTACCGTGGGCTCGGCCTGGTGAGCGTCGTGTCGCTGCTGGCGTATGGCGTGCTCATGATGGGTACGCTCGGCATCCTCTCCCGGATGAACGCGTTCGCTCTCACGCTGCCGGGTATCGCCGGTTTGATCCTCGGTATCGGTGTCGCCGCGGACACCTCGATCCTCATCTTCGAGCGGCTGAAGGAGGAGATCGAGACCGGCAAGACGCATCGCAGCGCCGCCAAGTCGGCGGTCCGGCATGCGATCATGACGAGCATCGACGCCGACATCGTCACGCTGGTCTCGGCGATCGCCCTGTACGCGCTCGCGATCGGCCCGGTGCGCGGTTTCGCCTTCACGCTGATCATCGGCATCGTCGTCGACCTCATCGCGGCGCTGCTGTTCACTGGTCCGGTCACCCGCATGCTGGCCGAAGGGACGATGTCGAAGGCGCCTGCCTTCTGGGGCGTGAAAGGGGGCGTTACCCGTGGCTAAGACCCGATTCGACTTCATGGGCAAGCGAAAGTACTTCTTCGCGCTGTCGGGTGCGCTCGTCGTTCTCAGCATCGTCGCTCTTCTGGTGCGCGGTCTCACCTTCGGCGTCGATTTCGAGGGTGGTACTTCGATGATGCTCGCGGGTGCGGGCGATGTGACTACCGAGGAGGTCCGCGCCGCGCTGGAGGAGGCAGGTGTTCCGGACACCGCCAACGCGACGATCCAGCCCACCGACGATGGCAGCTA
>CAZSUO010000010.1:22501-29749 GCA_964610065.1 uncultured Coriobacteriaceae bacterium | reverse complement strand
GAATACGACGCCCAGCACGACGAGCCGGAGGCCCGAACCCTGGAGGCGCTGCTCGAGTGGGTCGCGCTCCGGAGCGATCTGGATGAGATCGCCGAGGACGACCGTGCCGTCACGATGATGACGCTCCACGCCGCCAAGGGCCTCGAGTTCCCGGTGGTGTTCCTGCCGGGCATGGAGGACATGATCTTCCCGCATGCGAGCGCGATCTTCGAGCAGACCGGGTTGGAGGAGGAGCGCCGTCTGTGCTACGTGGGTATCACGCGGGCGCGGCAGCGGCTGTACATCCTGCACGCGAGCTCGAGGATGCTCTTCGGCCAGACGCAGTACAACCAGCCCAGCAGGTTCATCGGCGAGATCCCCGATGAGCATCTCAAGCTGGAGGGCGTGGGCTCGGCCGGGTTCGGCGGATCGGCACCGGGGAGAGGACGCGGCGACCGTGGCGGCTCCGTGCGTTGGGGCGGAGGCGCGTCACGCGACGGCGCTCCCGAAGGCGGACGGGTCTACGGCTCGGGCGCGCGCGTGGAGCGCAAAGCCGAGGAACGCCCGGTGCTCGCCGCCGGCGACGTGGTCGACCACAAGGTCTTCGGCCGCGGTGTGGTGCAGTCGGTGAGCGGCGACAAGGTGAGCATCACGTTCCCGGATGGCGGGACGAAGAACCTGCTTCTGGGGTACGCTCCGATACGAAAGGTCGAGGGCTGATCCACGGCTCGAGCGAAAGGACGGCGATGGGACCGGTCTTCGTCTTCGGACACCGCAATCCAGACAACGATTCCATCTGTTCGGCGGTGGCGTACGCGCACCTCAAGAACGTCACGGATCCCGACGAGGTGTACGTTCCGGCACGGCTGGGTCCCGTCCCCCCGGAGACCGCGTGGACGTTCGAGCGGTTCGGCGCAGACCTCCCCGTGGAGATCACCCACGTGCGCACGCGCGTGCGTGACGCGATGAGCGCCGAGGTCGTTTCGATCGGCGTGTCCGAGAACCTGCTCGCCGCCGGCACGCTGATGCGCGAGCGGGGCGTCCGTGCGCTCCCTGTCGTGGACCCGGACCGTACGGTGCGCGGCCTGCTGGACAACGGCATCCTGGCCGAGCTGTACATCAACGAGACAGCGCTTCTCGGCTTCGAGAAGCTGCCGATGACCGTGGGGGAGATCGCCGAGGTGGTGGGCGGTCGCATCCTGTGTGGTGACCGTGCGACGACGCTCACGGGCCATGTGGTGATCGGCGCGATGGAGCCGGACACGATGGTCGCCTACATCCACCCGGGAGACACGTTGATCGTGGGCGACCGGGTGCGGACCCAGCCGCTCGCGCTCGAGGCGGGTGCGGCGTGCCTGATCGTGACCGGCGGCTTCGAGCCGGACGAAGCGGTGCTCGGACTGGCCCGGGCGAAGGGCGCGGCGATCGTCTCGAGCCCTCATGACACGTACGCCACGGCACGGCTCGTGAACCTCGGGCATTCGGTGGGTGGTGTCATGGACCCCGCTCCACTGCTCGTCGACCCTGATGCGCTCCTGGCGGAGGTCGCCGAAGACCTCATCGACAGCCCGCATCGTGAGGCGATCGTGGTGGACCAGGATTCGCGGCTGCTCGGCATCCTCACCCGGAGCAACCTGGCCCGCGGCGTGCGGCGCAAGGTCATCCTGCTCGACCACAACGAGGCGTCACAGTCCGCGCTGGGCATCGAGGAGGCCGCCGTGGTGGAGATCGTCGACCACCATCGTGTGGGCGACATCCAGACGACCTCGCCGATCATGTTCCTCAACATGCCGGTTGGCTCAACGGCGACGATCGTGGCAGAGCGGTACCGTGAACTCGGCGTCACGCCTCCCGAGGCGATGGCCGGTGTCCTGTTGTCAGCCGTACTGACCGACACCGTGCTCCTCAAGTCACCGACGACGACCGATGTCGACCGCGCGGTGGCGCAGCGCCTCGCCGGGCAGCTCGGCCTTGATGCGATCGAGTTCGGCCTGGAGATGTTCCGCGCCCGCGCCGCACAGGCTGGCTTCTCGGCGGCAGACGCAGTGAGTCGCGACCTGAAGGAGTACCGCTCGGGCGACCTGGCGATCGGCGTGGCCCAGGTGGAGACGGTCGATGCCGATGAGTACCGTGATCGCGCGGACGAGCTTGCCTCGGCGCTCGAGCAGTTCCGCGTCAGCCGGGGTCTCGACCTGGCGATGCTCCTCGTCACCGACGTGGTGAAGGAGGGCAGCGAGGTGTTCGCGGCCGGGAAGGTGCGGATCGCCGAGCGGTCACTGGGCATCGACCTGAGCGCGGGATCCGCGTGGATGGATGGCGTGCTCTCGCGCAAGAAGCAGGTGGCATCACGCCTCCTCGAGTCGATCGGAGGGTGACGGTGCTCAGGAGCGGACGCGAATCATGGCAGCGGGATCCCATGCCGGGGATGCTCGTCATCATCGCCGGCGTGCTTCTCGCGGGATTCGTCGCGCTTGGTCTGGCGCTCGTGTTCGCGCCGGCATTCGTGCGCCTCGACCAGAGCGCCTCGGAGGCCATCCGAGCTGTCTCGTGGCCGTGGCTCGATCCCGTGGCGCGATTCGCGACGTGGGTGGGCGACTTCTGGCCGATGGCCACGCTCACGACGCTGACGGGTCTGGGACTCTGGGTCCGGGGACGCCGGACCTCGGCCGCCACGCTCGTGCTCACCGTCGCGCTCGGCTCCCTGTTGGGCGCCGGCCTGAAGCTGTTGTTCGGACGCGTCCGTCCCGCGCTCGAGGTGGCGCGGATAGCGCTGCCCGAGTCGTACAGCTTCCCCTCGGGACATGCGCTCTCGAGCGTGCTCTTCTTCGGCTCCGTCGCCTTTCTCATCATGCTGCACGTGAAGAGTCTGAGGCGCGCCAGCGCCGGAGCGGGTCTGTGCGCGCTGGCGGCTTTCGCGATCGCGCTCGCGCGGGTCTACCTTGGTGTGCACTACTTCGGCGATGTCGTGGGCTCGTGGCTGCTCGGCTTCGGGCTGCTCGCCGTGATGGTCATCGTCTCGGCACGCTGGGGCGCCAGTGGCGCCGCCGGTACTACGTGACCCGCGGGACCCGCACGGTCACAGTGGTGCCTTCGCCGGGCCGTGATCCGATCGTGACGGTGCCGCGGGCGCGCTCGACCGCGTTGCGCACGAGCGACAACCCCAGCCCCGTGCCCCCGCTGTCGCGTGATCGCGCGCGGTCGACGCGGTAGAAGCGCTCGAAGACCCGTTCGAGGTCGGCCTCGGGAATGCCGATCCCGGTGTCACGAACGGTGATCGTGGCCTCCGCTTCGCTTGCCGCGACCGAGACCGATACGCCCCCGGCCTCCGTGTACGCGATGGCGTTCGAGAGCAAGTTGTCGAGCACGATGGCCAGGTCGGCGGCGTCCATGGCCACGGCGACGTCCTGCCCGGCGATTGCGGTGAGGTCGACGCTGAGCGTCAGCCCGCGCTGGCTTGCGGCACGGCGATGCGCCGAGCAGGCGAGGTCCACGCTCCGCCGGACCTCGGCGATGGCGTCCGGGCCTGGCAACCGCTCCATGCGTGATAGGTCGAGCAGATCGGATACGAGCTGGCGCAGCCGCGTCGCTTCCCCGCGGATCTGGCCGACGAATGCGAGCGCCTGCTCGGGGTCACCATCACGGGCGGCGCTATCGGCGCTTTCGGCGAGCAGCAGGATCCCTGCGGTGGGGGTCTTGAGCTCATGCGACGCGTTGGCCACGAAGTCGGCACGAACGGCGTCGAGTCGCATGCGGTCCGTCGTATCGGTGATGGCGACCAGCGCACGCCGACCACCCGGCCCCGGACCGAGCGGCACGATGCGCAGCCGGTGGTAGCGCTGATAGGGGTCGGGGCCGAGGTCGATGGTAGCGGGCGCGTCCTCGGCCAGATGGCCCTCTATCGCGGCCACAAGCGAGGCGGGGAGCCCGGACTCCGCAAGCGAGCGCCCCTCGATGCCTTGCGCCGAGCCACGCAGCAGCAGTCCGGTCTTGCGGTTGGCCAGGGCGACCCTGCCATCCTCCAGGAGCAGCACCGCGTCGTCCAGGCCGTCGACCGCCATCCGGAGCGCGTGCTGTTCGGTCTGCAGCTGCTGGATGCGGTCGCGCATCTGTGTGGCGAGCGCACCGAGCGCATCGCCGAGTGGTGCAAGCGCCGCGTTCGTGGAGGGGATCGGCGTGCCGAGGTCGCCGGCGGCCATCGCGCGCGCGGCGTCGGCCAGCCGGTCGACCGGGTGTGCCGTCGTTGCCGTCAGACGCCAGGCGAGCAGGACGGCGCCGAGCGCCCCGATCATGAGGAGGATGAGACCGGTCGTGCGGAGCTCGTCGGTGAGGGCATTCACCGCAGCGAGAGACGTCGACGTACGCACGGCGACGCGCTCACCGGCGACCACAGCCGGAACCGCCACGTACAGGCGGTCCACATCCTGGGTGTCAGACCGCCTGATGTCCGTGCCCTCACGTCCTGCGAGCGCTGCGGAGACCTCGGGGCGGTCGGCGTGGTTTTCGAAGGCCGAGGGCTCCTCCTCGCTGTCCGCGATCACCGTGCCATCGCTTGCCACCACGGTGATGATCGAGGGCGTCGACATGGACATCCCCTCGCGCGCGGTGACCGCGCTCATCGGCCCATCGGGATGTGGCAAGTCCACGTTGCTGCGGTGCCTGAACCGCATGAACGACGAGCTCGGCAACGTCATCGTCGGCGGCCGGATCACGCTGGACGGCTCCGACATCATGGGTAAGGCGATGGATCCGGTCGAGCTTAGGATGCGCGTGGGGCAGGTGTTCCAGCGCCCCAATCCGTTCCCGATGAGCATCTACGACAACGTCGCATACGGTCCGCGTACGCAGGGCATCCGGTGCAAGGGCGAGCTCGACGCACTCGTGGAGGAGTCGCTCAAGGGTTCCGCCCTCTGGGACGAGGTGCGCAAGAGCCTCAAGAAGCATGCGTTCGAGCTCTCGGGTGGACAGCAGCAGCGGCTGTGCATCGCGCGGGCGCTCGCCACCAAGCCGGAGGTCATCCTGATGGATGAGCCCGCCTCGGCGCTCGACCCCATCTCGACCCAGCAGATCAAGGACACGATCGCGGAACTCAAGGACTCGGTGACGATCGTCATCGTCACGCACAACATGCAACAAGCGGCGCGCATCTCGGATCAGACCGCGTTCATGTTGCGCGAGAGCCTGGAGGAGCCAGCGCACCTCATTGAGGTGGGCGACACCAAGAAGATGTTCACGAACCCGGACGATCCACGTACGGAGTCGTACATCACCGGCCGCTTCGGCTAGGTCCTCGACATACAAGCCCGGAAAAAGTAGGAGCGAGGCGCATGGGGGGTGCGCCTCGCTTCAGTTGAGCGGCGATTCCCCGCGTCCGAGGGGGGGAGGGATAGCGGGTCGCACTGCTCGTGAAGCATTTAGCAACGCGTGTGCCAACTATGGGCAGTTGGCCGAAAAACCGCGAAGAAAAGGGGCGACTGCATGTCGGCAGCCGTCCCTTCGGTGTGTCGGATGTGTGGGTCTACTGGCAGGTGTATCCGCCGTCAACCGCCATGTTCGAGCCGGTGACGAACGAGGCGTCGTCGGAGGCGAGCCACACGATGAGGTTCGCGACCTCGTCGGCGGTGCCGAGGCGGTTCATCGCGTGCTTGCTGGCGATGAAGTTGTAGCCGTCGGTGCCGGGGGTGATGCCAGCCTTGGTGAGGAGCGGCGTCTCGATGAACCCGGGGTGTACGGAGTTCACGCGGATGCCCTGCTGCGCGTACTCGGTGGCGGCCGCCTTGGTGAGGCCGGACACGCCATGCTTGGCGGCCACGTAGGCAGGGGCGGTGCTCCAGCCAACCAGACCGAGGATGCTGGAGACGTTCACGATCGACCCGCCGCCGGAGGCGAGGATCGCCGGTATCCCGTAGCGCATACCGTAGAACACACCGTTCAGGTTGATGTCGATGACCTTGTGCCAGCCCTCGAGCGAGTAGTCGCCGGTGAGGTTGGCCTCTCCGCCGATACCGGCGTTGTTCACCACGATGTTGAGCCCGCCGAACGCGTCGACAGCTGCGGCCACTGCCGCTTCGACCTCTTCGGCCTTCGAGACGTCCGCGCGCACGAAGATGGCCTCGCTGCCGGCGTCGGCCACCATCGCCACGGTCTCGTTGCCACCAGTCTCATCCACGTCGGAGACGACGACCTTCGCCCCGCCACGCGCGAAGCCGAGCGCCGCCTCGCGCCCGATGCCCGAACCGGCGCCGGTGATGAGCGCTACCTTGCCCTCGAATGATGCCATCGGTACCCCTTCCCTTGGTCGGCAGGCACCTGCCACGCACCTATTGTAACAATAGTTACAGAGTTGTATAGACCGAGGATCGGCAGAATGATGTGGCCGGGATGGGGGTCTGCGCGCAGACGAGCGCGCCGCCCCCTGTGGTAGGGAGCGGCGCGCTCAGTGCCGTCTTGCGTGGGGCTGGTGCCCCGCCGTGTGGGACGCGAGGTCGTCGGTCAGACGAGGCCCTGTGCCATCATGGCGCGGGCGACCTTCATGAACCCTGCGATGTTAGCGCCGTTGACGTAGTTGCCCGGGGTGCCGTACTCGTCGGCGGCCTGGACGCAGGACTGGTGGATCGACTGCATGATCCCCCGCAGGCGGGTGTCGACCTCTTCGCGGCTCCACGAGAGGCGCATGCTGTTCTGCGACATCTCGAGGCCCGAGGTGGCCACGCCACCGGCGTTGCTGGCCTTGCCGGGCGCGTACATGATGCCCGCGGCGATGAGCGTGTGGGCCGCGTCGGCGTCGGCCGGCATGTTGGCGCCCTCGGCGACGAGACGCACGCCGTTGCCGAGCAGGTTGTGCGCGTCAACACCGTTGATCTCGTTCTGGGTGGCCGAAGGGAAGGCACAGTCGGCCTTGATCGCCCACAGCGGGTTGTGGTCGAGCGACGCGTCCACAGGCGTATAGACGGCCGTGCTGTACTTCTCGGCGTACTCGGCGATGCGGCCGCGCTTCACGTTCTTGAGCTCCATCAGGAAGGCGAGCTTCTCGCGGTCGATGCCGGCCTCGTCGTAGATGAAGCCGCTCGAGTCCGACGCGGTCACGGCGGTGCCGCCGAGGTCGAGGATCTTCTCGATGGTGTACTGGGCCACGTTGCCGGAACCCGACACGAGGCACGTCTTGCCCTCCAGGCTCTCACCGCGGGCGGCGAGCATCTCGGCGGCGAAGTACACGCAGCCGTAGCCGGTGGCCTCGGGGCGGATCAGGGAGCCGCCCCAGTCGAGCCCCTT
>CAZSUO010000010.1:0-22491 GCA_964610065.1 uncultured Coriobacteriaceae bacterium | reverse complement strand
AGCACGCCGGTGAACTCGTTCCTGAGTCGCTTGTACTGGCCGAACATGAAGCCGATCTCACGGCCACCCACGCCGATGTCGCCGGCGGGCACGTCGGTGTCAGGGCCGATGTGGCGCTGCAGCTCGGTCATGAAGCTCTGGCAGAAGCGCATGACCTCGGCGTCGCTCTTGCCCTTGGGATCGAAGTCGCTGCCGCCCTTGCCGCCGCCCATCGGCAGCGTGGTGAGGGCGTTCTTGAAGATCTGCTCGAAGCCGAGGAACTTCAGGATGCCGAGGTTCACCGAGGGGTGGAACCGCAGGCCGCCCTTGTAGGGGCCGATCGCGCTGTTCATCTCGACACGGAAGCCACGGTTCACGTGGACCTCGCCGTTGTCGGCCTGCCACGGCACGCGGAACATGATGACACGCTCAGGCTCGACCATGCGCTCGAGGATCCGTGCGTCACGGAACTCGGGATGGCGATCGAGAACCACGCTGCATGAGTCGACGACCTCGGCGACGGCCTGATGGAACTCCGGTTCCCCCGGGTTCTTCGCCTTCACGGCGTCCATGAGGTCGATAGCGTACCCTGACATCGAAAAGCCCCCTTCAGATGACGAACGTGCTTGAATTTGCGCTAGTGTAGCGTACTGTGTTCGCATCATGAGATGACGTTTCGGCAAGCGGGCAGCAGTCACAGGGAGGAACCATGCCCCAGGAGCTTCGGCACGATGTGATCCAGAAGATCAAGGACCAGAAGATCGAGTTCATCCACCTATGGTTCACGGACGTTCTCGGCTTCCTGAAGAGCTTCACGATGGATGTGGAGGAGCTCGAGAACGCGATGACCGAGGGGATGGGCTTCGACGGCAGCTCCATCCAGGGCTTCGCGCGCATCGAAGAGTCGGACATGATCGCGTATCCCGACCCCACCACGCTCAAGATCCTGCCCTGGAGGACCGGCGGGCAGCTCATGGCCACGATGTTCTGCGACATCGTGCGCCCTGACGGCACCCCGTACGAGGCCGACCCCCGCTACGTGCTCAAGCGCCAGCTCGATCGCGCGGCGAAGATGGGCTACACGTTCTATGTAGGGCCGGAGCTCGAGTACTACTACTTCAAGGACGACAAGGGCACCGAGGTACTCGATCAGGGCACGTACTTCGACCAGACCACGCGCGACCTCGCCGTCGATCTCCGCAAGGACACGGTCCGCGCGCTCAAGCGCTTCGGTATCCAGGTGGAATACAGCCATCACGAGGTGGGGCCGAGCCAGCACGAGATCGACCTCCGGTACGCCGAGGCCCTCCAGATGGCGGACAACGTCATGACCTACCGCGTGGTGGTGAAGGAAGTGGCGCAGCAGAACGGCGTGTACGCGTCGTTCATGCCCAAGCCGATGTTCGGCGAGGCCGGAAGCGGTATGCACGTGCATCAGTCGCTGTTCAAGGACGGCCGCAACGCCTTCTATGACGCTAACGATCCGTTCCATCTGTCGGCTACGGCCAAGAGCTACATCGCGGGTATCCTCGCGCATGCGCGTGAGACGTGCCTGGTCACCAACCAGTGGGTGAACAGCTACAAGCGCCTCGTGTCGGGCTATGAGGCACCCGTGTACATCTGTTGGGCGCACCGCAACCGCTCCGCGCTCGTGCGGGTACCGATGTACAAGCCGGGCAAGGAGAACGCCACCCGCGTGGAGCTTCGCTCGCCCGACCCCGCGTGCAACCCGTACCTCGCGTTCGCGGTGATGCTGGCCGCGGGTCTGGACGGCATCGAGAAGGGGCTCACCCTGCCCGCCGACGTGACCGACGACGTGTACGAGATGTCGCAGTCCGAGCGCGACGCGTGCGGGATCGGCATGCTGCCGGGCGACCTCGATGAGGCCATCGTGGAGATGGAGAAGAGCGAGCTCGCGCGCGAGGCCCTCGGCGACCAGGTCTTCGAGTACATCCTGCGTAACAAGAAGGCCGAGTGGATCAAGTACCACACCCGCGTGACGCCGTACGAGCTCGAGGCGTACCTTCCGCTGCTGTAGCGTTCGCGGTTTCTATGCACACACGAAGGGCGCTCCGGATGGAGCGCCCTTCGTGTGTCCTCGTGATGGCGACGCGGCTCTGGCCTAGAAGCCCTCGCCTGGCGCCCAGATCATCGTGCCGTCTTCCAGGCGGTATACGGTGCCCACGGCATAGCCTCGGCCTTCGCCCATGTCCTCTGTCCGCTCGAGCCGCTCGATGCGGCCCGCGGTCTTGGTGATGATCTCCATGTCGTTCTCGCCCGGGTTCTTCACGATCGTGACGTCCTCGGCGCTGAGCAGTTCCTGGAGACCGAAGCCCGAGAGGGCGACGATGAGGAAGCCCACACCGATGAGGATGGCCACGTCGAACAGGTTCCCAGTGGACTCCATCGGGTCGCCGGTCCGGTCGGCGAACGTGCGCCGCTCACGCCGCATGTAGCCACCGGAGGTGTTGTATGACCGGGATGTGCGCATCGCTAGAGCTCCGCTATCTCGAGGGCGTACTCGATGTCGGCTACGTCGCGCGTGTACACACGCTCACGCACGGTGGAGATACCGTAGCCAAGGCCGCCGATCAGGAGGCCCACGACGGTGGTCGAGAACGCGATGACAAGGTTGTCGGAGAGTGTCTGCACATCGCCCTGCGCCAGACCCACGAGCGCCGGCGAGATGGGGATGAGGGTCCCCATGAGGCCGAGGATCGGGCCGAAGCGGATCAGCATACGGGTGCGCTCAAGGCGCCGCGCCGCCTGGCCCTCGACCTCGCCAAGCAGCTTGAGCAGGTGGTGCTGCTCGAAGTCGTCGACACTGAGCATCTGGGTGAAGCGGCGGCCGTATCGCGCATGCTTGAGCGCGGCGGCGAGCGAGGTGATCGCGTCCTCTGGCTTGCCCTCGGCGAGTGCCGTCCGTGCGGCCAGCGCGGATTCTCTCAGCGCGGAGAGCGAGCGCTTGCGCCAGCGGCCGATCATCTCCACGGTGAACCGCCCGGCTTCGAACACCCCGAACACCAGGAGTGCGATCTCGGCGATGAGCACGGGGTAGAGCAGAGCGCTCGCCGTGGCATAGATGATGGCGTTCGGGTGGGTGGCGTAGTACACGAGGGTGTCCATGCGGTGGGGCGCTCCTAGCCTAGTAGTCGGTGGGTACGAATGAGGCCGCGGCACGCGCAGCGCGACCGAGTGGCACGGATAAGGCGCCGGCGGCGTACAGTCCGCCGAGCAGGATCAAGCCCTCGGGAGAGGGGAGCGGCGCCGGTGCGTTACTGGCAAGCGAGTCCAGATCGACCTCGGTGTTGACACGCGCAAGCGTCCAGCCGCTGCGGGCGGACACGGGGCCCTCGAGCGAGGCATTCGACTCACCGAGCATGGAGGACGCGTATCCCTCGGCGGGGTTCATGATCCCGCTGATCGGACCACGGGGGGCCATGGGAACACGGGGACGGCTCCGTGGGCGTGCCGAGGGCCGCGGGTTCTTGGGCTTGGTCGTTCCAGTGCCGGGGGCGTCATCGTCATCATCGTCGCCCGTGCCGTCACCGTCGCCGGGAGTATCCGGGGTCTGCGCCGGAGCGGGTTCGTAGCCGATGGAGACGCCGGTGAGGCGCGGCGTCACTCCCGGGTTGTCCGTGGTCAGCGTCACGCGGTAGGTGAGCAGCGTCCCATAGGTGTCAGCCGGCAGTGAGGTGCCCGACGCGGTCCTCCACGTCCCACCGTCGATCTTGTACTGCACCAGCGCGGCCGTGCTCGTGGGGGTGACCGACTGCATGCTCAGGCTTGTGAACCGCTTTCGCACACCGGGCAACCCGCAGTCGATCTGGCTCGAGGTCACTACACCGCTTGCGGCGTGTCCGAGCTCGAGCAGTCGCGCGTTGCGTGTGTCCGCGATGAGGAGGGTGCCCGACGGTGTCATGGTCACGCGTCGGAGGTCGTTCAGGCCGAGTTCGTCGAGGCCGTCCTCGCCCGGCGTATCGATGGAGTCGACGATGGTCCCGTCCGGAGCAACGATGAGGGCGCGGTTGTTGCCACTGTCCGCGATAAGTGTTGAGCCGTCGGCAAGCCTCTCGGCTGAGACGGGATGGCTGAGTTGCCCCGGGGCGCTTCCTGAGACTCCCGCCTGACCGTAGCTCCAGGCGACGGTCCCGTCACGCGTGACCTCGAGCACGCGATGGCCCTCGTCGTCGGCGATCAGGGTGTTGCCATTGGCGAGTCGCGTCGCCCACTTGGGCCAGTCGAGGTAGCCCTCGGCGTATCCGTTATCGGCGGCCCGCTGGCCGGTCACCCCGTACTGCCAGACGATCTCACCGGAGGCGCTGACCTCCACGACGCGGCACTCCTGGTTCTCGGCGATGAGCGTGTTGCCATCCGGGAGGCGGAATGCCGTGAACGGGTCTGCCAGCTCGATGTGGTCTGCCGAATTCCACACGATCGTCTTGTCAGGCGTCACCTCGAGCACCGTGCCCTGTGTACGGCTCACGATCACGGTGTTGCCGTTGGGGAGGCGAGTCGCGTGGAAGGGCACCAGACCCGGGTAGTCGTCGGCGGTGTACGACCACACGACGATTCCTGCCGGGTCGACCTCGTAGACGCCTAGACCGTCCCTGCTGGTGATGAGCGTGTTGCCGTTGGGCAGGCGCTCGACCGCTCGCGGGTCAAGGAGGGCGCCGCCGAGCATCTCGCTGAACTGCCACACGATCGTCCATGGCAGCTCGAGCCAGACGCCTTCACCGCGGGTCAGCGTGCCCCTGAGTGCCGTGATGTCGGGCTCGGACCAGGTCGCGGCATTGGCCGGCGTGGCCACCAGGAGGAGAGCGAACGCAAGCAGCACACATGAGAGGCGCTTCGTCACGGCGCATCCTCCTCTCGGGCGTAGGATTGCAGCAGCGGTACGTCGACCCGGCGAAGCAGCCTGAGTACGAGTGTACCCAGCCAGCCGCCCAGCGCGCCGAAGACGACGTGTGTGGTCGCGGAGAGTCCGAGACCCAATGCAAGGTAGCCCGTAGGGATGCCGAGTGCAAGCGACACGAGAAGGCTTGTCACCAACTTGGCAGTATTGGCCGCGGCGCCGGCCACCGCTCCCACGAACGGATTCCCGAGATGCTCGCGGCTCAGTAGAGCGGTCAGGTCCATCATGGCGCCCGGGGCAAGGTACTTCAGCCACAACAACAGACCCTCACGGCCGCCCACGACCGCGACCGCGATGATGCCCGATACGAAGCCGAGGACAGTGCCCGCCCATGGGCGCCGGACGAGGCCTCTGCCCACGAGGAGGATGGCCATCCAGGTTATGCCTGAGTGCCCCGGGACGTGAATGGGCATCCTCAGTACGACCTTGGAGAGGGCCACGAGTGCGGCGAACAGTGCGAGGACCACCAGGTCCTGCGTGGTGAAGAGCCGCCGCTTGCCGGAGCGTCCGCTACCCATCGACTACTCGACTTCGAGTTCGGTGACATCGCGGACCCGGTCGTCCCACTCGATGTCCGGGCCGGCGATCTTCACGGTCCCCCGGTTCGCGAAGTCGAGCACCACGTCTTCCGTCACCCGGTCACGTTCGAGCACCAGGATGCCGTCGTCCCTCACGGCTGGTCCTCGCACGGTAAGGCGCTCGAAGTCGGCCACGCCGGCTTCAGCGAGCACGTCGAGGACCATCGGGCCCTCTCCCGACTTGCCGAACTGCGAGTACGAGCGCGTTGGGAACTCGCGCAGCTCGTCCATCGTGAACTCCGCGAGAACCACGCCGTCACGGGTGACGCGCAGAGGGGGGATGTCCTCCGGGGCGGTGAGGAGGAGCTCCGCCCCCCAGGCCAGGGCGACGAATGCGAACAGGAAGCCGAGGACGATCAGTGCTATCGTCCTCGGCCGGATTCCCTGTTCCCGTCTGTACATGCTGTGAAGTATGAGGCTTTCTACTGAAGGATGCTCTCGATCGCGCTGTACACGGTCGCGTTGATCGCACCCGTGCCACCGAACACGTGGACCTCGTCGATCATGGCCACGTTGTCCTCGAGGATCGCCCTGGTCTCAGGTACGAGGCTGTCTACGCGCGTCAGCAGCAGCACACCGCCGTTGGCACCGGCTGCCGCGCCGCCACCAAGGGCGTCGGGGAAGTTGTAGCCGGTGGCGATGCCCACGTAGCCGAAGGTAGCGAGTCCCTGGTCGACGTGCCACTGCGCGGCGAGCGCCGCGGTCTCGAATCGGCTCAGGCCGGCCCATCGGACCAGCGGTGCGCCGAGGAGTGTCTCGAGGTCCGCTTCAGCATTCGCATCGACCGCACCCACGCCACCGGCGATCATGCCGGAGGTGACGCCGAGCTCATCGATCACTTCTTCGGTCCAGGTGGGGACGCCGGTGGTCTGCACGAGCAGGACCGGTGTCTGTGTGCTGTACGCGAACGGCGAGACCGAGATGGCATCGGCGAAGTCGTCACCACGCACGAAGTACGCGTCGGCCGTGTTGCCACCGAACGCGGCCACCTCGCGGGCGACCTCGGCGGCGGTCTCGAAGCGGTTGGCGCCGAACACACGCTTGACGTTGTACTCGGCGGCCAGGCCGTCTTCGATGTCCGTGGAGATGACGCCGGTACCGCCGATAAGCACGACATCGGTCGCGCCGAGGCGGTCGATCTCCACCATCAGGTCGTCAAGCACGGTCTCGTGCACCAAAAGGAGCGGCGAGCCGTGCACGCCGGCCAGGCTTGAGCCGGCCAGTGCGTCGGCGAAGTCCTCTCCGGTGGCGACGACAACGGTGGTCTCCACCGACCCGCTGGCGAAGCTTGACTCCGAGACCGCGAACGCCGTTGCGTAGCGGCTGTCGCCGAAGTCACGAGCGATGTCGTTTCGGCCCACCGCGATGACCGTTGCGGTGTTCGAGCGAGGCCCCACGTTGGTGTCAGCATCCACAGCGCGGACCCGGTAGGCGTACTCGACGCCTCCCGCCGCCTCCGTGTCGGTGAACGTCGTGTCTGTCGCCGTGCCGATCAGCACTGCCGGGTTGGTGGTGTACCCGGGTGAGTCGATGATGGCCACCGGCCAGCGATAGACGTTGTAGCCTGCCAGTCCCGAACCGCCGGTGTCGCTGGCCTCATCCCACGACAGCACCACGCCATCCGGAGTGGGGGTGGCGGTGACGTCGGTCGCCGCGGTCGGCGGTGTCGTATCAGCCGCGCCGACAGCGATGTCGCAGTCGACCGGGCCTGCCGTGAAGTCGTTGAACGTAGCGGTCTGTCCGCGCCTCAGGTAGATGTCGACCACGGTGTCGCTCGGTACGGAGGAGCGGTAGTCGCCCGACAGCACGCCCGTGGGACCCTGGTCTTCGTTCGCGTCATCGACCAGGCCATTGGAATCGTCGTCGATACCGTTCAGTTCCATCTCCCACAGCGAGTAGAGCGTGGAGGTGGAATCGTCCTGGTCGTCGACCGAATCGCTCGAGCGAACGGCCAATCGGCCCCCGTCGATCTTGGAGCCCGTCACGGTCGTGCCGTTGTGGATCCAGGATCCACCCGTGGCCGCATCGAGCACCGTGACCTTCGGAGGCTCCGCGGCGTTGTAGGTCGAGTCCGCGCCGAACTCGGACAGCGAGATAATCAGGTAGTAGTCGCCTGACTTCGTCTCGTCGCCGAACTTGGCGTACACCCAGGTGTTCGCGATGGAGCCATCAGCGCCTGTCGTGACCGTGGGGTTGTCTTCCCAGTCCCCACGCTCCTGCGCCCAGACGCCAGCATCCTCGTTCCAGGTGAAGCCGCGGTTGTTCACGTTCTGGGGGGTCGTTCTCGGGCTGAAGCGCGCCTTCACATAGTACGTCGTGTCAGGGGTGAGCCCGCTGGAGGCGTCGGCGCTGAACCGTACGCCGAAGGGCGTGTGATCGTTCATCACGTATGTGGGCGCCTCGATGTACGACGTGCTGAACGATTCGGCGGCCGAAGCCGGAACCACGGCGATACCTCCGAGGAGCAGCACGGCAGCGACCATGACCGCTGTGATTCCCCTCCCTGTTCTCGATCTCCGCATACCCTCTCCCTTCATCCGGCGCACCGAGCCCGATAGGTGACTGATGCGCGGGTCGCCGGAGCGACTGCTCGATCCGGTCTCACCGATGTGCCGCCGCTGATCGCGGGGTCACGCTAAGACCTAGTCTAGCGTATGTGGAGAGGACATATGTGCGCGAATGGCGATCGGTAGGCGCGGGCCTGGCCCTAGCGGCTGCTCGCCTCTTCCCCGGTGTGGATCGTGTCGTATCCCACGATCGAACCGAGGGCATGGCGCAGCCGCCGCGATGACAGGCTGTCGAGGACGGCGTCGATGGCCTCGTCGCTCAGCCGGTCTTTGCGCATCACAAGGTCGTAGCGCTCCATGAACAGCGGCGTGAATGAGAGGCCGTATGCCTCGGCAGACGCCCGGAGGCCGATGCCGGCGTCGGCCTGCCCGGCGGCGATCGCCGCGGCAACGGCGGTGTGGGTGGGGAGTATCGAGTCGTAGCCGGTGATGGCGGAGGGTTCCAGGTGCTCGTGCCGCAGCTGTGCGTCGAGCCAGACGCGCGTGCCCGAACCCGGGTTGCGGTTGGCAAGCCTCACGTCGGGGCGTGCCAGGTCGGCCACGCTGTGCAGCTTCAGTGGATTGCCGGGCGCCGCGATCAGCCCCTGCTCGCGATAGGCGAGCGTTACCGCGAGAACCGGGATATCGGGGAACAGGTGGCGCAAGAACGGCGTGTTGTACTCGTTGCGCTCGTCGTCGAAGAGATGGCATCCGGCGATGTCACACAGCCCCTGGCGGAGCGCGATCAGTCCGTCCAGGCTGCCGACGGGCACGCTCACGAGCCCAACGTGCGACCCGCCTACGTCCTCACCCAGTTTCTCCAGCCCGAGGTCGTGGCTGCCGAGGGCGATGAGCGTGCGCGGTTCATCCGACTCCGGTGCGATGATCATGTGTGCTTCGAAGGCCCCGGCCGAAGCGCCGTAGTACTTCTCCGTGTAGTTGCGGACGGTGCGCTCCTCGACCAGTGTCGCCAGGCCAGCTGCAACGAGGACCTGGACGTGGTGACGGACCCACGCGGGATGTTTGCCGATACGCTCGCCGATCTGGGTGATGGTGAGCGGGCGGACCATGAGCATGCGAAGAATCGCGAGTCGCCGGGGGTCAGCGATCGCGCTCAACTGGACGTTCTGGTCGATGGTGGTGAGTCCGCTCATTGAAGTCACAGTACCGCTGTTCACATCGCGGCGCCACGAACGTGGACCGCGTGGGGGCGTTACCAGTCGTCACCACCGTGGCCGGAGCCGTTGCCGGGTCCGGTACCGTCACCGGCGTGGCCCCCTCCGGCGCCGCGTTGCTTGCCGATCGCCGACCATGAGTCGGGTCCCGTGTTGGTGACGGGCGCCACCGGCCGTCCACCCCAGAGCCGGGGGCGTAGCCAACCCTGCGTGTCGAGCGAGTCGGTGGGCTTGGGCACCTGCACGTTGCGGTCGACCGGCACCACGGTGATGCCCGCGGCCTCGACCTCACCTACCGTGGTCACTTCGGCGAAGTCCCTGAGCGGCGTCCGATACTCAACGAACCGCCCGCTCCACCCGCCTGCGGTGAGGCCCACGCCCGCGAGCGCACCAATGACGCCGTCCTCGGTGCCACCGTGCCCCGAGAGATGGATGCCTGTCGCGGCCGCTACCGCGTGTGCCTCGGCCTGCGTGACCACCTCGATCGCGGCCCGCTGACCGAACGCGATCACGGGCTCCAGCATCGCCGTCTCCGGTGCCACGCAGAGGCCCGGGTCACTGCCATCGATCCAGTGCTCGGCGATGTGCGCGGCGCCGAGTTCGGCGAGCACAGGCAGGAAGGACGCATCGGGCACGTCGAGCACTGCGCAGCCTGAGCTGTTGTGTGAGGTGTAGGGGACATCGGGATGCACAAGCAGCTGCTGACGGACCACACCCCATGTGGTGCAACCCTCCGGGAGGCGCTCGGTGAACCAACGGACGAGCTTCCCCGTACCGCGGTCGGCGCCGAGGCAGTCGGTGTCGTCAAAGCAGACGTAGACGCGCATCTGGCGGTCCCTTCTCGTCAAGACGCGCCGTTGCCGGTTGTGGCGCGCGTCATGCAAGCATACTCGGGCAAAGGGCGTGCGTCATCAGGGGCCAGGGCGTCTCGGGTCGACCGGCGAAGTTGATGACCTGCCCTCTGCGAGTGAGAGACCGTAACCTCAGCCGTATGCTGTGCGTTGTCCAGGGTGCCAGGCCCACGGGCCACGGCATCAGGACCACCGAGACCCCGGTCGCCGCTGCCACGGCGGTTGGTCTCGGTGGTCCTGTCTGCGTGTCTGCCGCTCGCGGCTCAGAGCGTCTCGTTCCGGCCGACCTCCTGCACCACGACGGGCACTCCCTCGATGCTCTCGGGAAGCCCGCCGGCGGTGAATCGATGAGCAGCGACCCCAACGACGATTGCCGCTGCACCGGCTTCGTTCGCGCCGACGCCAACGCTCATCACACCGCTGGTGCGCATGAGCTCCTCAGCGTGGCGGGCGAGTACCGCCCCTGCGTGTGCGGACCCGGTAGGCTCATGCGAGGTGAACCATCCCGCGAGTGTTTCGCGGAGCGAGCGACGTGGCATCCGGGCATCCGTTTCGTAGGGGGCCTGCGCACATGTCCCGGGCAACGGGGCACGCGTGCACGGCAGGTGCAGGATGAGGTGGATGTTCCCCACGGGAACGGCGCTCTATCGCCGTGAAGATGTTGCATATCGCGACAGGCGGTCGCTCATGCGTGACGAGCGAACAGTTATGACCTCTGAAGCCACTCTCTGACCGCGCTCTCGACGCCATCACGACCGGCGTCGACCACGTCGGAGAATCGCTGCTCCAGGCAGGCTATCTCGGCGAGCGGCGCGGGCACGGGCCCGGCGTGGGGTGCGATGCGCCGCACCTCGGCCAGGAGGTCGAGACCGCTCATCTCCGCTGCCGCACCTGCCAGCGGCCCGTCGTAGGGGGTCGCGGTGAGCGCGCGATACACGTCGGCGCCGAACTTCGCCCAGTGCGCCGTGGAGACGACGAGGACCGGGTCCTCTCCACGGAGGCGCTCGGCCACCTCCCACGCCACGGCCGTGTGGGGATCCATCAGATACCCGTACTCGTCGTACACGCGCTTGATGGTGGCGAGACTCTCGTCGTTGGATGCCCAGTCGGCGAAGAAGAGTTCGCGGACCGCCGCGAAGGTCCCGCGGTCTACCGTGAAGCGGCGGTTCGCGGCGAGCTCGGCCATCCACCCGCGCACCGCCTCCGGCCCGGCAAGGTGGTAGAGCAGCCGCTCGAGGTTCGATGAGATGAGGATGTCCATGCTCGGGCTCGGTGTGGTCACGAACGCGCGGTCCGAGATGTCGTACGTGCCCGTCGCGATGAAGTCGGTGAGCACGTTGTTCTCGTTGCTCGCGCACAGCAGGCGGCCGATCGGCACGCCCATCCGCCTGGCGTAGTACGCGCCGAGTATGTTGCCGAAGTTGCCGGTGGGAACGCAGACGTCCATCGGCGAGCCGGGCTTCACGCCGCCGGAAGCCACCATGTCGGCATACGCGCTCACGTAGTAGACGATCTGTGGCAGCAGCCGGCCCCAGTTGATCGAGTTCGCCGAGGAGAGCCGCAGGCCGTGCCGTTCATGGAGCTCGGCTGCGAACGCAGCGTCGCTGAATGCGGCCTTCACCGCGCTCTGGCAGTCGTCGAAGTTGCCGCGCACGCCGAAGACGCCGACGTTGCCGCCGCGCTGGGTGACCATCTGCAGGCGCTGGATGTCGGACACGCCGCCGTCGGGGTAGAACACCACGATGGAGGTGTGTTCGCGATCGGCAAAGCCCTCGAGCGCCGCCTTGCCGGTGTCACCGGAGGTGGCCACGAGGACGAGGAAGTCGTCGGTCAGCTCGCCCTCGGCTTGCATCCTCTCGACCGCCGCCGAAAAGAACAGCGGCATGCACTGCAGCGCCATATCCTTGAAGGCGCTCGTGGGTCCGTGCCACAACTCGAGGACGTGCGTGCCGGCCACCACCTCGACCACCGGCGCGATACGCTCGTCGTCCCACTGTGGGCCGTACGCCTCCTGCATCAGCGCCTCGACGTGCTCGTCACAGAGGTCCACGCCGAAGCGGCCGAACACGGCGGCCGCCCGCTGCCAGTACGGCAGCTCGGACAGAGCAAGCACCTCTTCGAGCGACAGCGACGGTAGGCTCTCCGGTACGAAGAGCCCTCCGCCGGGGGCGATGCCGGTGACGACGGCGCGGCTGAACGCGGGCCGTGAGCCGTCGAGTTCCCGGGTGTCTGTGTAGTGGAGAGTGGTGTCCATGTGCGCATGGTACATGAAGCGGGCAGGCGTGTGACACCGCTGCGTGGCCGCGGTTGTGTAAGAATCGGGCACGAGGAGGTCGCACATGTCACACCACAAGTTCGATATCGCAAAGCTTGAGAAGCTGAACGACCCCGCACGGTTCGAAAGTCTGCCGCCGGATGTGTTCTTCCCGGCGCTCGGGCTACCCGACGGTCCCTCGGTGATCGTGGAGATCGGCGCGGGCACCGGCCTGTTCGCCGAGGCGTTCAGTACGCGCGCTCCGCAATCGGCCGTGTACGTCACCGATATCGCCGAGGAGGCGCTGGACTGGATCCGTGTGAACCGTCCCGGTGTGGCCGAGGGTCGCATCATCCCCGTCGCCGCCGAGGAGACGCGCGTTCCGTTGCCTGACGGCCTCGCTGACGCCGTCTACATGATCAACCTTCACCACGAGCTCGTGGACCCCGCCGCCACGTATGCAGATTCGCTGCGTCTGCTCAAGCCGGGCGGACGGTTGCTTGTGGTCGACTGGGCCGCTCGTGAGACGCCGAAGGGTCCTCCGCCGACCTCTCGCGTGACCGCCGGGGCGCTCGCCGGAGTCATCCGTGCGGCAGGATTCACCGATGTCGTGGTGGATGAGGAGCGCCTACCCTGGCACATCATGGCCACGGCGGCGCGTCCGGCTCGCTAGTGTGGTCCGGCGCGGGCGGAGCGGCTCTCAGTCGTGCGTGCCAAGCTTTCGTGAGAGCCCACGCCCCACGATAGCGCTGTTGAGTTGATCGCACAGTCGAGAGCGGCTGTAGCGGCCGGGGGGCAGGCCCTCCACGACATCCATCGCATCAGCCGGTAGATCGAAGACCTGCGCCTTGCTGATGGCATCGAGTTGCGAGACCACCTTGTGCTCACGGTACAGCGTGTCGAGCCATCTGCGGATCTGCTCGCGATCGTCTTCCATCGGCGTCCGTTCAGTGTGGTTGGCGGATCTCTATGACTCGACGAACTCCTCGGCGAGCAGGTCCATGAGCAGGCCATCGCTCCACTCTCCGGCGCCGTTGCGCTCGTACTTGCGCATCACGCCCACCGGCCTGAAGCCGACCTTCTCGTACACACGTATGGCACGTGGGTTGTGTACCGAGGGGTCGATCGTCATGCGGTGATGCCCGCGCTCGTCGATAAGGTACCGGATAAGCCGGCGGAGTGCGCGGGTGCCCAGCCCCCGGTCCTGGAAACGGTCGCCGAGGGTGATGTCGATCCCGGCGTGCGTGTAGCCGGGGTCGGTCTCTTCGTGGAACTGGAGGACGCCGGCCGTCTCGCCCTCGGCCACGATAAGGTAGGTGTACGCCGACTCCTGGTCGAAGAAGTCGCGCTCGAGCTTGTCGGCGTCGTACACGCCCCACCAGCGTGAGACCCCCGGTTCGCGCAGAAGTGAGAGCACGGTGTCAGCGTCCGCGCGCTCGAGCGGGCGCAGCGAGAACCCATCACCCTCGAGTATGGGGAGAACGGCGTTGCGGCTGACCATCGAGGACCTCCGGGTTTGTGCGGGTGCGTGCCTGCGGGTACGATTCTACCGCCGGTCCGCAGCGGAAGGAGCGCACGTGAAGCATGTGATCGTGATCCTGGACGGAGCGGCCGGCTGGCCGCTTGCCGAGCTCGGCTCGAAGACCACGCTCGGCTACGCGGACACTCCCAACCTGGACGCGCTCGCGGCCCTGGGGACCGTCGGCCTGGCGCAGACGGTACCGACCGGCGTGGAGCCGTCGTCTTCGGCGGCATGCACGTCGATCCTCGGCTACGACCCGGTCGCTGACTATGTGGGCAGGGGCGCTATCGAGGCGGCAAGCCTCGGCGTGACCCTGGCTCCCGATGAGATCGCGCTCCGCATGAACCTGGTGCACGTCGCCGGCGGCGTGATGGAGTCCTACGCGTGCGGGCACATCCGCACCGACGAATCGCGCGCCATCGTGGAGGAGCTTGCTGCGGCACTCGGCGACGAGACCTTCACCTTCCATCCCGGTACCGCCTATCGGCACATCCTCGTGGTGAAGGGCCATCCGGAGCTCCTCGAGCTGGCCTACACCCCGCCCCATGACATCAGCGACCAGCCGGTGGCCGGACGCACCCCGCAGGGCGAGGGCGCCGGGGTGCTGCTGGATCTCATGGAGCGCGCCCGTCCGCTGCTTGCGGCCTCGAAGGTGAACCAGGCCCGCGCGGCACGGGGCGATCTGGCGGCGACCGACATCTGGCCGTTCTGGCCCGGGGTGGCGCCGGCGGGGCTGCGGTCTTTCACCGAGATGCGAGGCGTCACCGCCGCGCTGACCTCGGGCGTGGACCTGCTGAACGGCCTGGCGGTGCTCTTTGGGATCGATCGGCTCGCGATCCCCGGTGTCACCGACGGCGCGGACAACGACTACCGCGCGCAGGTCGAAGGTGCGCTCGACGCCCTGGAGGACCACGACCTGGTGATCGTGCATGTGGAAGCGCCTGACGAGGAAGGACATGGCGGCAACGTCGGGGGGAAGGTAGCGGCCATCGAGGCGATCGATCGCGAGATCATCTCGGTGCTGCGCGAGTGCGTGGGCCACATCCGCATCCTCGCGATGCCCGATCATCCCACACCGATAGAGCTCAAGACGCACGTTGGCGAACCGGTGCCGTTCATCCTCGTTGGTCCCGGCATCGCGCCGGGCATGGCCCGGGCGTACACGGAACTCGAGGCGGCGGCCACGGGGCTCGTGGTCGACCCCGGCCGCGCCGTGATGGATATGCTGCTCGGCTGATAGTACCCCCCCAGAATGCCTACGGGGCGGAGCCGGGGTTCCGGCCCCGCCCCGCGTGCGAGGGGGAGGGAGGATGGAGTGTCTCCATCAGGTGGTATACGAGCAGTATCGTCTCGGCATTTGCTGACGCTGTGCCCCATCCGTGGAGAAGTGATGGAGGCGACGCCGCTTCCGCAGGCCCTTGCAACGTTTCGCCCGATCCCTCTCTCTAGTTCAGGTATGCCGTGAGATCCGCCATGACCACATCACCAACGGCGCCCGTTCCGCCAAAGACCGTCATCCCACCGAATTCGAACCGCCTCCGGTCAAGGAAGTCGTGTGTGGAGAGCTCGATGGCGGCGGGCCGCGTGAGGATCAGCGGGCTGCCGTAGTAGCCGCACGCCGCGCCCCCTGAGAGCGCATCGGGGAACGCGTATCCGGTCGCCACGCCGAGGTCGTCGAGGTCCAGCCACCCCCGCGCGACGCCGTGCGCGGCGCAGGTGGCCGAGGTGGCGTACCGGTCGACGCCCGACCAGCGGTCGGCGGCGTCGCCCAGGAGCGCGCCGATCTCCGTGGCGGTGGCGGTGCTCACGGCGCCGGTGCCGCCGATGATGTGACCCTCGGTGATGTACGCGAACTCGATGGCGTCTTCGGTCGCGGTGGGCACCCCATCGGGCGCCACGAGCAGGATCGGGATCTTCTCGTTGTACGCATGCGGCGCGACCGAGAGCGCGTCGGGGAACGCGTCGCCGCGCACGAAGAACGCCTCCTGACGCCAGTGGCCCTCGGGGGCTGACTGCACGATGTCCATCACGAGGTACGCGACCTGCTTGGCGGTGTCGTAGCGCGTGGGACCGGACACGCGTGGCATCACGGTCATCCCCGCAGTGGTCAGTTGCGTGTCCACCGCGGTGGAGACCACGCCCGTGCCGCCCACGATCCACACGTTGTCCACACCGAGGTCGGAGAGTGCGCTCATGATGGACGCGGGCACGGTGGCCGTGCGGGTGAGCAGCAACGGTGCGTCGAGGGCTCCGGCCAGTGCGCTCGCGCACAGCGCGTCGGGGAAGTCCTCGCCGGTCGCAAGCACCGCGTTGGTCGATGCGCCGAAGCGTTCGCGCGCGATCTCCGCCGAAGTCTCGTACCGGTCGAGACCTGAGATGCGCACGGGCGCGAGTGGTGCCACCGACAGCGCGACGCGCTCCTCGCCGACATCGCGCTGAGATACCACGCTGTGGCCGAAAACGTCCGGGAAGCGGTCTTCCCACTCGCTGATGGCCACGGACTGGTCGCTCGGCCAATCGGGGAGCCACAGTCCGTAGATGTCGTCGGTGGCGTTCCGTTCGTCCTGCCAGACGGTGAGCTTCCCGAACACCGCCGGATACAACTGCCTGAAGATGTTCCCGCTGGCCGGCGTCACGGAGCTCGTACGCACGTTCTTCACATACACCGTCTGGTCGGTTGGAGTGGCCGCGGGAGTCTCGCCCCATGTCACCATGTCCCCGTGCAACGCGGGAGACGCGGCGTCGATGGTTGCGGCGGACCGGAGCCGCTCGCGGACGGTGAGCTCACCGGCGGTCGCGATGTCGTACAGATACACGCCGTCGTAGTTGACCGACTTGTCGGTGTCGAACCAGCAGATCCTGCCCCGGTCGACCGAGACGCCGTTCGGCAGATTGGTGTCGGGTACGGTGCCGAACACGTTGCGTTCGATATCGAACCACCTGATCTGGCGACCCGGTACGGGGCCGTTCATCCAGACGATGTGGTTCCCGTCGATCGAGACGGCCACGTCGTCGGCCGCGTCGGTGGTGATGCGCCTCGGCGCGATGATGTCCGAGACGTCGTCGTACCAGACCTCGCCGTCGGCCTCGGTCCGGTCGATCCAAGCGATGCGGGAGCCCGAGATCGCCGGCCACAGCTGGTCCTTGCCGTCGCCATAGCCGATCGATGTGTCGATCCCGGTCTGGCGATCGTAGACGACCACATCAGATGTCCCGAAGGTCCGTTCGGTCACGATGTAGCGTCCGCCGATCCGTGGACCGGTGAAGTCGTATCCCGGCTGGTTCATCACGACCCCCGTCGAGAACGGCAACACCGCGCTCGCCGGTGCGGCGACCCCGAGCGCGACCACCACCGCCCCCGCTACCACCAGCCGGGCGGTCCTGCGCCAGCGAGCCATGATAGACACCTCCCCAGTGAAACACCCCAGTACAGACAAGGTACCCAGGTGGCAGGTGCTTCGGTCGCTGTCCTGCGCGGATGTGAGCGGGTACACTCGGCGCATGGTCGAGTATCGGTTCCCACGCCCCGCGTTCACTGCAGACGCCATCGCGATCGCCCGTATCAACGGTGGTGTCTCGGTGCTGCTCGTCCGGCGCGGCAACGAACCGTTCGCGGGCAGCTGGGCGCTGCCGGGCGGCTTCGTGGAGGAGGGCGAGCGCCCCGAGGACGCTGCCCGGCGTGAGCTTGCCGAGGAGACGGGTCTCGCGTTCAGTGGCGTGCTTGCACTCGTGGGAGTCTACGGCGACCCCGGGCGTGACCCGCGCGGGTGGACCGTCTCGGCGGCGTACCGGGCGGTGCTCGAAAGCCCCGCCGCGGTGGCTGGTGCCGATGACGCTGCCGAGGCGCGTTGGTTCGCCGCGGACGACCTCCCGCCGCTGGCGTTCGACCACGGCCGCATCGTTGCTGATGCGCTCCGCGGGCTCGATCGCGGCACATCGTGAGTTGACACCTCGGCGAGCCGACCCGTACCCTGACAGGACAATCGCACAGCACGTCGCCAGCGATGGGGATGAGTACGCGAGGGTGAGTAGGGCTGCAGAGAGCCGGGGTAGCTGCGAACCGGCGCCTGAAAGACCGCGGAACATGGCCCCTGAGGCATCCGGAGGAAACGCGCGATCACGTGTACGCGCGGAGTAATGCCGGACGGACGCCCCCGTTACCATGGGCTCGAGAGCATCGGACACCCGGCGAAGTCCCGCCCGCCGGAACCACCACCGTCCCGTGCTCGAGATGAGGCCACATATGTGGCGAAGTCGGGTGGTACCGCGGAAGACGCCAAGAAGCGCCTTTCGCCCTGACGAACAGTCCGGGCGGGAGGTGTTTTTTCGTGTTCGGAGGTAGGTCTGATGGCCAAGAGCTGGGAAGAGATCAATGCCCGGATCGCATCCGGGGACGCGGTGGTCCTCACCGCGGAGGAGTTCGGTGTGCTCGCCGCCGATGAAGGCGTATCGGCAGCGGCCAAGCGTGTGGACGTCGTCACCACGGCGACGTTCGGCCCGATGTGCTCATCGGGAGTCGTGCTCAACTTCGGGCACTCCGATCCACCCATCCGCATGGTGGAGCTCTCGCTCAACGACGTGCCGGCGCACGGCGGCCTTGCCGCCGTCGACACGTTCCTCGGCGTGACGCAGACGAGCACCGTGCGCGGCATGGAGTATGGTGGTGCGCACGTGATCGAGGACCTGCTGCGCGGACGCGCCGTGCGTCTCAAGGCGTCGAGCCCCGGTACCGACTGCTACCCGCGCACCGAGATCGATACATGGGTCACGCTCGAGGACCTGAACCAGGCGTACTTCTTCAATCCGCGGAACGCGTACCAGAACTACGCGGTCGCCGTGAACACCACCGATCGCGTCCTGCACACATACCTCGGCACGCTGCTGCCGCGCCTCGGCAACGCGACGTACTGCTCGGCGGGAGCGCTCTCACCGTTGCTCAACGACCCCACGTACCGCACGATCGGCATCGGGTCGCGCATCTTCGTGGCGGGCGCCCCCGGCTACGTGGCGTGGGAGGGGACACAGCACAACCCGCACACCGACCGCGACGAACACGGCGTGCCGGTGCGTCCGGCGGGCACCATCGCCGTGATCGCCGACCTCAAGCAGGCGAGCCCCGAGTACTTCTCGGCAGCGACCTTCACCGGCTATGGCGTGTCGAGCTTCGTGGGCATCGGCGTGCCGATCCCGGTGCTCGACGAGGACATCGCGGCCACGCTCGCGCTCACCGACGCCGACCTGACCGCCACGATCTACGACTACGGCGTGCAGCGGCGGTCGCGCCCGTCGCTCGGCACAGTGAGTTACGCCGCGCTGCGGAGCGGCTGCATCGAGGTCGAGGGCAAGCGCGTGCCCACCGGCCCGATTTCGTCGCTTCCCAAGGCCCGTGCCATCGCCGCCGAACTGAAGCGGTGGGTGGCCGAGGAGGGGTTCACGCTCTCGGCTCCCGCGCAGCTGTTCCCGCAGGTGGGAAGCCAGGTCACCAAACCGCTCGAGGTCCGGACAGGGGAGGCGATCTAGATGGCGCGCAAGAGGCTCGATCTCACGTTCCCGCCCCGGCAGTCGCTCAAGCCGGTCATCTACCACCTGGTGAAGGACTACGACCTGGTGCCCAACATCCTGCGCGCGCAGATCCACCCCGCGCAGGAAGGCCGCATGGTGCTCGAGGTCACCGGGCCGAAGGAGGCGTTCCAGGCCGGCGTGGCGTTCCTCGAGGAGCAAGGGCTCACGGTTAGCGAGGCGGCGAGCGACATCGTGCTCGACGATGAGCGGTGCGTGGACTGCGGGTTGTGCACCGCCGTGTGCAAGCCAGACGCGCTCACGCTCGACCCGGACACGCAGACGCTGCGGTTCGACAAGGACAAGTGCGTGTACTGCGAGGCGTGCGTGATCGCGTGTCCGCGCCGGGCCATCTCGCTCACGTTCTAGCCGAGGAGGCACACGTATGCCACAGCTTCCGTTCGTACAGGGTATGGCGATCGCGGCGTTGCTCGCGATTGCGCTCGTGGTGGTCGCGATCCCGGTCGGCGCCCGCGTCGGCGCGCGGGCCGGCGCAGTGGTGCTGCGCGCAAGCGTCATCGGCGTGGTGCTCGCGTTCGCGGGACTCCTCGGCTGGGGTGCCGCGAGCGGTGACCTTGCGGTCTTCAACGCCCGCATGGGCGTGGGTTCGTGGCTGCAGATGGGAGCGTTCTTCGGGATCATCTACCTGACCGGCTACCGGTTCGTCGCGTCGTACCTCGCCGACAAGGCACGTGAGGGCGCGCCGCACGCGGAGGCCGTTGCGCATGAAGGGGGCCAAGATGCCTGACATTCAGCTGCGGCTCGGCCGCGAAGTGCTCGTGCTCGACGGCGCCATGGGCACGATGCTGCACAAGCACGACCTGCCCGAGGGGCAGTCGCTCATGCAGCTCAACATCACGGCGCCCGACATCGTCGAGGAGGTGCATCGCCTCTACACGCTGGCCGGAGCGGACTGCGCCACCACCAACTCCTTCGGCGGGACGCGCCTCAAGCTTGCCGCGTATGGCCTCGAAGACCAGGTGGTGGAGCTCAACAGGGCCGCGGTGCGCGTGGCGCGCGCGGGCGGCGCCCGGCACATCCTCGCGGAGCTTGGTCCCACGGGGCACGTGCTCCAGCCGCTCGGCGCCGCCGACTTCGAGACGCTGTTCGACGCGTTTGCCGAACAGACGGCGGCGCTCGTGATGGAGCGTCCCGACGCGATCAACATCGCGACGATGACCGATATCGCCGAGGCGCGATGCGCGGTGCTTGCGGCTCGCTCGGTGACCGATCTGCCGGTCTTCGTGACGTGCACCTTCGGGCTGAACGGGCGCATGGACCTCTCGGGCACCGACCCGGAGACGGCCGCCGTGATCCTCGAGGCGGCGGGCGCGAGCGCGGTGGGCCTGAACTGCGGCCTCGGCCCCGAGCAGATGCTGCCGCTCGTCGAGCGCATGGCCGCGGCCACGGCGCTGCCGATCATCGTCCGGCCGAACGCCGGGCTGCCGAGGCTCGTGGACGGGGTGACGGTGTTCCCCGGAACCGCCGATGAGATGGGCGGGTACGCCGCGCGCTTCGTGGATGCGGGAGCGAGCCTCATCGGGTCGTGCTGTGGCTCCACGCCCTCGTTCACCGGCGCGATCACCGACTTCGTGAAGGAGCGCCCGCTGGCGGAACGCCCGGTGCCACCCGCGGGTGTGACGGTCGCGGGTCCGCGCGGGGTGGTGCGTATCGGCGGCGGCGCGTTCGCGAGCGTGGGCGAACGCATCAACCCCACTGGCAAGAAGCGTCTCGCCGAGAGCCTCCGTGCGGGCAAGCTCGACGTGGTGCGCGAGTACGCGATCGAGCAGGCCGACGCGGGTGCCGACCTGCTGGATGTGAACGTCGGCGCTGCCGGGGTGGACCAGCGCGTGATGCTGCCGAAGGCCGTGCTCGCGCTCTCCGGGCTCGTGGACCAGCCGCTGGTGCTCGACACTACCGACCCGGCCGCGCTCGAGGCCGCGCTGCGCGTCTATCCCGGTCGTGCCCTGGTGAACAGCGTGAGCGGCGAGGCGGCGTCGCTCGAGGCGGTGCTGCCGCTCGTGGCCCGCTACGGCGCGGCCACGGTCGTGCTCGCGCTCGACGACAGCGGTATCCCGCACGAGGCGACCGCGCGTGTGGCGGTCGTGGAGCGCGTGAGGGCCGCCGCGCACGAGGTGGGACTGGCCGACGGCGATCTCGTCGCAGATACGCTGGTGCTTGCCGCGGCGACACAGGACGACGGCGCTTCGGCCACACTGGAGGCCATCGGAGCGGTCTCGCACGATCTGGGCCTCGCCACGATCGCGGGTGTGAGCAACGTGAGCCACGGCCTGCCTGGCAGGCCCGAGCTCAACGCGCGGTTCCTCGAGCTCGCGATCGAAGCCGGGCTGACCGCGGGCATCGTGAACCCTTCGGAAGTCGTGACGCTCGATGCCGGCACTGCGGAGGCGGCGACCGCCGTGTTGCTGGGACAAGACCCCCGGGCGGAGCGGTGGATCGCGCATGTCGCATCACGCGAGGTCGATCAAGAACCGGTTGCCCCCGTGCTCGCGGACGACGACGCCACGCGTCTCGGCATGGCGGTGGAGCGGGGCGACGCCGACTCGGCGCCGGAGCTCGTGGATGCGCTCGTGGCGGGAGGTGTGACGCCACAGTCGGTCATCGCCGAGGTGCTCACGCCCGCGATCCAGCGACTGGGCGACGCGTACGGGCGGGGCGAGGTGTTCCTGCCGCAGTTGATCGCGGCAGCCGACGCGATGAAGGCGGCCGTTGAGCGTGCGAAGTCGCACCTGCCGGAGGGCAGTGACACGAACGAGGGCAGGATCGTCTTCGGCACCGTAAAGGGCGATATCCACTCGATCGGCAAGGACATCTGCGTGAGCATGCTCGAGAGCCAGGGCTTCCTGGTGGACGACCTCGGTGTGGATGTGCCGGTCGAGCGGTTCGTGGAGGCGGCGCGCGATGCCGATGCGGTGTGTCTCTCGGCGCTCATGACCACGACCCTCCCCAACATGGAGCGCGCGGTGGGCGAGCTGCGGGAGCGCTTCGACGTGCCGGTGTTCATAGGCGGCGCTGTCGTCACCGCCGATTTCGCGTCGGCGCTCGGCGCAGGGTATTCTGAGGACGCGCCAGGCTGTGTCCGTGCCGTCCG
>CAZSUO010000009.1:21464-30365 GCA_964610065.1 uncultured Coriobacteriaceae bacterium | reverse complement strand
CAACGTCGAAGCTGACGCCGGAGAGCACATGCGGGTCGTCCTCGTGATAGCGGAAGAAGACGTCTCTGAAGGAGATAGCCGGCCGTGCGGGCCCCGTGTCGGCACGCGGTTCCATCGCTAGGATGCACGCTCCGTGGTGTCGGGTACTGGGCACGCCGACTGCTTGCGTTCGGGCCTGATCACGCGCGAGATGCTCTTGTACACAAGCAGTGTGAGCACGCTGTTGAGGATGGCTTTGATGACGTTGAAGGGGAGGAGGACCGGCATGATGAGCCCGATCACGGCCTCAACCGGCATGCCGGTGTAGATCGGCGTGACCACGAGGTTGGCGAGCAGGTTCACAGCCACCATCACGACCGATGCCACCGCAAGTGCGATCACCGCCGTACGGAAGGTCTTTTTGCGCCGGTAGATCAGGCCGGCGGGCACGCCCATCGCGAGCATCGCGATGATGTTCATCACCACACCCCAGATCCCCGCCGACGACCAGTGGACCAGGGCGATGAGCGTGCCGATGACCGCCCCCGCGAGCGGCCCGAAGACGAACGTCCCTACGAGCATCGCCACCGATGACGGGTCGTACTTCAGCCAGTCGACACCGGGGATCAACGGGATGTCTATGAAGCTGATCAGCACGCCAAGGGCGACCAGGATGGCCATGGTCACCATCTGCCGGGTCTCCCAGCGGTTCGTGTTCACTCTGCGTGCGTCATTCAGTGCGCCTGACATGTGCCCAACCCTTCTCTCTCCAGGGCGGGCATACAAAGAGCCCGCCGACGGTCATCTGCGGGCTCAAGCGCATCCAAACTCAGAGATGTGCCCTGTTCTTTCATCCGGACTGTGACCGTCGGTCCCGGGATCGCACCGGGTCTGCCGCTCCCGAAGGGTTGGCTCGCGGACTCATGGCGCCTGCCATATACCGCCGGTGGGGAGTTCCACCCCGCCCTGAACAGATTTCACACGTACTGTAATGCCGACACCACGCTTCGTAAAGCGCGATGCCGGCATACGGTGTTTCCTACATGGAAGGGGAGAGCCCTATGCGCCTTTCGCCTGCAGCCTCGCCCAGGCGTCCTTGAGCGTGAGCGTCCGGTTGAACACCGGGGACGTGGGCGTCGTGTCGGGGTCGGGGCAGAAGTAACCGAGACGCTCGAACTGGACGGTCTCGCCCACAGCCGCATCCGCGAGCGCCGGTTCGAGCTTCGCGTCGCGCCGGACGATCTCCGACTCAGGGTTGAGGTCGTCGAAGAGGTCCCGGCCGTCGCTTCCGGGGAAGGGGCTCGCGAAGAGGTGGTCGTACAGACGTACCTCGGCGGAGACCGCGTGCGGCGCCGACACCCAGTGCAGGGTGGCCTTCACCTTGCGTCCGTCGGGAGCGCTACCGCCACGCGACTCGTGGTCGTACGTGCAGCGGAGCTCCACCACGCGGCCGTTGTCGTCTTTGACCACGCCGGTGCAGGTGATGAAGTAGGCGGAGCGCAACCGTACCTCGCGGCCGGGCGCAAGCCTGAAGAACTTCTTCGGCGGGTCCTCCATGAAGTCGTCGCGCTCGATCCATAGCTCGCGCGCGAACGGGACCATCCGGGTGCCGGCGTCGGGGTCCTCCGGGCTGTTGGGGACCTCGAGCTCCTCGGAGACGTCCTCGGGATAGTTCTCGATCACGACCTTGATGGGATCGAGCACCGCCATGCGCCGGAGCGTGGTGCGGTTGAGCACGTCGCGCACGGCATGCTCGAGCATCTCGATCTCCACCACGCTGTCAGCGCGCGCTACGCCGATCATCGCGGCGAAGTCGCGGAGTCCCTCGGCAGGGAAGCCACGGCGGCGGATGCCTGAGAGCGTGGGCATGCGGGGGTCGTCCCAGCCGCGGACGAACCCTTCCTTGACGAGCTTCAGCAGCACGCGCTTGGAGAGCACGGTGTGCGTGAGATTGAGCCGCGCGAACTCGTACTGATGCGGCTCAGAGGGCACCGGCAGATTGGCGATGAACCAGTCGTACAGCGGCCGGTGGTCCTGGAATTCGAGCGTGCAGATGGAGTGCGTGATGCCTTCGATGGCGTCCGACTGCCCGTGTGCGAAGTCGTAGCTCGGGTAGATGCACCAGGTGTCACCGGTGCGCGGATGATCGGCGTGCAGGATGCGGTACAGCACCGGGTCGCGGAAGTTGATGTTGGGGGAGGACATGTCGATCTTGGCGCGGAGCACGCGCGAACCGTTCTCGAACTCACCCGCGCGCATACGGGCGAACAGCTCGAGGTTCTCCTCCACGCCGCGGTCACGCCACGGGCTCGGGGTCCCGGGTTCCGTAAGGGTGCCACGGTACTCGCGGATCTCCTCGGCGGACAGATCGTCGACGTACGCCAGGCCGGCGGTGATGAGATGCACGGCCCATTCGTAGAGCTGCTCGAAGTAGTCGGACGCGTGGTAGAGGTGCTCGCCCCAGTCGAAGCCGAGCCACCGCACGTCGGTCATGATCGAGTCGATGTACTCCTGCTCCTCCTTGACCGGGTTGGTGTCGTCGAAGCGGAGGTGGCATCTGCCACCGAACTCGGCTGCGATGCCGAAGTTGAGGCAGATCGACTTCGCGTGGCCGATGTGGAGGTAGCCGTTGGGCTCCGGCGGGAAGCGCGTGACGACTGAGTCGATGCGGCCTTCGGCCAGGTCGGCGGCAACGATATCGCGGACGAAATCGCTGCGCTCGGGGGTGGGTGCGGTGTTGGTTTCCATGGTGGCCGAGGATAGCACATGAGCAGGCCGGATGGGCAGAGAGCAGGCACGCTGACGCACATGGAGAAGGCCCCTCCGGAGAGGGGCCTTCGTGATGTCTGGTAGCGCGTACGGGATTCGAACCCGTGATCTCCGCCTTGAGAGGGCGGTGTCCTAACCGCTAGACGAACGCGCCATATGTGGCTGGGGTACTAGGGCTCGAACCTAGACTCTTCGGAACCAGAATCCGACGTGTTGCCAGTTACACCATACCCCAGTACGTGCCTGCGCCCCGCTCGGGCGCGAATCCGTATGCTACCGACGCCCCCGCCGGGTGTCAACCCACCTTCGGCAGTGGGTATTCCGCTCGAGCGGGGTGCCGGGTTAGACGCCGAGCGCGCTCCGCATGCGTGACACCGAGGCGTCCCTGCCCAGCACGGCGAGCGACTCGAACAACGGGGGGCTCACGGTCGAGCCGGTCACGGCCACCCTCACGGCCTGGAAGAGCACCTTGGGCTTCACCTCGAGTGTGACGGCAAGCTCCCGGAGCGTTGATTCGATGGCATCGTGGTCCCAGGCTGCGATCGTTGCGAGTGCTTCCGCGGCGCCGCCAAGGGCGGCACGCGCCTCATCCGAGGCCAGCGCCTTCTCCACGCTCACCGGATCGAGGTTCACGGCCTCCGAGAAGATGAACGCCAGCGCGGGCGCGATGTCGGTCATCTTCTTTGCTCGCTCAGCGATGAGTGGTACCAGCGACTCGTACCAGTGCGGGCGGGATTCGTAGTCCGCGGCCGAGGTGAGCCCCGCTTCCACGAGCCATGGGAGCATCCGCTCGGCAAGAGCGGCGGGGGAGAGCTCCCTGATGTACACACCGTTCATCCACTCGAGCTTCTCGAAGTCGAAGATCGCGGGGTTCTTGGAGATGCGGTCGAGCGAGAACTCCCGGGTGAGCGTGTCGCGCGAGATGATGGTGGTCTCGCCGTCGAGCGACCACCCCAGGAGGGCGACGTAGTTCAGGATCGCCTCGGGCAGGTATCCCTCGTCCCGGAAGGCCTCCACCGAGGTGGCGCCGTGCCGCTTGGAGAGCTTCTTGCCGTCGGCGCCCCAGATCATCGACAGGTGCGCGAACCTCGGCACCTCGTGGCCGAGCGCCTCGAACACAAGGATCTGGCGCGGGGTGTTCGAAAGGTGGTCATCGCCGCGGATCACGTGGGTGATCTCCATGTCTGCGTCGTCCACCACCGTGGCGAAGTTGTACGTGGGCGTTCCGTCGGAGCGCACGAGCACGAAGTCGTCCATCGCCGAGGCGGGGAAGGACGTCTCGCCGCGCACGATGTCGTCGACCATGATGTCACCGCGGTCCGCGGGTACCGCCAGCCGCCACACGTGCGGCTCTCCGGCAGCGATGCGGGCGAAGGCGTCCGCCGAATCGATCCCCCGGCAGGTGCGGTCGTAGCCGGTGGGTCCCTCGCCGGCCCGCGCGATCTCGCGCTTGGCCTCAAGCTCCTCGGCCGAACAGAAGCACGGATAGGCCGTGGCGTTGGCCTTCATCCGCTCGAGAGCGGCGGCGTAGCGGTCGGCGCGCTGCGTCTGGAAGTAGGGCCCGTACGGCCCACCGACCTCGGGACCCTCGTCCCAGTCGACGCCAAGCCACTGCATGGACCGCAGTATCTGGGCCGTGTTCTCGGGAGTGGAGCGCTCGGCATCAGTGTCGTCGATCCGCAGGACGAACGTCCCGCCTGTGGCGCGGGCGAACGCCCAGTTGTAGATGGCGGTGCGAGCGCCACCGATATGCAGCGCACCGGTGGGACTGGGGGCGAAGCGGACACGGGGGGACACGGACACGGTACTCCTTCCGGGGTGGGTCACTCGGCGTGATGGCTGTCGGCGTCACAGAGCTGCCCCTTGCGGAGCAGGTACCAGGTGATGCCGACCGCGAGAATGAGCACTGAAAGCGCGACGGCCTTCTCCAGCATGTGGTCGGTGCTCTCGAAGATGACGAGCTTCCGCACCACAGCGACAAGACCCGCCTCAAGCACGGTGCCGATGACGTTCTTGTGCTGCATGTACGCCACGGCGATACGGATGAGCTCGATGACGATGAAGACGATCAGCACGGTGTCGATCGTGCGTGTGATGCCTTCAGGCGTCATGAAGCCGTCGGCACGGGTGACTTCAAGCATCTTGATGACGATGTCGACCACGCCGAGGGCCGCGAGGAGCACCAGGAGCGCCGTCACCGCGGCCTCGATGTAGACGACTATGCGGTTGAGGTTTTCGATCGAGAAAAACTTCACGTGTGCTCCTGGGTCAGCGGGCTGAACGCGTCCACTATAGCGCCTGGCGCGCTGCTTGGCAGGAGCGTGGCTCCGTGCTATGGTCGGCACGTTCTCATCACGAGGCAGCACGAGAGTGCTGCAGAGGGCCGAGGGACCGCACCCTACGACGCCCCGGCAACCGACGCGAAAGTGCGCACGGTGCCACGTTGCGGCAGACGGCGACGTCTGGAAGATGAGGGAAGAACGCGGCGCTTCTTGCCAACGCTCACGTCCCTTGTCTGTTCGGGCAGGGGATTTCTCTTTGCCCGGACTCGAACAGCCAGCCCGCAGGCGCGGGCGCCACGAAGGAGGTCCGATGTCGGAGCGAGAGTACCTGTTCACCTCGGAGTCGGTCACTGAAGGCCACCCGGACAAGATGTGCGACGCCATCTCGGACGCCGTCCTCGACGCGATCATCGCCCGCGAGGCCGAGCTTGCCGATGAGGGATATGTGACCGACAAGGGCTCGGTTGCCAGCCCCGAGTACGTCCGCGTTGCCTGCGAGACGCTCACCACCACCGGTCTGATCGTCGTGGCCGGCGAGATCCGGACGCATGCGTACGTGGACATCCCCGCTATCGTCCGCAAGGCCGTGGAGAAGATCGGCTACACCCGCGCGAAGTACGGCTTCGACTACGAGACATGCGGCGTCATCACCGCGATCCACGAGCAGAGCTCGGACATCGCTATGGGTGTCGACCAGGCGCTCGAGACCAAGCGCGGCGAAACCGACCCGCTCGATCTCATCGGCGCTGGTGACCAGGGCATGATGTTCGGTTATGCCTGCAACGAGACATCCCAGCTCATGCCGATGCCGATCTACCTCGCTCACCGTCTCGCCGAGCGGCTCACGGCCGTGCGTAAGGCCGAGGTCCTTGACTACCTGCGCCCTGACGGTAAGACCCAGGTGACCGTGCGGTATGTCGACGGGAAGCCGGTTGCCATCGACAAGATCCTCATCTCGACACAGCACGCCGATGGCGTAGACATCGACGCGCTCATGAGGCCCGACTTCATCGAGCACATCATCGACCCCGTTCTCGGACTTGAAGGCATCGAGTACAAGGGCGCCGACGTGCTCGTGAACCCGACCGGCCGTTTCGTGATCGGTGGCCCGATGGGTGACTCCGGACTCACCGGACGCAAGATCATCGTCGACACCTACGGCGGCATGGGTCGCCACGGTGGTGGTGCCTTCTCGGGCAAGGACTGCACCAAGGTCGACCGCTCGGCAGCCTACGCTGCGCGCTGGGTGGCCAAGAACATCGTCGCCGCCGGACTTGCCGAACGTTGCGAGATCCAGCTCGCCTACGCCATCGGCGTCGCGCATCCGATGTCGGTCCTTGTCGAGACCTTCGGAACCGAGAGCGTGCCTGTGGCCCGGATCGAGAAGGCCGTGAGCGAGGTCTTCGACCTGCGCCCCGGTGCGATCATCCGCGACCTCGATCTGCGCCGGCCGATCTACTCCAAGACCGCCGCGTACGGTCACTTCGGCCGTGAAGAGGCGGAGTTCACCTGGGAGCGGACCGACCGCGTCGACGCGCTCCTTGCCGCGGTCGAGTAGCACCCAAGCCGCGCATCCGAAGGCCACCGGCACGATGTCGGTGGCCTTCGCTATGCTGTGACCCATGGAGACACCGATGACAGTCGCGCGCGTAGTGCTAGACGTTCCCGCCCGGGCGCTCACCGAGCCGTTCGACTACGCCGTGACCCCTGATCTCGCCGATGTGATCGGCGTCGGGATGCCCGTCGCCGTACCGTTCGGTCCGCGGCGTGCCGTGGGCTACGTGGTGGAGCTTGCCGACACCAGTGAGTACACGGGTGCGCTCCGCCCCGTGGACGCCGTCCTCGGCACAGCGCTGTTCGACGGACACGCACTCGACCTCGCCCGGTGGATCGCCCACGAGTACGTGGCCCCGCTCTCGGAGGCTCTCAGGCTCTTCCTGCCTCCGGGCGGCGCTCCTCGGGTGGTGCGCGGCGCAGACGGAACCTGGGTGTACGAAGGCCGACAGACGGCTCCCGTGTCGACACGGATCGTCACGCGCGTGGAAGGCCACACCTTCGCGCCACGCCCCAATGCGGTCGTACAGCGGGCGGTACTCGATGCGCTCTCGGAGGGTCCCGTGACCCTGCCGGAGCTGTCCGCTGAGATCGCGGGAGCTGCTGCAGCGGTCAAGGCGCTCGAGCGTGCCGGTGCGGTGGAGACCACGGACGCACGCAGATACCGCCGTCCCGATACACGCAGCGCGTCCGCGCCCCGGCATGCGCACACAGGCGAGCAGGCCGAAGCGGTGAGGCGCATCCTCCAGGCGATGAACGTTGGCGGAACCGTGCTGCTTGACGGCATCACGGGATCGGGCAAGACCGAGGTCTACCTGGCCGCCATCGAGACCGTGGCGGCAGCCGGTCGTGGCGCCATCGTGCTCGTTCCCGAGATATCGCTCACCCCACAGACCGTCGGACGCTTCCGTTCGCGTCTCGGCGATGACGTTGCGGTCATCCACAGCCGTCTGTCGGCGGGGGAGCGGTTCGACCAGTGGCAGCTGGCGCTCGAGGGACGTGTGCGCGTCGTTGTGGGCGCGCGTTCGGCGCTCTTTGCGCCTGTCAGGGACCTGGCGCTGATCGTGATCGATGAGGAGCACGAGCCCTCTTACAAGCAGGCGCAGACGCCCCGGTATCACGCCCGTGATGTGGCCGAGCGGCTCATCGCGATCCGCGGCGGCGCGCTCGTACTGGGATCGGCGACTCCCTCCATGGAGTCGCAGCACGCCGTCGAGACGGGGAGGTTCGAGCGCGTCGCGCTCACTCAGCGGGTTGGCGGAGGGAGCCCGCCGCCGGTCGAGGTCGTGGACATGGGCGCCGAGTTCACCGATGGCAACCGCTCGATCTTCTCCCAGCGCCTGCGCACGGAGTTGCAGGCGGTAACCGGGCGCGGAGACAAGGCGGTCCTGTTCCTCAACCGCCGGGGCTTCGCGTCGTTCTTGCTGTGCAGGGAGTGCGGGTTCGTGCCCGAGTGCCCGTCGTGCAGTGTCTCACTCACCTACCACGAGGAAGGCGGGAGGCTGCAGTGCCATCACTGTGGGCACACCACCACCGCGCCCGTGACATGTCCGAGGTGCGACAGCCCGTACCTGCGCAAATTCGGTGCGGGCACGCAGCGTGCCGAGGTGGAGCTCGAGACGCTTCTTCCCGGGGTGCCGATCATTCGTATGGATGCCGACACCACTTCTCGGAAGGGTGGACACGAGGCGATACTGACCCGCTTCGACTCGCCTGGTCCCGCGGTGCTCCTCGGCACGCAGATGATCGCCAAGGGCCTGGACTTCCCGGACGTGACCCTGGTGGGGGTACTGAGCGCCGACACGAGCATGCATGTGCCGGACTTCCGGGCGGCGGAGCGCACGTATCAACTTCTCGAGCAAGTCGCCGGACGAGCGGGGCGGGGCCCGAAGGGCGGTACGGTGATCATACAGACCTACTGGGCGGATCATCCCGCGGTGCTCGCGGTCATGCGACGTGACCCGTCACTGCTCTTCGATGCCGAGCGGGCCGACCGGGCGTCCATCGGCTATCCACCCTATGTGCGGCTCGCCAACGTCGGGTTCAGCGGTCCGAGCGCGCCCGACGTGCGCGAAGCGGCAACACGGTTCGCGGGCACGCTCGCCGAGCAGCTCCCGGACGGCTGGCGCATCCTCGGGCCGTCGCCCGCACCCATCGCGCGCCTCAAGAACCGTTGGCGCTGGCACCTTGTCCTGAAGGCCCCGGCCGACGCCGATATCCCCACGGTGCTCGCGCAGGTGGACACGGTGACACCGGGCGTCGACGAGGTGACCCGGTCCATCGACGCGGGCAAGGGTGTGCTCTACCTGTACGGAAA
>CAZSUO010000009.1:16113-21454 GCA_964610065.1 uncultured Coriobacteriaceae bacterium | reverse complement strand
CCTACTTAGTCAATGTCCGAGTTTGGGATGCTTCCGTGACCCATCACACGGCTTCAGGACCTCTGGTGCGGCGGTGTAGAATACCCATACCGGGCATGCCCGGACACGTCACACACCGATCCGCGGCTTCGGTCACGGCGCTCCATAGAACGGAAGGTCGACAATGGAAGTCCTGCATCATCCGAGCCCCGTGCTGAAGGGGCGCGCCCACGAGATCGATCCCGGCACCGATGAGGGACTGCGGGAACTCGTCCGCGCGATGGCGGAGACGATGTACGCCGAGAGCGGGATCGGGCTTGCCGCCCCGCAGGTCGGCGTGGACAAGCGAGTCATCGTGTTCGATGTCGATGACCGGCTCGCAGCGCTCTGCAACCCGGTGATCACGGAATTCGGCGAAGAGAAGGTCGTCGATGAGGAGGGCTGCCTCTCGGTGCCCGGAGTGAACGTGCCCGTCGAGCGCAGCCGTCGCATCGTGTGCGAAGGTATGACGGTCGAGGGTCGCCCCATCACCATCGACGCGGAGGACCTCCTCGCGCGCGTGTTGCAGCACGAGATCGATCATCTTGATGGCGTCCTCATCCTAGACCGCGCGCCTGCCGATCTGAAGAAGTCGATCATCAGGGCATACAACGAGGCCAACAACCTCTGACCGCTGCAAGGAGCCGGCACGTGCGCATCGTATTCATGGGTACACCCGCGTTCGCGGTGCCGTCACTGGAGGCCGTCGCAGCACGACATGAGGTCGTGCTCGCCGTCACGCAACCGGACAGGATCGCGGGCAGGGGCACGTGCGCACGTCCTTCGCCGGTGAAGGAGGCCGCCGAGGGGCTGGCGATCCCGGTCTTCCAGCCCGCGTCCCTGCGGGACGGGTCCGCGGGTGTCATCGCCGCGTCCGCGCCCGACGTGATCTGCGTCGCGGCGTTCGGGATGCTCCTGCCGGCCGAGGTGCTCGAGATCCCCCCGCACGGCTGCATCAACGTACATGCTTCGCTCCTGCCAGTGTATCGCGGTGCCGCTCCGATCCAGCGGTCGATCCTCGCCGGTGACGCGGAGACCGGGGTCAGCATCATGCTCATGGAGGCGGGACTCGATACAGGCCCCTACGCACTCCAGCGTCGCGTCCTCATCGGCGACCGATACGCCGATGAGATCGAGGCCGACATGGCGAGAACGGGCGCCGAGGCGCTCATCGAGGTACTCGATCAGATCCAGGCGGGTGCAGTGTCCTGGATCGAACAGGACCCGGCGCAGGCCACCCATGCAGCGAAGATCACCAAAGACGATGTCGCTTTGAAACCGGAGCTGTCCGTGGCCGAGGCGTTCGCTCGTGTCCGGGCCGCCACCCGCCGTGCGCCGGCTCGTGCGTGCCTCGGCGATCGTGAGGTCACCGTCGTGCGTGCCGTGCCGGTGGCCTCTGCCGGTTCCGCGGGAGGAGTATGCCTCATCGATGGCGCGCCGGTCCTCGGGTTCGCCGACGGCGGACTCCGGCTCGACGTGCTCCGGCCGGCGGGCAAGGGCGACATGTCGGGTGTCGACTGGGCGCGTGGCGCGCGACTTTCGGAAGATGTGTGCTGGCGGTGCACGCGGTGACCATCGCTGCCGCCAGAGCGAGCGCTTTGAGGGTCCTCGGCCGTGTCCGGAAGGACGGGGCGTTCAGCGGCGCGGCGCTCACGTCGGAGCTGCGCGGCACGGAGCTGTCCTCCGAGGATACCGCGCTCACCACCCACCTCGTGTACGGGGTCCTTGGCGCTGAGGGCGTGCTCGACGATGCCATCGATCGATTCGCGCGGGGCAAGATCGAACCGCGTATCCGTGATGTGTTGCGACTCGCCGCGTACGAACTGCTGTACGGGCGCTCTCCCGCATACGCGGTCGTCGATCAAGCGGTAGCCGCCGCGCGCCGGATCAGGCCACAGGCATCGGGTCTCGTGAATGCCGTCGCACGTCGCGTCGCCGAAGCCGCCCCCGCCTTCCCCTGGGGCGACCCTGAGACCGATCTCGACGCCTTGGCCCGTGTGTGCGCGTGCCCGCGATGGGTCGTCGACGAGTACCTCGCGTCGCTCGGCCCGGACGCGGGGAGGGAGGCGCTGCTCGCGTCCGCTGAACCGGCGCCGTCGTTTGTTCGCCTTGACCCGTTCGGCGCCACTCGTGTGTCCGCCCTCGCCGCGCTCGCCGCGGCCGAGCCTCTGCCGTCACCGCCTGATCCTGACTGCTTCATCCTCGGGCGCCCCGCCGTCGCGCACGGCGGAAGCGGTGGCCCGTGGTTTTCCATGGACGCGGCCGCGCAGCTTGCGCCCGCCGCCGTACGCCCCACACCCGGCGGCCGGGTCCTTGATGCGGGCGCCGGCCGTGGCAACAAGACGGTATGCCTCCAGGCGATCGCCATGCGTGGCGGCGCGCCGGCCGATATCACCGCCCTTGAGCTGCACGAAGGTAAGGTAGCGCGTCTTCGCGAGCGGCTTGACCGCTCCGGAGTGCCGGGGGTGATGGTGGCCGTCGGCGACGCCGCAGACGCATGCGCGTACTTCGGGCCCGCAGCGTTCGACGCCGTACTTCTCGACGCGCCATGCACGGGCCTCGGCACGCTTCGGCGCTATCCGGAGAAGCGCTGGCGCATCGTACCCGGAGATATCGCGCGTATGGCCGCGCTCCAGCGAACACTGCTCAGCGGCCTTGCGGGAGTTGTTCGACCGGGCGGTTGTTTGGTGTACTCTACCTGCAGTATTGCGCGCGCGGAGAACGAGGGTGTCGTGCGTGCGTTTCTCGACACCGCGACCGGTGCGGGCTTCTCGGTCGAGTCATTGGCTGGAGTCGTACCCGACGCGTGGTCACCGTTCCTGAACGACGATGGCACGTTCCAATCGTGGCCGACGATCGAGGGCCCCGACGGGCACTTCGTCGCCGTGCTGCGGCATGACGGCGCGTAGGCGGCAGGACTGAAGGAGAGGCTATGCAAACGACCCGTATCGTGGAGATGCTTGAAGTCACCGAGGCGGCGGCGCTCGCCGCAGGTCGATGGATGGGCAAGGGCGACAAGCACGCTGCCGACGACGCCGCCGTGGAGGGTATGCGCAAGGCGTTCAACCGCGTGGGCATCGACGGAACGATCGTGATCGGCGAGGGGGAGCGCGACGAGGCTCCCATGCTGTTCATCGGCGAGAAGGTCGGATGCGGCGGTGAACCCATCGACATCGCTGTCGACCCCCTGGAGGGCACTAACCTCACCGCGTACGGCCAGCCGAACTCACTTGCGGTGCTCGCCTTCGGGCCGAAGGGGTCCCTGTTGCACGCACCGGATACCTACATGAACAAGGTCGCAGTCGGTCCGGCCGCGGCGAGCGCCGTCCACATCGACCTGAGCCCCACCGAGAACGTCCGCAATGTGGCCAAGGCATTGAAGCGGCCGGTCGAGGACATCGTTGTGTGCATCCTCGAACGCGAGCGCCATAAGGACCTCATCGCCGAGGTCCGCGCCGCCGGCGCTCGCATCCGTCTGATCTCAGACGGTGATGTCTTCGGCGCCGTGGCGACCGCGATCGAGGGCACCGGGATCCACCTCTACCTCGGTATCGGCGCCGCCCCCGAGGGTGTGCTCGCATGCGCAGCCATGAAGTGCATCGGTGGTTGCTTCATGGGCCGCTTCGCATGGCGGAGTGAGGAGGAGAAGGCGCGCGCAGTGGAGATGGGCACTCCGCACATCGACGGGATCCTCGAAATGGACACCCTGGTCAACACCGACGAGGCCGCGTTCATCGCAACGGGAGTGACCGACGGTGAGCTGCTACGCGGCGTGAAGTACTTCGGACAAGGCTCGCGCACGCACTCGATCGCCATGGAGAACAGCACGGGTACCGTGCGATTCGTGGAGACGGTACACCGGGCGGGTACGGAGAAGTTCTGGGTGCGGATGGACTAGTCAGCGCTCTTCGCCGGTGACGCTGGACACGAAGCGCAACCGCTATTCGCGCTACCGCAGGAGTCCTTCCCGGCAGGGGAGGACTCCTCGCTCTTGGGGCGAGGACGATAGTCGGTGTTGTGGAAACCAGAGCCCTTGAAGACGACGCCGACCGGCGAGAACAACTGCTTCGCCGGGGCTCCGCATGTCGGGCAGTGGACGCCCTCGCGGTTCGTGATCGACCGGACCACCTCGAAGACGTGATCACACGATGGGCACCGATAGTCGTATGCGGGCACGTTCACTCCATCCACCGGTTCTGGGAACGAGCATGCAGGATACCGTCGCCAGAGCCGACCGGCAAGCACCGTGTGACGTCCGCTGGTAGGCGCGAGACGCCAGACCGTGCGGCGAGGACGGCAGGGCACTTGCTATACTGCGCACCGTGACTGATAACACCACACGCACACGTCGCTCGCTGGTCCCCAGGACCGCCCTCATCGCGGGGGCTGTCGTGGCGACCCTCGTCATCGGCGCCGTGGTCGCAGGGGTGTTGGTGTATCGGTCACGCCTGGTCGCGGTTCCCGATCTCACCGGCTTCGAGTCGAAGACGGCCGTCGAGTCGCTGTCCAGCGCGTCGCTCGAAGGCATGATCGGTGGTGCACTCGTTTCGCCTGGCGTGCCCGAGGGTGGCGTGCTGGCACAAGACCCCGCTCCCGGTACTCTCGTCCCTCCGGGGACCACCGTGGTGCTCACCGTGTCGGCGGGGAGCCAGACGGTGCAAGTCCCCGACTTGGTGGGAGTGCCCGTGGAGGAAGCCAAGACCGAGTTGGCCGCAGCCGGGCTCAAGTTCACCGAGCGTGCCAGCTCCTCAGAGGAGACGCGCTCGGTCGTACTGGAGATGTATCCATCGCCTGGCACGCTCGTGAACCTCGGCGACACCATCCGCATCACGGTCCCGGGTGAGTCGGGGTCCGGCAATGTGCTGCTGCCCTATGACCTCACCGGTGTGACCGTCTTGGTCGACCCGGCCCCGGGTGCCGATGTCGTCAGTGGTGACCCGGCACTCGAGGTCGCCCGGCGCCTGGTAGCCCTCCTTCAAGCCTCGGGTGCCGATGCGATACTGACGCGGTCCTCCAGTACAGACGATGCGTCCAGGGCTGACCGTGTCGCCGCATCCCGGGAGTCCACGGCCAGCGTGTTCATCGGTCTGGACGTAGGCGGCGGACTGGGCCCCGGGGTGACCGTACTGTACAGGGCGCAGGCCGCGCAGTCTGAACCCGCAAGCAGTGGTCCTGACGCCTTCGCCAAGTCCGTGACCTCGGCTCTGGGCCTCCCCGGAGGACGCGTGAACACCCCGGCGGCCACGGATGATCCGGTGCTCGGCGGCTTCCGTGGTACGGGTGTGCGCCTACGCCTCGGTGACATGGATGACGCTGGCGACGC
>CAZSUO010000009.1:0-16013 GCA_964610065.1 uncultured Coriobacteriaceae bacterium | reverse complement strand
CAGGATGAGATCAAGCAGCTGAAGAACGAGGTGCAGAAGGCCGGTGAGGCGTATTCGGCCGCGTACTGGAAGCTCGACAAGACCCGTGCCGACATGGCCGATGTCGACCGCGGTATCACCGAAGCCGAAGGCAAGGTCGCAGAGGTCGGTCAGCGCCTCAGCGCTCGTGCCGCCACGATGTACCGCACGGGTTCCTATGACTACATGGCGATCCTGCTGTCCGCACGCGACTTCGACGAGGTCCTGACCCGGCTCCAGTACGTACAGCGCATCAACGACTCCGATGCCCGTCTGATCGAGGAAGCCAAAGCCGCTCGTGAGGAGCTCGCCGTGCGCCAGGCCGAGCTGGACGCGCTGGAGCAGACGCAGGCCGAGGAGGCCGCGGAGCTCAAGAAGGAGGCCGACCGCATCGAGCGGGAACTCAAGGCGCAGCAGGCCGAGTACACGAAGCTTCAGAAGGAACTGGCGGCCGCGGAAGCCGCCGAGAAGGCTAAGACCGGCACCACCACCGCAAAGCCTGGCCCCAACGGCATGGTGTTCCCGGTGCGCGGCCCCAACTACTACAGCGACACCTGGGGCGCCGCTCGCTCGGGTGGGCGTACGCACAAGGGAACGGACATCATGGCCCCCACCGGCACCCCGTGCGTCGCGGTCCTGAGCGGAACGGTACGCGCCAAGGAGAACAGCCTCGGCGGCAAGACGATCTGGCTCACGGCTGACAACGGATGGGCGTTCTACTACGCGCACCTCAACGCATACGAGGTCACGTCCGGTCGCGTGACCGCCGGTCAGGTCATCGGCTACGTCGGAAGCACTGGCAACGCATCCGCAAGCGCTCCACACCTGCATTTCGAGATCCATCCCAACGGGGGCGCGGCGGTCAACCCGTATCCGTACTTGCAGAAGATGCACTAGGCTTGCCGCTGGTGCCGTCGTGTGGCACCATGACGAGCGTAATCACCGTATCGGGAGCTGCCACGGCGGCTGAGAGGCGACAGATGTCGCGACCGAATGACTGTTCCGGTAATGCGGAGCAGCACCACGGAGCGTCGGCCCGGCCGACGCGGACCTCTCACGCATCACGCTTCCGCGCGGAGTCGTCTCTGGAGGAGGGTGTTTCGTGATGCAGCGTTCGAGGATTCGTGTCGCAGCCGAGGTAGGGCTCACCATCGCGCTCAGTACAGTGCTGGGCTTGATCGGCGTCTGGCAGATGCCACAGGGTGGGAGTCTCTCCTTCACCATGCTGCCCATCTTCGTCCTGGCGCTCTTGCGCGGTCCGGCCGTCGGCATGACCGCGGGCGCGCTGTACGGGCTCGTGGACCTCGCCCTTGAGCCGTACGTCTACCATCCGCTCCAGGTGCTGCTCGACTACCCGGTCGCGTACGCTTTGTGCGGGCTCGCCGGCATATTCGCCTCACGGATGACGACGCTAGCGGCCAGCGACCGGTTCACCGCATCGTTCTGGCAAGCGTCACTGCCGGGTGTGATCCTCGGAGCGCTCGGACGGTACGCCGCACATGTCCTGTCCGGACTGGTGTTCTTCTCGAGCTATGCCATCGACGCCGGTCAGGCGCCCCTCGTGTACTCTGCCGTATACAACTCGTTCGTACTCCTGTCCGCCGCCGCCAGCGCGATCGTCATCTTCGCAGTGCTACCGCCGCTGACGCATCAGTTCGGGAGTCACCGCAGGTGAAACGCGTCATAGACACGCTGATAGTCGGCGCTGCTCCCGCATCCGGTGGTGGGGACTTTTACCACTCGATCATCTCGCGTGCCGCCCGTGTGATAGCAGCCGATGCCGGACTCGCGGTGTGCCTTGCGAGTGATCGCATGCCCGACGCCGTCGTGGGGGACTTCGACTCCATCGATCCGGCGCTGCTGACCCGCGCACGGCAGTCCGGCGCGGAGGTCATCGCCTACCCGGCTGACAAGGACGTGAGCGACCTCGACCTTGCGCTCGCGTACGCACGCAGCCAGGGCTTGTCGCAGGTGGCCTTCACGGCCGCATTCAGTCAGCGGCTCGACCACACGTTGTCGGCCCTGGGCACACTGACCCGCTCGGCGGATCTGGAGGGCGCCGCGCGCGAACCCTCGTTCACGTGTCACGCACTGGACGCCTGCACGCGCCCGACGTGCCAGCAGGAGCTCGCGGCCGACACCACTGTGAGTCTGTTCACGGTGGATGGCGGGTCGACCGTCTCCGTTGACGGAGTGCGGTGGCCTCTCGAAGAGCACACGCTTGGCGCCCTGTCGTCGCTTGGTCTCAGTAATCGTGCATGCGGCGGACCAGTCCGGGTCACAGTGCATGCCGGTTCGGTGTTGTTCTTCGTCGTGCACTCTGACTCTTGAGTCGAATCACCCGTCCGCCGATACAGTGTGTAGCGCATCACATATGATGTGCCGAGCGCACGTGTACCGGGAGGACATGATGGGGGCCGAACCACGCGGGGACGAGAGCATGGTCCAGCGGACCAGCCGCGACCTGAGCCGCTCTGTGGCGCCCGGATCACAAAACGCAGCAGGCATGCGCGTTCCGCCAACACTTGAGACCCAGGTCGTTCTCACCTATCTCCGAGACGCCCTCGCGCCCCTCGGCAGTGTCGCCGCGACACACCTGTGGCTGGCCGATGATCGCTCGTCGACGATGCGCATGCTCGACGCAGTGGGCCCGTTCGCGCCGCACGGTCAGCCGATCCGCTTTGAGGACCCCGACCCTGTGGCCCGCGCCTATCGTGAGCGGCGGGTCTCACGTGGCGCCATATCCCGCTTGCGCGTTGGCGGTGAGACCACGACGACGTGGCGTTTCGCGCTGCCCGTGGAGGCGGGCGCCCACCGGGGAGTTGCCGGTATAGATATCCACGCGCCCGACGAGCCAGAAAGCGATGCGCTTCCCGATCTGACCGCGCCACTGCTGGGTTCGCTCGCCGGGACACTGGCCCTGTACGTGGCCGATATGGAGCTGATGACTGCCCGGCGGTTGATCGACGCCGCGCGCGAACTGAGCCGGATCCTCGACCCGCATGAGGTCGTGGAGACTGCACTCACCCGTGCGATGGAGATGACAGGCGCGCAGACCGGCAGCATCATGCTCCTCGATCCGGACACCGGCAGGCTGCGGATCGAGTTCTCGCGCGGCCTTCCTGAGGAAGTCATTCGCGACACCGAGCTCGGCGAAGGAGAGGGCATCGCCGGGTGGGTCCTCACAACGGGGCAGCCGCTGCTCGTTGAGGACCTCCTGGCCAAGAGTCCAGCCGCGAGACGCCACGGTGTGCGGTCGGCGGTGTCGGTTCCCATCGCGGATGACGACGGCACCCTCGGCGTCATGAATGTCGGCAGCCGCTCATACCCCGCCCGGTTCACCGACACCCACCTGGACACGGTGGCGCTTCTCGGGAAGCAGACGGCCACGGCTCTACGCAACGCCCGGGCGGTCGAGGAGTCCCGCGCGATCTACTTCGACACCCTGAAGGCGCTTGCGATCGCGCTGGAGACCAAGGATCCGTACTCACGCGGCGGCACGGAGCGGGTGCTGGAGTACGCCGATGCCCTCGGCCACGTCTTCGATCTGAGCAACGATGACCGCAACGCGCTCCGGATCGCCGCACTGCTGCACGACATCGGTATGGCGTCGGTGGGGGACGGGATAACGCACTGCGACCGTCCACTCACCACCATCGAGAGAGCGTTGTTGAAGCTCCACCCGCAGATCGCGGCGGACATCCTCGCCGAAGCCCCGGCTTTGCGCAGCGTCGTGCCGATCGTCTATCACCACCACGAGTGGTTCGACGGACACGGGTACAGTCATGGAATGAGTGGAGAGGCGATACCCATTGGTGCGCGCATCCTCGCGGTGGCGGACGCCTTCGTCGCGATGACATCCGCTCGGCCGTACCGCCCGGCGTACAATGTGGCGGCAGCGCTCGACGAGCTGCATGACAAAGCAGGGACCCAGTTCGATCCCTCCGTGGTGGCCGCACTGGGCGACATCCTTCGCGGAGGGGCCGACCGGGCCCCTGATCAGAGCGGTCGTACGTTCTAGGCGCGGGTGATCTTGCCGGCCTTCATGCACTTGGTGCAGACGTTGATCTTCTTGACCGTCCCATCGACGACGGCGGAGACCTTCTGCACGTTGGGGTGGAACATGCGATTGGTCACACGGTGTGAGTGGCTGACGTTGCGACCCGCGCTGGGGTGCTTGCCACAGATGCTGCAAACCTTCGACATCGTCGTCCGTCCTTCGTTCGTTCGAGGCGGCGAGGCCGCCTGGGTGTCGGCAAAGCTTAGCGATGGTAGCACAGGGGAGTGTGGGGGTAAAGCATGACGCCGAACGGTGTGCGGCAACCCCCGGACAGGTGCTCGCAGACCCCGTGCACATTTTCGCTATACTACTGCAATCGCCCGTTACCCGGGCACGTGACCATTCGAGGAGGGTGCTCCATGGCCTCTGAACTACGCGGGACTGTCACCATCGCGAACGACGTGCTCGGCGACATCGCCGGTTTCGTTGCGCTTGAGTGCTACGGCATCGTCGGCATGGCCAGCCCCTCATTGCGTGAGGGTGTGGCCCAGCTGCTTTCACGCGACAAGCTTCGCAAGGGTGTGATCATCTCGAACACCGACGAGCGGAGCGTCATCGTCGACTTGTACGTGGTCGTCGAACACGGAACCAACCTGACCCAGGTGTCGCGGAACCTGGCGGACCGTGTCCGTTACGCCCTCACGCACGACGCTGACGTGCAGGTCGCGGATGTCCGCGTGCACGTTCAGGGGATCAAAGTCCGGAAGAACACGGAGCGCGCATGACGACCAACGCACAGCCCAACGGCGCCGAACTGTTCGCTGCCGCCGCTCGGGCTCTCAAGGACCGCATAGACGAGGTCAACCGGCTGAACGTGTTCCCTGTGCCTGATGGCGACACGGGCACGAACATGTCACTCACCATGGATGCGGTCATGAACGATCTTGAGCGGCTGGCGCCTGGCGCTTCGATCGCGGAAGTCGCCGTCGCTATCACGCATGGCTCCCTGATGGGCGCCCGCGGCAACTCGGGTGTCATCCTCTCGCAGATGCTCCGCGGTCTGTGCGAGGTCGCCGGGACCGCGACGGCCTTCACTCCTGACACGATCACCTCGGCGCTTGAGCGGAGTCAGGTGGTGGCGTTCCAGGCGGTGCGCAAGCCGGTCGAAGGCACCATGCTCACTGTGCTCAAGGACACCGCCATCGCCGCTCGTGCCGCGGTAGGCACCGGGGCGTCGCTCGATGACTTCCTCGATATCGTGGTCCAGGCCGCGTACGACTCGGTCAAGCGCGGCCCCGATCTCCTGCCGGTCCTCAAGGAGAACGGCGTCGTCGACGCGGGAGGCTTCGGGCTGGCCATCCTGATGGAGGGGTTCGTAGCCGCCCTCGAGGGACATGAGTTCCGTGAGCGGGACATCTCCACCTCTGGCGCGCCCCTGAGCGTCGCTCCGGTCGATGACTGGAACGACGAGGAGTACCTCTACTGTACGGAGTTCCTCCTCCACGGCGCCGAGGTCGAACGCAGCGTCATCGAGGAGTATGTCGGCGAGAAGGGCGGGTCCGAACTAGTGGTCGGCGATCGCGAGACCTACAAGATCCACGTTCACACCGACGAACCGGGGACCGTACTCAGCTGGGCTACCGGGCTCGGTGAGGTTTCCGAGGTGCACGTGAACAACATGCGGAGGCAGACGGCCGACCGCACCGAGGGGATCAAGCGCGACAAGGCGCCGTCGAAGCCGGTGGGATTCGTGGCCGTTGCCGCTGGCGACGGCCTCCGGGATATCCTCGCGAGCCTCGGCGCCGATGTCGTGGTGAGCGGCGGACAGACGATGAATCCCTCGACCGCCGAGCTTCTCGATGCGGTCTCCCGAGTCGACGCCGCGTCGGTCGTCATCCTGCCCAACAACCGCAACATCATCATGGCCGCACAGCAGGTCATCGGCCTTGCTGACCGGCCTGTGGCAGTGGTTCCGACCACAGCGATCCCGCAGGCCTTCGCGGCACTGCTGGCGTACGAGGGTTCGGAAGTGCTCGAAGACGTGGCCGCGGCGATGGATGAGGCGGCCTCCTCTGTACGTGCGGCCGAGGTCACCACAGCCATCAAAGACTCCACTGGCAAAGCCGGCGCCATCAAGACCGGCCAGGTCATCGGCATCATCGACCACGAGATCGAGGTCGTCGGCGAGACACTCGAGCAAGTTGCGATCGACGTCGTCGACCTGATAGACGAGGACGGCGAGACGCTCACCGTGCTAGCCGGGGAGGACCTCTCCGACGAGGATCTCGAAGCGCTGGTCGACCGTCTGCGAGCGGCATACCCCGAGCTCGAGGTCGAGGGCCACCGCGGTGGCCAACCTGTGTACCCGGTGCTTCTCGCCGTCGAGTGATCGCTCCCGCAAACTCTCAGGAGGCACCCATGGGCCGAGTCGGTATCGTCTGTGACAGCACATGTGATCTGGGTCCGGAACGTTTGTCGGATGTCGACATCGTGATGGTGCCGCTGAGGGTCACATTCGGCGATGAGACCTTCCTCGATTGGCTCGACGTCACCCCCGCTCGCTTCTATGAGCTGCTGTCATCCGCACCCACGTTGCCAAAGACCTCCCAACCGTCCCCGGCTGACTTCGCAAGGGTCTACCGTGAGCTTGCGGAAGCCGGCTGCGATGGCGTCGTCTCCGTCCATTTGTCCGCCGCTGTGTCCGGCACCATCGAGTCTGCCATGCTCGCATCAGGCATGGTGGACGTGCCGGTCAGGGTCGTGGACACACGCTCGACGAACGTTGGACTCTCGCTGGCCGTGCTTGCGGCCGCCGAGGCCCGCGACCTCGGCTCGTCGCTCGACGAGGTCGAGTCCGCAGCCCGAACCGTAGCGGACTCGATGACCACCCTCTTCGCCCTCGACACCCTTGAGTACCTGGTCAAGGGTGGCCGCGCTGGAAAGGCCCAGGGGCTGGCCGCCTCGCTGCTGAGCATCAAGCCGGTACTGACCTTCGGTGCCGACGGGGTCATCGCCCCGTACAAGAAGGTGAAGGGTACCCGGAAGGCCATCCTTGAGATCGCCGACGCCGTCGCGGCTGCTGGCGCCGAGGGAGCGACAGTGCGGGTGGGCATCCTACAGGGCGAGGCACCCGATCTTGCGAGCGAGCTCCGGGAGGCGATCGACGCCACCGGTGTCGCGTGGGACCTCGTCACGACGAACACCGTCGGGGCGGTCATCGGTACATACACCGGTCCGCGCGCTGTGGGAGCCGCGTTCTACGCAGCCGGCTGAGCCCCCATGCCTGATTCCCAGCAGGTGGTACCGGTCCGTGCGCACGCCCTGGCGTCGGGCGACCTTCCGGTCGCGGCCCTCCCGCTGGTCGACACCAAACGCGCCACGGCACTCGGCAACCTCGGTGTGCGCACCATCGGTGACCTTGTGCGGCACTATCCGTTCCGCTACCTGGATCTCAGTACGGTCGCCGATATGCGCACCGTGCGTGCCGGCGGCGAGGCCACCGTGGTCGGCAGGGTGCATGACATCAAGGTGAAGCACCCGCGACCGCGTCTGTCCATCACCGAGATTGCGCTGGTGGACGGCACCGGGGCGCTCATCGGTGTCTGGTTCAACCAGCCCTACATGGCGAGCCGGTTCAGAGTGGGCGAGCGAGTTGCCTTCGCCGGACAAGTGGCCTTCGAGTATGGGCTGAAGCAGATGCGCAATCCGTTCGTCGAACGGCTTGACGAGGAGGCTGACGGTCCGGACATCGCACGGATCCTGCCCGTACACAGCGCAACAGAGGGCCTCTCCACCAACTGGACCCGTCGCCTCGTCACCGAGGCCTTACGGATGGCCGGTGATCTGCCCGATCCGCTGCCTGCCAGACTCCGGCTGCTACGTGCGCTCGATCCGCTTGCGAGCGCGCTGCGAAACATCCATTTTCCCCGGACGTCCGACGACATCGTTCGCGCTCGCCGACGTCTCGCCTACGACGAACTCCTCGCGGTACAGCTAGCCATGGCGCTTCGGCGTCAACGACAGGTCCGGGACCTGCCCGGGACCGCTCATCGCACAGGCGGGCCAGTGCTGTCGCGTCTTCGCGAGTCGCTGCCGTTCACGCTCACCGCGGAGCAGTCGGCGGCCGTGACCGCCATCCTCGGGGACATGGCCGCTCCGCACCCGATGAACCGGCTGCTGCTCGGCGATGTCGGCACCGGCAAGACGGTGGTCGCCGCGCACGCGCTGGCGGCATGTGCCGATAGCGGGTCGCAGGCGGCGATGATGGCCCCTACGGAGGTGCTTGCCGCCCAGTATGCCCGCGCCGTCGGGCCGCTGCTCGACGCGACCGGCGTGTCATGGGCGATGCTCACGGGTTCAACGGCTCCCGCCGAGCGGCGCAGAGTCCTCAGCGGGCTTGCCGACGGGTCCATCACTGTCGCATTCGGCACGCACGCGCTCATCCAACCCGACGTCGCATACAAGGGTCTGACACTCGCGGTCGTTGATGAGCAGCACCGCTTCGGTGTCCAGCAGCGCCTGGCGCTGCGCTCCAAGGGCGGCTCACCCGACCTGCTCGTGATGACGGCCACACCCATCCCACGCAGCCTCGCGCTCACGCTCTACGGCGATCTCGACACCACCTATCTTCGCTCACGGCCGAAGGGAAGAGGCGTGGACCATGTGGTCACGCGCCTGGTGCCGATGAGCGGTCGTGCGGACGCCTACCAGGCTGTACGCGACGCGGTGGCCGCAGGTCAGCAGGCGTACGTCGTCTGCGCTCTCGTCGACGAGAGCGACGCGCTGCGGGCCAAGGCCGCCACCACCGAGGCACGCCGCCTCCAGCGGCAGGTGTTCCCCGAGCTCAGAGTGGGGTTGCTCACGGGCCAGATGCCGTCGGCCGCCAAGACCGAGGCGATGGAGCGGTTCTGTGCCGGAGAGACCGACGTACTCGTTGCCACCACGGTCATCGAGGTAGGCGTCGACGTGCCGCGTGCGACCGTGATGATCGTCGAGGACGCCGACCGATTCGGCCTATCCCAGCTCCATCAGTTGCGCGGCCGTGTCGGGCGGGGAGAAGAGCCGGGGCTGGTCATGCTCTTCGCCGACCCCAAGACCGATGACGGCCGGGCGCGCATGGACGCCATCGTCTCTACGAACGACGGCTTCGAGTTGGCTGAGCTTGACCTTCGGCTTCGCGGCGAAGGCGAGGTGCTCGGCGACCGGCAGAGCGGGGTCCCGGGGCTGCGGCTCGCCTCACTCGTCAACGACATGGACCTGCTCGAGATGGCGCGCGAGGACGCGCGGGTGATCCTTGAGACCGATCCAACACTCGGCGATCCGCTGCACGTGCCACTCCGGGAGGACACCGTGAAGCGGCTCGGAGCGGCATGGGAGTGGGTGAGCAGCGGATGAGGGTCATCGGCGGCATGTGGCGAGGCCAGCGTTTGAGCGCCCCGGCGGGCCGTGACACGCGACCCACCGCTGACAGGGTCCGCGAGGCGGTGTTCTCGAGCTTGTTCTCGCTCACCGGTGGATTCGAGGGGCGGCGTGCTCTCGACCTATACGCCGGAAGTGGGGCGCTCGGGATAGAGGCGCTCTCCCGCGGTGCGTCCCATGTCGTGTTCGTGGAACGCGATCGCCGCGCCGCCGGCGTGATCGCCGCCAATCTCAAGTCACTCCGGTCCGGCCCCGATACATGGCAGGTGGTGACAGCCGATGTATCACGCCTGGTCACGGTGGCAGGCGTGGAGCCTGTGTCGTTGCTCTTTGCCGACCCGCCCTATACGATAGATGCTGCCCAGGTGTGGCAGGTCCTGGAAGGACTTGCCGTTGGGGGCGTGCTCGAGGCGGGGGGTGTCGTCGTCTATGAGCATCGTGTGGATGGAGGAGGCGCCGCTCCAGCGTGTTTCCGGGTTCACGCGGTCAAGCGATATGGAGACACCGGTGTCACCTATGCGACGTACGAAGGGTGAGTGAGATCGAGTGAGCCGCGCGCTGTGCCCGGGCACCTACGACCCGGTCACGAACGGTCACCTTGATGTGATCGAACGGGCCGCCGCCATCTTTGATGATGTGGTCGTCGGCGTCGCGCTTAGTCCCGACAAGGGCGGCGGACCGCTCTTCGGTCTGGAGGAGCGTGTGACGTTCATCGAGAACGCACTGTCACATCTCGATAACGTGGTAGTACGCCCATTCGACTCACTTCTAGTAGAATTCGCCCAGGAGATGGACGCGAAGGTCATCATCAAGGGCCTGCGCGCCGTGACGGACTTCGAGCGGGAGTTCCAGATGGCGCAGTTGAACTACCGTCTCGACCAGTGCGTCGAGACGATGTTCATCATGTCCGTTCCGGAGTACGCGTACTTGAGTTCTTCGGCAGTGAAGGAGATAGCCCGCCATGGCGGGTCAGTGGCCGGGCTCGTGCCAGACGCAGTATGCGAGGCGCTGACCTCGCGGTTGCACCAGTCCCTCTAGGGAGGTACGTATGGACATCTTGGCGCTCATCGACCGTATCGAGGAACTTCTGGACGACGGTCGCAACGTGCCCTTGTCGCATCAGAAGATCGTGGATCCCGAGAAGATCTACGAGTTGATCGACGAGATCAGGGCGCAGTTCCCCGACGAGCTCAAGCAGGCGCGCTGGATCGTGAAGGAGCGCCAGGAGATGCTCGAAGAGGCTGAGAAGGAAGCCAACCGTGTGCTCGAGGAGGCCCGCGCACGCGCCGAGGCCATGGCCGCCGAGCAGGAGATCGTCAAGCTCGCGGAGCAGCAGGCCGCCGACATCCTGGATAACGCCCGCGCGCGTGAGCGCGAAGTGCGTCTGGGCGCCGAGGACTACGCCGATGAGATGATGGCCAACCTCGAGGTCAACCTCGGCAAACTGCTGACCGCCGTGCAGCGCAGCCGTGACAGGCTGCAGGGCAAGGTCGCCCAGCGCGGTCAGTGAGCGTCCTGGACTCATACAAAGTCGACGTCCGTGCGATCTTCGAGGAGTTCGGCTCGGACATCGCGCTTGATGCCGAAGTGGAACTCGCCCAGATAGACATCGGCGAGGAATCATTCATCCCGCTTGCTCCGGCGCGAATCGATGCGCACCTTACGCAGGCCGGCGCCGGTATCGTCTTGAGCGGAACGCTCGCAGTCACCGTGCAGGCGGTCTGTTCCCGCTGTCTTCGCGAGTTCCCCCTGGATGTCTCCGCCGAATTGGAGGGGTTCTACATCCAACCTGGTCAGGAGGCGGAACTTCCGGAGGAGCAGGAGTACGCGTTCGTCGAGGACGGTTCGGTCGATATCGCTGACGCCCTCATGGCTGCGCTGGCCCTCGAGCTGCCGTTCGCACCCTTGCATGCCGAGGACTGCCCGGGCATCTGTCCGCAGTGCGGAGCGGACCTCACCGGCGGCCCGTGTGCGTGCAAGCCCGACCTGTCGCGGTCGCCCTTCTCGGCGCTCGCGGAGTTGCTCGGTGACGACGGCCCCACGGAGTAGGGGCGCACTCCACACATCACTTGTGTGGACCCCTCGGCCGTGTGCTATCATGTCGCCTTGCGCCAGGCCAGGCCTGCGCTCGATGACATCATAGTGCCGCTCAAGCGGCGCCTCGAAGGGAGTACGACCGATGGCGGTACCCAAGAGAAAGACCACCCGCGCAACCCGTGACGCGCGCCGTGCCACGCACCACGTCGAGGCTCCCTCGCGCTCGCTGTGTCCGCAGTGCCACGAGCCGAAGTTGCCGCACCGCGTCTGCCTCTCCTGCGGCTACTACGACGGCAAAGAGATCATCGACACCGAGTAAGCCACGACGGCGCCCACCAGGGCGCCGTTTTCGCGTAGGGCATCGTTGCGGAAGGGGGAGCCCGTACCGTGTTGGAGGCCTTCTTCGCTCCAGCGGGCGTCGCCGTCATCGGAGCCTCCCGCGACCCCGCCAAAGTCGGCGGCGCAGTGGTGTCGAACCTCATCGACGGCGGCTACACAGGCGTCATCTATCCCGTCAATCCGCACGCGAGTGAGATCGTCGGCCTCCCCGCGTACGCCAGCATCGCTGACGTCCCCGATCCCGTCGACCTCGCCGTCATCGTGGTGCCCGCGGCAGCCGCCGTCGACGCGGTCGCACAGTGCGCCGCTCGCGGTGTGACCTCGGTGATCGTCATCTCTGCGGGCTTCAGGGAGAGCGGCCCCGGGGGAGCGGCTATCGAGCGCGATCTCCTCGCCGCCGCTCGTGCTGGAGGCGTGCGGATACTCGGCCCTAACTGCCTCGGGCTCATCGCGACCCGGGCACGGCTCAACGCCTCGTTCGCACCCATCATGCCAGCGCCGGGCGGGATCTCGTTCCTTTCGCAGTCCGGCGCGCTCGGCACGGCGATCCTCGACTGGGCACGTGGGGAGGGGATCGGCCTTGCGCACTTCGTGAGCCTCGGCAACAAGGCCGACATCTCAGAGGTCGACCTGATCGACGCGTGGGCCGGCGACCCAGACACCAGCGTGGTGGTGGCATACCTCGAGGCGGTCAGTGATGGCGCGCAGTTCGTGCGTGCGGTCCGCGATCTGGCCAGCCGCGCACCCTTCATCGGTCTGACCGCGGGAAGCTCCGATGCTGGGGCCAAAGCCGTGTCCTCGCACACCGGCAGCCTTGCCGGTTCGCGCGTCGCGTACGAAGCCGCGTTCCGCAAGGCCGGGGCGGTGCAGGCACGGACTGTGGAGCAGCTGTTCGACTACGCCGAGGGGTTCTCCCGCCAACCGCTGCCGATCGGCCCGGGCACCGCCATACTCACCAACGCCGGAGGCCCGGCCATCCTCGCCACTGACGCCTGCGCGGCCGAAGGGCTGACGCTCGCCAGCCTGGATCCTTCAACTGTCAGCGCCCTTCGGACCGCGCTCCCTGGCGCGGCGTCCGTGTACAACCCGGTGGACATCCTCGGCGACGCGCCGGCCGCCCGTTTCGAGGAGGCCGCGCGGATCCTGGTGAATGATCCCGGCGTGCGTTCGTTGGTGGTCATCCTCACGCCCCAGGCCATGACACAGCCTCTCGAGACAGCGGAGGCGATCGCGCGGGTCGCTTCCGAGAGCGGTGTCACCACGCTCGCGGTCTTCATGGGCGACGCGACCGTGGCCGCCGCCGAGGAGTCGCTGCGCGAACACCGGATACCGAACTACTCGTTTCCCGAGCGGGCCATCGCCACGCTCGGGGCCATGCAGCGACATGCCTACCGGCAGGCGCAGCGTCCTGCGGTGCCACGAACGATCGCAGCCGACACGGCTGTGGTCCGCTCCGCGATCGATCACGCGCGCGCAGCCAGGCGGACGTTCATCACGGAGTCGTCGGCCGCTCGTATCGCCGAGGCGTACGGTCTTCGCACGCCGCGGTCGGGTCTGGCTCGCGATCTGAGTGAGGCGCGGGAGCTTGCAGCCACCATCGGGTTCCCGGTCGTCATGAAGATCGCCAGCCCCGACGTGCTCCACAAGTCGGACATCGGCGGCATCGTGTTCGATATCCGGTCAGCCGCCGACGTGGAGACCGCATACGACTCGATCATGCGGCGTGTGCTGCACCGGCTGCCCGAGGCGACCATCTGGGGAGTGACGCTACAGGAGCAACTGCCTCCCGGACGCGAGGTCATCATCGGCGTGAACCGCGATCCCGCGTTCGGACCGATCCTGATGTTCGGCCTCGGCGGCATCTATGTCGAAGTGCTTAAGGATGTCTCGTTCAGAATGTGCCCGGTGACACCCGAGGAGGCGCGGGAGATGATCGGCGAGATCCGCGCCCACGCGTTGCTCCGGGGAGCCCGCGGTGAAGCTCCCGCCGACATCGAGGCCGTCATCGACGCGATCTGCAGGGTATCGGCACTGGTCATGGAGTTTCCCGACATCACGGAACTCGACATCAATCCGCTCGTAGTTGGAGAACGCGGATCCGGGGCGATCGCCGCCGACGTCCGCATCGGGATCGGAGGCTGATCATGCGATCCATCATCGTCACGTCAACCAAGCCGTACACCGGCAAGAGCGGCATCGCGGTCGCCCTTGCCAGCATCCTCGCGGATCGCGGCATGGACGTGGGGTACTTCAAGCCGTACGGCACCATGCCGGTGATCGCCGAGGGGCTGACAACCGACGAAGACGCGCTGTACGTGAATCGCACCTTGCAGCGTCCCTCGGACGTCGCCGACGTGTGCCCGGTCGTCCGCTCGCAGGGCCTTATCGAACGCGTGCTCTCGGGACAGGCGATCGATGAGACGCCGCGCGTGCTGGAGGCGTGGACGCGGTGTGCCGAGGGTCGGGACATGATGATCATCGAGGGCCCCACCGAGCCCGTTCAGGGCGCGTGCGTAGGCCTGTCACTTCCAGATGTGGTGCGACTGTTCGAATCGCGAGTGCTTCTGGTCGACCGTCCGCGACCGACCGACCTGCCCGAAGACGCGGTCGCGGTGTCGCATCAGCTCGGAGACGCGCTGGCGGGACTGCTTCTGAACGGCATCCACGAGGCCCGGCTGCCCGTCGCGCGCGACCGCATCCTCCCGTTCCTGGAGTCCCGCGGGATCCCGGCGCTTGGCGCGATCCCGTTCGATCCAGCGCTGGGGTCAGTGACCATCCGCGAGATCGTCGACGCGCTTGACGCGGTCGTCATCACCGCCGACGACCGCCTCGACGACACGGTCGAAGCGTTCATGGTGGGAGCGATGGGCCAGGACAAGGCGCTCCGCTTCTTCCGCCGGAAGGCCAACAAGGCGGTCATCACCGGCGGCGACCGCGCGGACGTACAGCTCGCCGCCCTGGAGACCAGTACGCGAGCGATCGTGCTGACCGGCAACCTGCAGCCCGATCCATTCGTGGCCACGCGTGCCGAGGAACTCGGCGTACCTATGCTCATGGTCGACACCGACACGCTCACGGCGGTCGAGCGCATGGAGGCCCTGCTCGGCCGCGTCCACCTTCACGACCCGGTGAAGGCTGCTAGAATACGCGCCATGCTCGAACGCGACTGCGATCTCGAGCGGCTGTTCGCAGCCATCGGGCTCTAGAGGGCACTCGAGAGGACTCAGCGTGAACTTAGTCTCAGCGACCGTCGCGGTCGATCTGATGGGTGGCGACCGCGCGCCCGATGTCGTGGTCGAGGGTGTTGGCGCCGCGCTCGACGCCGACCCCGGCCTCCACGTGCTGCTCGTCGGGCCCGAGGACGCTCTCGCGGCCGCGGCGCACCTCGAGCGCTGCAGTCCGGTGATCGCAACCGAAGTGATCGCCATGGACGAGCACCCCGCCAATGCGGTCCGCGCGAAGAAGGACTCCTCGATCGTGGTGGGCTCCCGGCTTGTGCGTGAGGGACGTGCGGACGGTTTCTTCAGTGCCGGCAACACCGGCGCGTGTATGGCCGCGGCAACGCTCGTGGTCGGCCGCCTCCCCGGCGTCCAGCGACCAGCGCTCGCCACCGTGGTCCCCACGGGTGCGCGCCCGACCGTCCTGCTGGATGTGGGCGCGAACGCCGACGTCAAGCCGGAGATGCTGTTGCAGTTCGCGCATATGGGTGCCGCGTACGCTCGCATCACGCTCGGCGTGTCGTCTCCGCGCGTCGGGTTGCTCAACATCGGAGAGGAGCCCACGAAGGGTTCGGCGCTCGCACAGGAGGCCTACGTGCTGCTCGCACAGGGGCTGCCCGGCTTCGCGGGCAACGTCGAGGGACGCGACGTCACCAGTGGCGCAGTGGACGTCATCGTGACCGACGGGTTCACCGGAAACGTCACCCTGAAGGTGCTTGAGGGACTTTCGCGCCATCTCCTGTCGGAGGTGAAAGCCGCGCTCACATCGAATCCGATCAACAAGCTGGCCGCCGCTGTGGTACAGCCGTCGCTCGTTGCGCTCAAGGAGCGGCTGGACCCGGACGTATACGGTGGAGCGCCACTCCTCGGCGTGAACGGGGTGTGCATGATCGGACATGGCAGCTCCAGCGCCCGCGCCATCGCCAGCGGCGTCGCCACGACCGCCACCGCCGTGCGTGGCGGTCTTACCGCGGCCATCGCCG
>CAZSUO010000008.1:30474-36358 GCA_964610065.1 uncultured Coriobacteriaceae bacterium | reverse complement strand
TGCTGAACGCCGTCCTGCGCGTCCGGGCCCGGGAGCACGGCGTGGCGCCCGGCCTCATCGCCTCGCGCGACGACCTCGAGCGGTTCGCTTCGGGCGATCGCGAGGGGCATCCGCTCTCGGCCGGCTGGCGGCACACGCTCGCCGGCGCCGAGCTTGGCGCGATACTCGACGGCACCGTCTCGGTCCGCGTGGTCGATGGCAAGCTCGCCGTGTCGCCGGCAGAAGCCCAGCCGTGCGCGGAGGGCGCCGATGGCCGCGCGTGAGCAGGCCCTCTCGGTCTCTGACGCGATGGCGCTCGCCAAAGGAGCGCTCGAGTCGGTGCGGTTGCGGGTCATGGGCGAGGTCTCAGAGGCGACGATCAAGCCCGGCTACAAGGCCATCTACTTCTCGCTGAAGGACGGCTCGGCGGTGATGCCGTGCCTCATGTGGCGTGATTCGTACGACGCGTGTGGCGTCACGCTCGAAGACGGCCGGCTGGTCGAGGTCTCCGGGAACTTCACGGCCTACGTGCCCAAGGGCCGGATGCAGTTCCAGGTGCGATCCGTCTCCGCCGCAGGCGAGGGCATGCTCCGACTCGAGGTGGCACGGCTTGCACGTACGCTTGAGGCCGAGGGCCTGATGGCGGAGTCGCGCAAGCGGACCCTCCCGCAGCATCCCATACGCATCGGCGTGGTCACCTCGCCGCGCGGCAAGGCCATCCACGACATCCTCCGCACGCTCTGCAGGCGCTACCCCCTCGCCGAGGTGGTCGTTGCCGGCGTGCAGGTCGAGGGCGAGGGCGCCCCGCGCGAGATCGTGCGTGGTCTGGCGGCACTGGCCGCGGAACCTGGCGTCGAGGTCATCATCCTCGGCAGAGGCGGTGGGAGCTACGAGGACCTGATGCCGTTCAACGCCGAGGAGGTCGCGCGGGCGGTCGCCGCGTCTCCTGTGCCGGTGGTGACGGGGATCGGGCACGAGCCGGACACGAGCATCGCCGACATGGTGGCCGACCTTCGGGCCTCGACACCTACTGCCGCGGCCGAAGCGGTGGCGCCGGATGTGGCCGAGGTCTCCAGGGCACTCGGCGCGCAGAGCGTGCGGCTCGGACGCGCGCTCACCCATCGGGTGACCGACCTCGAGCATCGCGTGCGGTCGATCGCGGGCCGGCCGATCTTGGCGTCGTGTGACGCCCTGCTCGCAACGCGGTCACAGACGCTCGACATGCTGGCGTCCGGGTTGGAGCGGGCGATACCCTCGCTGCTCGATCGCCGTGCCGAGGCGCTCGTTCGTGCGCGGGTGGCATTGCAGCGCGTGGGTACGCGTCTGGTAGAGCCCGCGGAGGCCGCGGTGTCACGGAGCGCCGAGAGGACGGTGCTCGCCGGTCAACAGCTGCTCGAACGGAGCGAACAGGCCGTTGTCCGCACGGCCGCGCGCCTCGACGACCTGTCTCCGCTGGCGATACTCGGCCGTGGATACGCGGTATGTTACGAGCATGAGGGTCCGATCCTGCGTTCGGCAGCAGACGTGTCGCAGGGTGACCGTGTGGATGTACGTCTCGCCGAGGGATGGCTCGGCTGTATCGTTGAATCTGTCGGATCGGAGGACTAGATGACAGACGTGGCCGTTGCGCCCGCTGATATGACCTTTGGCGCGGCGCTTGCCGAGCTGGAGCAGATCGTGCGCGCCCTGGAGACGGGGCAGCTCGAACTGGAGGAGAGCCTGGAGCGGTACGAGCGTGGGGTCGCGCTGCTCACCGCCTGCCAGAAGAAGCTCTCGGAGGCGCGGCAGAAGGTGACTGCGCTGATCGGGGAGCTCGAGGTTGACGAGGTCGAGGAGGGCGACGCATCGTGAGCGACTGCGTGTTCTGCATGATCGCATCGGGCGAGATCCCGAGCACGCCGGTGTACGAGGACGAGGTGGTGGTGGCGTTCGACGACATCGCCCCGCAGGCGCCGGTGCACACGCTCATCATCCCGCGTGAACACTACCGGGACATCGACGACGACGTTCCCGGCGAAGTCCTGCTCGCCATGCTCCGTGCGGTGCCCATCGTGGCAGCGGCCAAGGGCGTGGACGCGAGCGGCTACCGCGTCATCGTGAACACGGGCGACGACGCGGGTCAGACCGTGCATCACCTGCATGTCCATGTGATCGGGGGCAGGTCCCTCGGTGAAGGAATGGTCAGACCAGCTGAAGGGGAGTGACTCGATGAGCGCACGGCAAGACGTCTGTATCGTCACGGATTCAACGTCGGACATTCCTCCGGCGATCGCCGAGGAGTTGGGTATCGCGGTCGTGCCCCTGAACGTGACCATCGAGGGTGAGACGTTCTCGGACGGCACGATCCCGCTCGACGAGTTCTTCCGGCGCATGAACGCCGCAAAGGAGCTCCCCAAGACCTCGCAGCCGTCGGTCGGAGCGTTCATCGAGGCGTTCAAGGAGCGGCTGGAGCAGTGCTCCGAGGTCGTGTGCATCACGATCTCCCACAAGCTCTCGGGCACGCATGAGTCGGCCACCGAGGCGGCGCGGACCATCGGCGAGCGGGTCCATGTCCTCGACACGCTCAACCTCTCGTGGGGCGAGGGCTACCAGGTCGTCGAGGCAGCCCGTGCGGCGGCGTCCGGCGCTACCGTGGAACAGATCAAGGCGTGGTTCGACGAGTTGCGTTCGCGGGTGAACATGATCGTCGGGCTCGACAGCGTGGAGAACCTCGCCAAGGGCGGGCGCATCGGCAAGGTGGCGGCCATCGTTGGCGGGCTGCTCAAGATGCGCGTCATGCTGACCGTTGCGCCTGACGGCTCGTTCGAGCCTGTCGGCAGGGCACGAGGCGCCATCGCGGGCATGCAGGCGAGCGTGGATTGGGTCGCAACCCGTATCGACGAGAAGCTCCCGGCCGACTTCGCCGTTCAGCATGCGCTCTCGCAGGACAAGGCCGACTGGCTGGAGCAGGCGATACGGGCGAGGTTCAACGTGCGCGAGCTCCTGGTGATCGAAGCCGGGGCCGTCATCTCGACCCATACGGGGACGGGCTGGGGGATCACGGCCGTCCAGGTGTGATCCCGGGGTCCGACCGGCCGGGCGGTACCCGGGAACGGGAACAGCCTCGACCTTCGGGTCGAGGCTGCCCTGATTCCTTCCCGTATTACCCCTGAGTCCTCAGGCGGCATTCCACGACGACAACGTCGATGCATCGGGATGCCGGTCACCGATGAGCCGCAACCGCGGTGGGGCGGATTCCCCGCGACACCGCATGTTAGGGAAGGGAAACCGTTAACAAACCGTACGCTACCTGCTGAGTGCGAAGAATGCAACTCCCGTGCCGTGAGCGGTGCGGCCGCCGGTTCCCACGCCGTTGGAGTGATCACACACCGATGACCGGCGTGATGTGCCGCCCACCGAACCATGCAGGCCGTTCGCCCGGCTTCACCTACCCTCGCTCCGCATGCAGTGGCTACCATTGGCACACGTCGCCACGGCGGCACCGGCGCTGCGCTGAACACCGAGGGGTCTGCGGCGCCGGACGCAGCATCAGCCATTGAGAGGAGACCCATCCGATGACGGAATCGAACGCGATCGAGTCCCTGTCGCAGGAGTACCGTGTGGTCCAGCCGCCTGCCCACGCGACCGAGCGCGCGCACATCCAGACCATGGATGAGTACCACGAGCTCTACCAGCGGTCGGTCGAGGACCCCGAGGGCTTCTGGGCCGACATGGCCGACCAGATGCTCCACTGGGAGAAGAAGTGGGACACCGTTCTCGACTACGACTTCGACAAGCCCTACGTGAAGTGGTTCGTGGGCGGCAAGACCAACGTCACCTACAACTGCATCGACCGGCACCTCAACGGTTGGCGTCGCAACAAGGCCGCGATCATCTGGGAGACCGATGAAGGCCGCAGCAAGGTCTACACGTATCAGTCGCTGTACTACAAGGTGTGCAAGTTCGCGAACGTTCTGAAGAAGCACGGCGTGAAGAAGGGCGACCGCGTCGCCCTGTATCTGCCGATGATCCCGGAGCTCGCGATCTCGATGCTCGCGTGCGCTCGCATCGGCGCCATCCACTCGGTCATCTTCGCCGGCTTCAGCTCCTCGGCGCTGCGCGACCGCATCCAGGACTGCGGAGCCAAGCTGCTGGTGACCGCCGACGAGGGCATCCGTGGTGGCCGCGTGGTGCCGCTGAAGGCCGAGGCGGACGCCGCCCTCAACGAGTGCCCGTCCATCGAGACGGTCATCGTGGTCTCGCGTGCCCGCACCCGCGTGGACATGGAGCCGGGTCGCGACTTCTGGTACCACGAGGAGGTTCGCGCGGCGGATATCTCGCAGCACTGCGACATCGAGTGGATGGACTCCGAGGACCCGTTGTTCATCCTGTACACCTCCGGTTCCACCGGTAAGCCCAAGGGCGTCCTGCACACCACCGCCGGCTACCTTCTGTACGCGGCCACGACGTTCCGGTACGTCTTCGACTACCACGACGAGGACGTGTACTGGTGCACCGCCGACATCGGCTGGGTCACCGGTCACAGCTACATCCTTTACGGACCGCTCGCCGTGGGCGCCACGTCGCTCATGTTCGAGGGCGTGCCCACGTACCCCGATGCAGGCAGGTTCTGGGAGATCGTGGAGAAGCACGGCGTGAACCAGTTCTACACCGCGCCCACCGCGATCCGCGCGCTCATGAAGCAGGGCGAGGAGTGGCCCGCCAAGCATGACCTGTCCACGCTCAAGGTCCTGGGTACCGTCGGCGAGCCGATCAATCCCGAGGCATGGATGTGGTACTACAAGGAGATCGCACGCGAGAACGCGCCGATCGTTGACACGTACTGGCAGACGGAGACCGGCGGTCACATCATCACCAACCTGCCGGGCGTCACGCCCATGAAGCCGGGGTCGGCCACGCTTCCGTTCTTCGGCATCGAGCCCGAGATCGTGAACGAGGACGGGACGCCCACGCCGGTGGGCTCGGGCGGCCGTCTGTGCATCACCAAGCCGTGGCCGGGCATGCTGCGTGGTACGTGGGGCGATCCCGAGAACGAGCTCATCAAGAACGTGTACTTCTCGGCGTTCCCCGGCAAGTACTTCACCGGCGACGGCGCGCGCAAGGACGAGGACGGCTATTACTGGCTGCTCGGCCGCGTGGACGACGTCATCAACGTCTCCGGTCACCGCATGGGCACCGCCGAGATCGAGAGCGCGCTCGTGAGTCACGCCTCGGTGGCCGAGGCCGCGGTCGTCGGCTACCCGCATGAGGTGAAGGGCGAGGGCATCTACGCATACGTCATCCTGAAGACCGGCGTGGACATCCCCGACGGCATCGAGAAGATCCTCCGTGGTCACGTGCGGGAGGAGATCGGGCCCATCGCGAGCCCGGACTTCATCCACATCGTGCCTGAGCTTCCCAAGACCAGAAGCGGCAAGATCATGCGCCGCATCCTGCGCAAGATCGCCGGTGGCGACCGCGAGATCGAGGCGTTCGGCGACATCTCGACGCTTGCTGACCCGTCGATCGTGCAGATCATCATCGATACCGCGCCGTAAGTCGTGCGTCCGCACGAGATGTTCTACCTGGAAGGCCCCGCTAGTGCGGGGCCTTCCGCGTGTCCGGCGTTCGTCCCGCGCCATCGGTTCCGGAGCAACATATGCGGATGGTTGATTGACAAAGTAAGTGCAAGGATCTCGGCGACTGATCGCATGCCGGACTTAGTGCAAGAATCCGCTGGTCATGTCGCTTTCCCATTGGTGTCGAGAGGCCCGTAGACGGCCCGCAATCGCAATCCACAGCAGCATGGCCAGGACCCCGGAGACAACAAAGTAGAGGCCTATGTCTCGGGTTGCCAGACTTAGTGCAAGGGCCCCTTCGCTTCACTTGCCTTCTCTGCACGCACTCTGATCCTCCGAATTCGCAG
>CAZSUO010000008.1:25017-30464 GCA_964610065.1 uncultured Coriobacteriaceae bacterium | reverse complement strand
GCATGGTAGACTATGCGTCGACTCATGACGCCCCGACTACCGGAGGTTGCTTTCCGTATGGCTTACAACGACCTTTTCCTGCGCGCTGCCCGCCGCGAGCCCACCGAGAGCACGCCTGTCTGGATGATGCGCCAGGCCGGCCGCTACATGGAGGAGTATCGCGCTATCCGCGCGAAGTACGGGTTCCTCGAGATGTGTCGCACCCCTGAGCTTGCCGTCGAGGTGACGATGCAGCCGGTCGACCTCGTGGGCGTGGACGCGGCCATACTGTTCAGTGACATCCTCGTGGTGTTCCCTGGTATGGGCCTCGACCTGACGTTCGCCAAGGGCGAGGGTCCGGTCATCCACAACCCGGTGCGTACCGCTTCCGATGTCCACAACCTGCGCCTCTCCGACCCGATCGAAGACACCGGCTACGTCATGGAGACGCTCAAGATCCTTCGCGGCGAGCTGGAGCACAAGGTCCCGCTCATCGGCTTCGGCGGTGCGCCTTTCACCCTCGCGAGCTACATGATCGAGGGTCACGGCACGCGCGACTACGAGTACACCAAGGCGCTCATGTGGGGCGAGCCCGCGCTGTGGGACGAGCTCATGACGAAGATCACGGACACCGTGATCGCATACCTGTCCGCTCAGATCGACGCTGGCGCGCAGGTCATCCAGGTGTTCGACAGCTGGGTGGGATACGTTGCGCCGCGCGACTACGAGCGCTCAGTGCTGCCCTACACGACTCGCGTGATCGACGCCCTCACCGAGCATGGCAAGAAGGTCGTGCCCGAGGGCGTGCCGATCATCCACTTCCCGAACGGCGCGACCTCGATGCTCGACCTGGCCCAGAAGGCCGGCGGCGACGTGATCGGCGTGGACTGGCGTCTGGACATGAAGCACGTGGTCGAGCAGGTGGACGAGCGCTTCGCGATCCAGGGCAACATCGACCCCGTGGCGCTGTTCGCTCCGGATGACGAGCTCGAGCGCATGGTCGTGGAGATCCTCGAGGCCGTGGGCACTCGCCCGGGTCACATCTTCAACCTCGGCCATGGCATCCACAAGACGAGCGATCCGGAGAAGGCGCGCACGATGATCCGTCTGGTCCACGAGCACTCCGCCCGCATCCGCGGTGGCAAGTAGGGGACGGGCGTGACCACCGAGCGCACCGGCGTTCTACTCACGGCATTCGGCGGCCCCGACTCGCTCGAGTCGGTCGGCCCCTTCATGGCGCGTTTCATGGGACGTGAGCCGTCACCGGGTCTCGTAGCCTCGGCGCAGGAGAAGTACCGCGCGATCGGCGGCGCCTCACCGCTGCCGGGAGTCGCGGCCGAGGTGGCGGCGTCGCTCGAGCACCATCTGCGCGAGCGCGGGCATGACGTGGTCGTCGGCGCCGGCATGCGTTACTGGGAGCCGTCGATCGACAGCGCCCTCATAGCGCTGCAGGAGGGGGGCGCCGAGCGGGTCGTGATGGTGTCTCTCTCGGCGTTCGAGTCGCAGGTGACGTGCGAGTCATTCAGGATGTGTGCCCTCGAGTCCGCACAGGGACTCGCGATCTCAGACGTGTGTGAGGCGCCCGTGCTGCACAAGGCGCCCCAGTATCGCGACTTCTTCGGCCATGCGTGCGCACATGCGCTCGAGCGGGTCGACGCCACGCGGCCGCTTGTGATGATGACCGCGCACAGCCTGCCCGTGGCCGATCTGGTCGATGACGATCCGTATCCCGGCGGCCTGCGCGAGGTGGCTGATGCGGTGGCCGCGATCGCCGGTCTGGCCGAGGGGTCCGACTTCAGCGATGATGAGCGGCTGCCGGGTGTGAGCGCGTTCGGCTCGCTGGAGGGCCCGGTGCCGTGGCTGCAGGGCTACCAGTCAAAGGGCGCCCGCCCGGGCGCGTGGCTCGGACCGGACCTGAGCGACGTGATGGAGGTCGCCGCGCGCGTGGGGTACGATGCGCTCGTGGTGGTGCCGATCGGCTTCGCCATCGACCACATGGAGACGCTCTGGGACCTCGATATCGCGGCCGCCGAGCAGGCGGACGGCCTGGGTCTTCGCTTCGTGCGGACCGTGGTGCCGAACACCGACGACAGTTTCGTCGAGGCGCTCTGCTGGGCGGTCGAACCGCTGCTGTAGCGCAGGCGTGACAATCACAGACCGACTGCGGCGGCCGGCACCGCCAGCGTATCCGAGAGGGAGCCGCAGTATGCACATCATCATCATCGGTGGCGGTATCGCGGGGCTTGGCGCGGCCTACAAGGTCAGGCGAGCCGCCGACGAGGGCCACGACGTCACCTTCACGCTCGTTGAGCGCGACGACCGCATCGGGGGCAAGATCTTCACCGACATCGTCGATGATCCCGACGGCGGCCGCATCATCGCCGACGGCGGGAGCGACTCGTTCCTCACCGATAAGACCGCGGTCCACCGCGTGGCCAAGCTTCTCGGCGTGTTCGACGAGGAGACCGGCACCATCGATGAGACCAAGAAGACGTTCATCGTGAAGCGCGGCCGGCTCATCGAGATGCCGGACGGCATGATGATGTTCGCGCCCACCAAGCTGGTGCCGCTGGCCACCTCCACGCTCTACTCGTGGCCCGCCAAGTTCCGCATGGCACTCGATTGGTTCATCCCGCGCAGGGTGCGGTGGGCCGAGGGCGAGACGGCGCAGCAGCATGATGAGACGCTGGAATCGCTGGTGGTCCGCCGGCTCGGTCGCGAGGCCCTCGACCGCCTCGCCGAGCCGCTGGCCGCGGGCGTGAACGGCGACGAGCCCGACAAGATGTCGGTCGCGGCGCGCTATCCGATGCTGCTCGACATGGAGCAGAAGCACGGCTCGCTCATCCGCGGGTTCCTCGCCCAGCGCAAGAAGGTCGAGGAGATGCGCAAGAAGTACCCGCCCAAGCCCGGGGCGAAGCGCCGCACGATGTTCTCCTCGTTCAATGAAGGGCTGCAGTTCATCTGCGACCGCATGGCGGACGCCGCCGGCCGGGAGCACATCCGTACCGGCGTCGGCGCCTCGGCGATCGCGCGCGATGGTGACGGCTGGACGGTGATGCTCACCACCGGAGAGACGCTCAAGGGCGATGCTGTGGTGGTTGCCACGGAGGTCTGGGCCGCGGCGGAACTCACCGGCCCGATCGACGCGCCGCTCGCCGCCGTGCTCGGCACGATCCCCTGCTCGTCGTCGGCGACCGCTATCCTGGCGTTCAGCGAGTCGGACTGCCCCTTCGATCTGAAGTGGCACGGGATCCTCTCGCCGATGGTGGAGAAGCGACCGCTCACCGGCGTGACGCTGATGAGCTCCAAGTGGCCCAATCGGGCCCCGGAGGGCACCGTGCTCTTCCGCGGCTTCCTCGGTGGGCCGCGTGACGAGGCCGTGCTCGAAGCGAGCGACGAGGAGCTCCTCGAGCTCGCGCGCACGCAGATGGTGGGGCTCCTCGGCATCAAGGTGGACGCCCGTCCGCGGTATGCGAAGCTGTTCCGCTGGGAGAAGGGCATGCCGCAGTACACGCTCAATCACCTCGATCGCGTGGACGAGATCGAGCGGCTCGAGGCTGACATCGCCGGATTCGCGCTCGCCGGCAACGCGTACCGTGGCGTGGGCGTTCCCAACGCGCTCGAGAGCGGGGAGCGTGCGGTTTCGAAGGTCCTCGGCGAGGCTGGCATCACACTGGACGAGGATGCCGTGGAGGAGAAGCGGGTCTACTAGCATCCGGCGTACATTCCATGCGCCCGACGGGCGCGTGTTCGACGAAAGGCGGGCGAGAGTGAAGAAGGTCATCATCATCGGTGGCGGCGTGGCGGGTCTCGGTGCGGCGTACAAGGTGCGCCGTGCGGCTGAGGCCGGGCACGATGTCGACTGCGTGGTCATCGAGAAGGACGACCGCCTCGGCGGCAAGCTTGCGAGCGAGATAGTCGCCGACCCCGACGGCGGTGAGTACATCGTCGACGGCGGCAGCGACGCCTTCGTCTCGACCAAGCCGGCCGTTGCCCGTATCGCCCGGATGCTCGGCATCGGCGACGAGATGGTGCCCGCCCGTGAAGAGAACAAGAAGACGCTGATCGTGAAGGGTAAGCGTCTGGTCGAGCTCCCCGACGGCATCATGATGTTCGCGCCCACCAAGCTGCTGCCCCTCGCCACCACGTCCCTGTACTCCTGGCCCGGCAAGTTCCGCATGGCGATGGACTGGTTCATCCCTCGCAAGGCGCGGTGGGCTGAGGGCGAGACCGCCCAGCAGCACGACGAGACGCTCGAAGCGTTCGTGGTGCGGCGCATGGGCCGCGAGGCCCTCGATCGCGTGGCAGAGCCGCTCGTGGGGGGCGTGCATGCCTCGGACCCAGGGCAGATGTCGATCGCGGCGACGTTCCCCAACTTCCTCGAGATGGAGCAGGAGTTCGGCTCGCTCATCCGTGGCTTCATGAACGAGCGCAAGAAGCGCGAGGAGATGAAGAAGAAGTTTCCGCCCAAGCCCGGCGCCAAGCCCTGGGCGTTCTTCAACACGTTCCACCGCGGCATGCAGGAACTGCCCGAGGGGATGGCCGATGCCGTGGGCCGGGAGCGCATCCGTACCGGTGCCGCCGTCACCATCATCGAGCGCGCTGGCGACACCTGGCGTGTGACCCTCGAGACCGGCGAGGTCATCGAGGGTGACGCGCTGATCGTGGCCACCGAGGCGTGGGCGGCGACCCGTCTCATGCGCGACGTGGACGACGCGATCGCCGATCTGCTCGCTCAGATACCGTGTTCGTCCTCGGCGACGGTCTCGATGGCGTTCAAGGCCGAGGACTGCCCGTTCGACGAGAAGTGGTTCGGTATCCTTTCGCCGCTCGTGGAGGACCGCCCGATCCTTGCGGTGACGCTGTCTTCATCGAAGTGGCCCGATCGTGCCCCGGAGGGCCGGATCCTGCTCCGCGGCTTCATCGGCGGCCCGCAGAACCAACACTTGCTGGAGGCCACCGACGAGGAGCTCGTGGAGGTCATCCGGCAGCAGCTCGTCGAGCTTCTCGATGTGCGCGCCGGGGCGGAGCCGGTGTTCTCGCGGGTCTACCGCTGGAACGGCGGCATGCCGCAGTACACGCTCGGTCACCTCGATCGCGTGGATGAGATCGAGCGGCGCAGCGGCGAGATCGCCGGTCTTGCGCTTGCGGGCGGGGCGTTCCGTGGCGTGGGTATCCCCAACTGCATCGAGAGCGGGGAGCGCGCGGTCACCAAGGTGCTTGGTGACGTGGGCATCACCTACGACGAGGACACCACGCCTCGGCGCGGCAGGTAGCTACCGTCCGTCGGCTTCGGCGATCAGGCCGAGCAGTACCGGGTGGAGCACTGTGTTAGCAGCGACCACATCACGGGTTGCGACGGTCCAGCGCTCACACTCGAAGTCGGTGACAGCGCCTCCGGACTCCTCGACGACGAGGACTCCGGCGGCCATGTCCCAGGGCTTGAGCGCGGTCTCCCAGAAGCCGTC
>CAZSUO010000008.1:0-24917 GCA_964610065.1 uncultured Coriobacteriaceae bacterium | reverse complement strand
TAGACCTCGGGCTCCTCCACCACGAACCGCGCACCCTCCACAGCGCTGGCGATGCTCCGTACGACCGCGACCCCGGAGGCGATGTCGGCCGCCGTGACCATGTCCGTGGCGTCGCCCTTCGTCCGTATCCCCGTGACCCGGCCCGCATGTGCGGCAAGCACCGCTCCACCCGCACGGGCGGCGTCCTCGGCGATACGGCGCAGGTCCATCATGGGTGCTCCTCGGTGTCCGGCATCGGGTATGCTCAAGTGTAACGGTAGTCCACGGGCAGCGCGCCCTTCAGGAGGAGTCACCATGGTGGAACGAGGGTTTGCGGTGGAACTCGATCCGGTCGTTCTAGCCGATCTTGCCGAGCGCGCCCGGCGTCTACGTGGCGCGATCCTTACCATGACCACGCTCGCAGGCTCAGGTCATCCCGGCGGCTCCATGTCCTCGCTCGAGCTCTATCTGACCCTCACGCACTTCGCGAACGTCGATCCGCAGCGCCCGCGGGCAGCCGATCGGGACCGCATCGTGGTGAGTCACGGGCACACCTCTCCCGGTGTGTACTGCGCGCTGGCCGATGCAGGCTTCTTCCCGCTTGAGGACGCGGTGGCGCATTTCCGTCAGGCGGGCAGTGTGTTCGAGGGTCACGTTGAACGCTCGGTGCCGGGTGTCGAGTGGGGCACCGGCAACCTCGGCCAGGGTCTCTCGGCCGGGGTCGGTTTCGCGCTCGCATCACGCATCACCGGTGCCGGCTACCGCACGTTCGTGGTGATGAGCGACGGCGAGCAGCACAAAGGGCAGGTCGCCGAGGCCCGCCGGATGGCCGTGAAAGAGGGGCTGAACGATCTCACGGTGCTGGTGGACTGCAACGGTATCCAGATATCGGGCCTCACCGCCGAGGTGATGCCGGTGAACATCGCCGACGGTTTCGCTGCCGACGGCTGGGGTGTGATCGAGGTGGACGGGCACGATATCGCCGCCGTGTATGCCGCGGTGGCACGCGCGGTGGCCGACACCTTCCGCCCGGTGGCGATCATCGCGCACACCGTGATCGGCAAGGGTGTCTCGTTCATGGAGGGCGACCCGGAGTTCCACGGACGCGGCCTTACCGCCGAAGAATACCTGCGTGCGTGTGCGGAGCTCGGTGTGGAGCCCACGCTCGAGGCCGCGCGGGAGCGCCGTGCAGGCGTGACGCTCACACCCGCGCTCCATCACGTGCGCGAGCCCCGGGTGCTTGATTCCGGCGCTCCACGCACGTACACGCGCGAGAAGCACACCGACAACCGTTCTGCGTGGGGTGCGGCGCTCGCGGATCTTGCCCGCTCCAATCCAGCACTCCCCACCGCGGTCGTGGACTGCGACCTCGCGGCCAGCGTCAAGACGGGTGGATTCGCCGAGGTGCGACCGGATTCGTTCGTGCAGGCGGGTGTTGGGGAGCATAACGCCGCCGCCGTGGCGGGCGCCCTCTCGGCGTCCGGGGTGCTCACGTTCTTCTCCGATTTCGGGGTGTTCGGTATCGACGAGGTCTACAACCAGCAGCGGCTCAACGACATCAATGAAGCCGAGGTCAAGCTCGTGGTGACCCACTGCGGCCTGGACGTGGGCGAGGACGGGAAGACGCACCAGTGCCTCGACTACGTCGGCGCGTTCCGCTCGATGTTCGGGTGGCAGGTCATCGTGCCGGCGGATCCGAACCAGACCGATCGCGCGGTGCGTGAGGCGGCACGGATGCCCGGCTGTGTGGCTATCGCGATGGGACGCTCCAAGCTGCCGGTCATCCTCGATGAGGGTGGCGCCCCGCTCTTCGGTGATGGCCATACCTTCGAGTATGGCGTCTCCACGTGGGCGCGCACGGGCTCGGACGCGGTGATCGTCACCATGGGCACCGTTGCCGGCGCCGCGGTCGACGCGGCCGACGAGTTGCGGGACGAAGGGATCTCGGTGGGTGTATGCATAGTATCCTCGCCGCTGGATCTCGACGCCGGGGCGATGGAGCGGATCGCGGACGCCCCGTGGGTGCTCGTGGTGGAGGACCACGGATGGCGCACCGGGTTGTGGGCGTCGGTCGCCGAGTGGCTCGTACTGCACGGCCGGGACGCGCGCGCCGTACCGCTCGGCGTTGACGGCTACCAGAGTTCGGGGCCCGCATCAGAGCTGCTTGCCCGCGCGGGGCTCGACCGTGCGGGGATCGCGCAGCGGGTCCGGGAGCTGCTCGCACGCTGACCGATGTACCATGCGGCTTCACAGGTTCTTCACGCGGGGCGGCTACAGTGTGTGCCCGGAGGTGTGTGAACGTGCCACGTGATGTGCTTGTCGTGGATGACAACGAGAAGATCGTCGAGGTCCTGACCGCGTATCTCGAGCAGGCCGGCTTCTCGGTGCGTACAGCTCTGGATGGTGCGACTGCGATAGCCGAGGTCGACAGGACGGTACCGGACATCGCGCTGCTCGACGTGATGCTCCCCGGTGTTGACGGCATCGAGCTCACGCGACGCTTCCAGCGCGAGCACGGTCTCCCGGTCATCCTCGTGACCGCGCGTTCTGACGAGGTGGATCGGCTCATCGGCCTCGAGGTCGGCGCCGACGACTACATCTCCAAGCCGTTCAGCCCGAGGGAAGTCGTTGCGCGCGTGAAGGCGGTGTTGCGGCGCACGGACGGTACTCGCACTGGAGACGGATCACTGCACGTCGGCGACCTCGCGATCGACATCGATCGCCGCGCGGTCTCTGTCAGGGGCCGCGCTGTGGAGCTCACGCGCACCGAGTTCGACATCCTGGCCGCCATGGCCGCGCATCCCGGCAGGGTGTACAGCCGCTTGCAGCTGCTCGAGATCGCCACCGGTGACGCGTTCGAAGGATATGAGCGCACCATCGACGCCCATGTGAAGAACATCCGTAAGAAGCTCGGCGAGGATCCCCGCACGCCGCGCTACGTGCATACGGTGTTCGGCGTCGGCTATAAGGTGGAGGAGCGATCGTGAAGCGTGCGAGCCTCATGGCACAGGTGTTCCTGTCTATCCTGGCGGTCTCACTCGCGGCTGTGCTGGCCACCGGCCTCATCGCTCGCGGCACCCTCGAGGGCGCGTTTGAGCGCTATCTCGAGGGAGGCTCCACTCATATGGGTCCCGGCAGTGGGATCGGCCGGCGAATGATGCTCGGCGCCGCGGAGCAGACGTTCCTTACCGGTGTCGACCAGGGCATCGTGATATCGGCGGCCGTGGCGGTCGTGCTCGCTGCGTTGGGCGCATGGTTGCTGGCGCGCTATCTGGTACGGCCGCTGCTGGGTCTCACTGCCGCCTCGCGCGCGCTTGCCGGTGGCGATCTCACCCACCGGGTCGACGAGGAGGGGCCCCACGAGGTCGCCGATCTGGCCACGGCGTTCAACGACATGGCCGACTCACTGGAGGAGTCGGAGCAGCTCAGGCAGCGAATGGTGAGCGATGTGGCGCACGAGCTGCGGAACCCGATAGCGGCGCTGCGCGCCCAGATCGAGGGCATCGCCGACGGCGTGCTGGCCGCCGACGAGCGTCAGATCGGCTCGCTGGTCGAGGATGTGGGGACCCTGTCACGCCTGGTCGATGACCTGCAGGAGCTTTCGGTGGCCGAAGCGGGGCGCCTGCGTTACGAGCGCACAATCTTCGACCTCGATGCGCTCGTACGAGCCGAGGTGACCCGGGCCGCCCATATGGCACCGGCGGGAGTGGCGGTGGGTGTGACTGGCGAGCCCGGCCCGTTCCTGGTCGACGGCGACGAATTCCGGATCGGACAGGTCGTGAGGAACCTGCTGTCGAACGCTCTGCGGCACACGGTTGCAGGTAGTATCGACGCCCGGGTGGGGACCTTCGAGGGCTCCCGCATCCGCGTTTCCGTGTTGGATACGGGCTCGGGCATAGCGACAACGGATCTTCCGCACATCTGGGAGCGCTTCTACCGCGTTGACACCGCGAGAGCGCAGGAGACCGGTGGCACAGGGCTCGGCCTCGCGATCTCCCGACGCATCGTGGAGGACCATGGCGGCACGGTGTTCGCCGTGAGCACCGAGGGGCAGGGGAGCGAGATCGGGTTCGAGCTGCCGCTCGCAGGTCCGCCTGACCCGGTGACCGACTGAACGTTGGCATCCGGGAGCCGTGCGCGCGGTGCGGGCGGCGGGCGCCGTCTGGTGATGCCGCGGCTGGCGCTGGTCAGTTTCCGGCAGCCTGCTTCTGAGCGATGTCAGCCTTCGCCTCGGCCACCTGCGCCTGTAGCGACGTGCTGGCGTCGGGCCCCGTGGCCTCTTCGGCTATCACGCCACGCTCCTCGAGCACGTACAGGACCGCGCCGATCGCGCGGGGGACCGCCCCTTCCACCGGCTCAGTCAGGCCGACGGTGAGCTCGGCCGGGCTCATGTCCTGGATCTGGATGCCGATGCAGTCGGCCTGCGGGTCGATGCCGATGAGCTGGGCAGCCTGCAACACGTCAACGAATCGCACATCGTGGAGCGAGTGCATGATCTGGTTGGGGGCGAAGTCTTTCGGCGAGACACGAACCACGGTTCCGGGCGGGAGTTCTGTACCGTCCATCGCATCCACGATCAGCAGGAACTCCACGCCCTTGAAGAGGTGCAGCATGCCGTACCCCATGGTGCCGCCGTCCACGATCCGCACGTCGTCGGGAAAGACGTAGTTTCGCTCAAGCTCTGTGGCCACGCGGTTGCCGATGCCCTCATCAAGCATGAGCACGTTGCCGATGCCGAGGATGAGGATGCGGGGCTGGGTGTCGGGCACGATGGGCTCCTAGGGTGGCGGGTGATCGGGTCTGGCGCGTGTCGAGGCGTGGCGCTCCTGCAAAGACCGGGCCCCGAAGCGGTCCGCTCCGGGGCCCGGCTGTACGGTGATGGCGGGGCCATCACCACGTAACGGAGACTAGTGCTCCGTCTCCTTCCAGGCGAAGATGATCTTGCTCGGCGAGAAGTTGTAGATGTTCGCCAGGTACGCATGGATCATCGTGAACACGATGAACACCCACATCATGAAGTAGTGGATGATCCGCATGTTCATCGGGCCACCGACCAGTTCGGTACCGGCCCAGAAGAGCCCCCAGTCGGCCGTGGGACCGTAGAGCGCGAAGCCGGTGTACGCCATGAGGTACGTGAGCGGCACCGTCGCCAGATAGGCGATCTTCTGGAGCGAACCGTACTTGGCCGAGATGACGCCTTCCTTGCGGAAGAAGAGGTAGTACTTCACCGTCTCGATCATCTGGTGCTTGTTCTTCTCCTGCGGCAGCCAGTTCTTGATGTCCGTGTCGACCTCACGGCTTCCGAGATCCGTCGCGGTCTTCACGAAGAAGGCGGCGATGATCCGGAAGGTGAGGTTGATGATGATCACGAACATCGCGACGAAGTGCATGCCGCGGGCGACGCCCATGAAGCCGTCGAAGAACGGGTAGTGGATGTAGAAGCCCGAGAAGGCGAGCATGATCATGCAGATCAGGTTGATCCAGTGCGTGATCACGAACACCAGCGGGTGCGCCTCACGATAGTGGGCCTGGGACGACATCTACATCACCCCCAGCGGGGACGACATGACGGTCATTTCCTTGCCGGTTGACGGTTCAAACACGTGAACCGCGCACCCGATTCAAGGATCGAAGCTGTGCGCTATACGGAGCGCCTCGAGCGGCCTCTCCGCATCCGCGATGGGGGCGCCGATGAGCGCCTGCTCCAGCGGGCCGGGGACTCCGTTTGCGTCACGCGGTGCGATGTCCCAGGTCGTGGGGGCGACGATGCCGTAGTGCGCGATCTTGCCGCTCTTGATGTCGATCCAGTGTGAGACCGAACCGCGAGGGGCTTCCCATGCGCCGACACCGGCACCGGTGTCCTTCTCGGCGGCCTGCCAGAACTTGGCGTCACCACCGGCGAGTGCGGCCACGAGCTCGTTGACCCACACGAGCGCGAGGTCGGCGACGTACGCGGCCTCGAGGTTGCGGGCAGCGACACGGCCGAGCAGCGAGACGAGCACCTCGGGCTTGCCAGCGACACCGAGCGCCTCGAGCGTGGAGTCGATGAGCGCCTTCGGGGTGCGGACGCCATCCGCGGCGCCTGCGATCTCCTGGCCTGCGGCCTCGGCGAGGTAGGCGACGATCATGCGGGACAGCGGACCGGACTCGGTCGGCAGGCCCTTGCAGCGTACGGCCTTGCCGTAGCTGTACTTGTCGCCCTCGGCAACGCCCTTCTCGAAGTCGAACGCCTTGAAGTCCAGCTTGGGCGTCGACTTGGGGTCGGAGGGGTTGAGACCCGACTCATTGCTGTACCACGAGTACGTGACGTCTTCGGTGACGTCGTCCGGGCTGACACCCTCGGCCTTGAGGCCCTGGGCGAAGCCGCGGGGGAGATAGCGCTCCTCTGGAACGAGAGAACTCTTCTCGAAAACGCCCCAGCTGAGGAAGTTGCCGCAGCCGCCGCCGTACGTGGTCGCGTCGAGGATGAACGGCGCGATCGCGAGCGTGTCGGGGATGAGTGCGGTGTCGACGAACTCCTTGACCTTCAGGAAGCGGAAGAGGATGTCGTCGAGCTTGTCAGCGGTGGGCATGAACGCCGTGCCGCCGGGCACCGAGGTCATCGGGTGCGAGAACTTGCCCGCGATGATGGCCACGATCTCGTTGGCGACGGCCTGGGCCTCGAGCGCCTCCAGGTAGTGCGCGGTGGCGATGAGGTCGAGCTCCGGCGGAAGGGCGTAGCCGGGGTGGTCCCAGTAGTGGTTACTGAAGATCGAGAGCTGGCCGTTCTCAGCGAACGCCTTGAGGCGGTTGGCCACGGCGCCGAAGTCGGCCACGCGGGTGCCGGCGGCCTGCGCGAGCGCGTAGGTGTCAGCGATGTCCGCGTTCAGGGCGTTGATCGGGCTGACATAGTCGAGCGCCGTCAGCTGGTAGAACCACAGGATGTGGCTGTGCAGGAACTGGGCAGCCTCGAGCAGGTTACGGACCAGCCGGCCGCCTTCGGGGATCTGGATCCCGAGTGCGTTCTCGGTGGCCTGCGCCGACGCGTGGCTGTGGGAGATCGGGCAGACGCCGCAGATGCGCTGCGTGACGTAGAACGCGTCTTCCGGACTCCGGTCCATCAGCACGGTCTCCATGCCGCGGTACAGCGTACCCGAGGACCAGGCGTCGACGACCTTGCCGTCTTTGACCTCGACCTCGACGCGCAGGTGACCTTCGATTCGGGTTACCGGGTCTATAACGGTGCGTGCCACTACTTATCGCCTCCCTTCGCCATCCGCTTGCGGTCGTACGCCTTCATGTCCTCCATGGGAGGACCGTCGCCGATGCGGCCGGCGGCCTTCATGCCGAGGCCGTGCGCGACGAGAGCGGCCGCAGCCACGCCGCCAACGACAGCACCCACGCTGCCGGGCTGGACGTTGCCGAGTGAGCCGCCCATCTGCATGCTCGAAAGGCGCTTGAAGAACGGGGCGTTGTTGTCGACCCAGTTCAGGCCGCCGCAGCCGATGCACGGTGCGCCGGAGTTGACGCACCAGCTGACCGAGCGGTTCCAGCGGGTGACAGGGCACTGCGTGTAGGTCTGCGGGCCCTTGCAACCGACCTTGTAGAGGCAGTAACCCTTCGCCTCTTCTTCGCTCCCGAACTCGGTGACGAAGTTGCCGTTCTCGAACTGACCGCGACGCGGGCAGTTGTCGTGGATCGTCGAGCCCACGATGTACTCCGGATACAGCAGCGTGACATCCGCGTCACGGTACGTATCCTTGTACTTCCGTGCGAGCAGAGCGGTCTTCTCGAGGAACACCGCTGGATCGTCTCCGGCAACGAGCAGCCACTGGACGACCATGGCGACGACCCACTCGGGGCTCGTCGGGCAGCAGGGGAGGTTGACCACCGGGGTGGCCACCTTGACGCTGTCCAGGAACGACTGGACGCCGATTCCGCCAGCGGGATTGGGATGAGCATAGACCCATCCGCCGTCCACCGCGCATGCACCCACGGCGATGACCGCCTGGGCACCCGCAGCGGCCTTCTCGAGGATGGAAATCCCGGTGTGGCCGTTGACGAGCAGCGTGTTGCCTTCCTCGCCCATCATGGCGGAGCCTTCGTAGATGAGAAGGTAGTTGCCGGCCTCGATGGTGTCCTCGATGTTCTTCTCGGCGTACTCGCCCGATGCGGCCATGATCGTCTCGAAGTAGTTGAGTGAGAGCAGTTCGAGGACGATCGTGGCGACGTCAGGCGTGTCGACCTGAGCCATCGACTCCGTGCAGCCGGTGCACGAACCACCGTTGAGCCAGAGCGCGGGCTTGAGCTTCGCGCCCTTCTCCACGGCGGCGGCGATCTGCGGAGCGGCAGCCTCGGACAGTCCGAGGGTCGCGGCGACGTAGCCGCAGTACTTCATGAAGTCGCGGCGGCTGACACCGCGTACCGCAAGCAGGTCGTAAATCGCACCGTGCGCCTCTTGCGCCATGCCATACACCTCCTTGGTGTTGGAACGTAGCCTACAGTGCGGTCGAAACTGTGTGACCGGGCCCTATGCCCGGCATGCGCGTGTCCCTCCTCCCTCCCTTCGCGCGCAGCAAGACGGTAGCCCACGACGCGGGCGGCTCCACATACGCGGTGAGCCGCTCACGAGGCCTTCAGAACTGGAGTGTGGGGTGCGGTCGGGGTATCGCGGAGTGTTCGGCATGCGAACCCCCGGATCGCCGGCGATCCCGAAGCGTTGTATAGAAACGCCCGTACCCTGCATGCGTCCTGTTTCCCCTTACCGAACCGCGCGTGACATCTGTCATAGGATACATGTACCCGTGTGGCCACGTCCATGCATCGGAAGGGCGTTATATGAAGGACGCTCGCACGGGGGAGCGCTTATGATCTTTGGCCTCTCATGGCAGGAATCCGCCCCGATCCGTCAAATAGAGCAAGCGGGGGCGGGATCGCGAGAGGTGGGAGATTCTGTGGCACAGTCGGCCAATGGGCTGGTGATGGATCTGCGGGGGGTCACGCCGTCCGTGCGGCGACCGATCGTGTTCGCTGTCATCGACAGGATGGTCGACGTCGAGTGTTACGACAGCATGGTCGTGATCTGCGACCACGACCCATCGGGTCTCGGCTACCAGCTCGACCTCCGGCGCGAATCGCGCGGGCTGTTCGAGTTCGACTGCGACCAGCGCCTCGACGGCGCATGGGTCGCACTCATCCGTCGCCGGCTGCGCTAGAGCAGTCTCGGCAGCAGGTCCGCGAGGTCGTCGAGGTCTCCGCTGAAGTCCGCCGCCACGCCATCGTGTGCACCCACGTAGAAGGTGCGCATGCCGATGTCGGAGGCGGGCATGTCGAGCGCCCTGTCATCGCCGACCATGAGGCACAGGGCGGGGGCGGTCTCGAGCAAGCCCGCCGTCTGCCTGTAGTACGACGGACTCGGCTTGCACGACTCCATCTGCTCGTAGGTCGTGATGACGTCGACCGGGAGGTCAGCCACGCCCGCCCACGTGAGACGGTGGTCGACCGCTACGCGCGGGAAGATCGGGTTGGTGGCGACAGCGACACGGAGCCCCAGATCGAGCGCGGTCTGCACCGCGCGCCGGGCGCCTTTGGCCGGGCGTGCGTCGCCCACCAGCGTGGGAAAGACCTCCGCATAGAAGTCCTCGAAGACCGGCCAGTGTGTCTCAAGGTCGATGCCCGTCCTGTCACGGAGGTCGCTGAAGAACACCTCACGGTTCGTACGGCCCGGATGCGGTTCCGTCATCGCGCCAACGGAGGCATTGAACGCATGCATGAACGGTGCCTGATCACCTGGGTCCGCGAACAGCGGCCGCGTCGCTTCCTCGAGAGCGGCAAGGTAACGGCGCAGGAAGTCGCTCAGATCGAGGTCGAGAAGTGTGCCGTCGAGATCGAACAAGACCGCCTGCATGTGCCTGCCTTCCCTTGGGATGTGCGAGCTTCGGGTACCGGGGCGTCACGCGAGTGAGTCAGGGGAGACGATTCCACGGATGAACGCAACCTGTGGACGACTGCACCGCGTAGTGTTTCACTATGTAGCAATCCATACAAACGTCCGATATGAGTGATATGACGATGCCTGTGTCACGCCCAGCCATAGTATCGCGACTTCATCAGGACCCGTTGTTCCGGTTGCTGTCTGATCAGGAGCTTGAGTCCCTTGCATCGCTGATGTCGTATCGGGAGTATCCCAAGGGCGCATTCATCATAACGAAGAACGATCTGTCGCACGCCGTCTACATGCTGCTCTCCGGGCGGGTGAAGGTGTCGGTCGCGTCGCCGGAGGGGCGCGAGCTCGCGCTCCATTATCTCGAGGCGCCCGGCTACTTCGGCGATATGGGTGCTGCCGAGGGCGACATGCGTGCCGCCGACGTGATCGCGACCACCGACGTCGAGTTGCTGTTGATCGAGGAGCGCGACCTTGAGCACGTGTTCCGGATCCAGCCGCGCCTGGCGATCACGCTCATCAGCACGCTGTCCGAGCGCCTGCGCGACCTCGTGGTGCGGCTCGAGGGCATGGCGTTCCACGACGCGACGCACCGGGTCATGCGCGTCATGCTCAACGTCGCGACCGCGTCGTACGAGTCTCGTGGCGTGCCGGTCATCGAGGGGCTCACCCACTATGAGATCGCCACTCTCGCGGGCACGTCCCGGGAGACGGCGAGCAGGGTCGTGTCCAATCTGGCGCGTGAGGGCGTCGTTGCGACGAAGGGTCGTAAGATAGTCATCGACCTGTTCGCCCTGCGCGACCTCGTGGAGAAGGACTGAGTCTCGCGCATCCCCTTCGGCGTTGGTCGGTCGACGCCGTGAGCGGGTAAGAATCTCAATGTCACCCACCCCGGAAGGAGCCACCATGAAGGAGTTCACCCTTGAGGAGCTGAAGCAGTTCGACGGCCAGGACGGACGGCCGGCCTACGTGGCGTACGACGGTGCCGTGTACGACGTCTCAGACAGCGCGATGTGGGACGAGGGCGACCACGTGGGGGCACACGCGGCGGGCGATGAGCTCACCGAGGCCTATGCTGATGCGCCACACGACGTGCATATCGTGGACTTCCCCAAGGTGGGTACGCTCGTCTAGCCCAGGGTGAGCACGGTCACCGTCTCGAGATGGTGCGTCTGCGGAAAGAGATCGACAGGGACGAACCGGCCCGGCGTGTACCCGGCTTCCGCGAAGAGCTTCACGTCCCGCGCGAGTGTCGCCGGGTCACATGAGACATAGACGATACGATCGATGCGGGCGCCGATGAGCGCCCTCATCGCCTTCTCGGAGATGCCGGCACGCGGCGGGTCGATCAGCGCCGCGTCCACATAGCCGAGGTCCGTGAGGGCGTACGCTGCGTCTCCGGGGATCACATCGGCGTCCAGATCGGCAGAATCGAGGTTGTGCCGCAGGTCGGCGAGCGCGTACTTCGATGCTTCGAGCGCAACAGCTTCGCCGGCCGCCCGGGCGATTGGAAGCGTGAAAGTCCCCGCGCCGGCGTACAGATCGGCGATGCGCATGGTGCCATCGCACGCGAGCGCTTCCAGTGCCACCTCGCGCAGGCGTGTCGCGGCCCCGGTGTTCACCTGGAAGAAGCTCGGCGCGGAGATCCGGTACCGGTCGCTACCGAGCCGCTCGTTCCAGCCACCCGGTCCGGCAAGCACCTCGACGCCGGCGATCTCGCGCGTATCCCCGGTATCGCGGACCATTGTGCGGGTGACGCTGCGGGCGCCGGTGGCCTCGGAAAGGACCCGTGCGGCCAGCGCACGGGGAAACGGGCCCGGGACCGTGCGGACGTCAACGGCGATCTCACCCGCGGACGAGACACGCAGGGACGCCCGCACGATCCGGGTGTTCCCGCGCGTCATCAGGAACCGCAACGCGCCGGCGAGCGACTTAGGCAGGCGGGCGTGCTTCCCGGACAGCAGAAGGCACGAGTCCACCGCGACGACATCGTTGGTGCCCGCGCGCGAGAAGCCGACGGTGAGCTTCCCTCCGTGTTCGGACACCGCCAGTTCGATCTTGTTCCGATATCCGTACTGCGCCGGCGACTCGATCGTGGTGGCGACATCCGGGTCCTCGAGACGGCCGATCCGCGTCAGGGCGTCGACCAGTGCGCGCCGCTTCTCGGTGACCTGCCGCTCGTAGGAGACGTGCTGCCATTGACACCCGCCACACACGCCGAAGTACGGGCAGGGCGGGTCAACGCGATCGGGGGAGGGCTCGTGTAGTTCGCTGATCGAGGCGCGCACCCAGCGTCCGTGGTCCTCGGTGACATCGAGCGAGACGATATCACCGGGGCAGCTGTACGGGACGAAGGCCGTGCGTCCGTCAGAGAGCCTCGTTACGCCGTCCCCGCCGTGTGCTAGGCTCTCTATCGTACTGTGCGCGCGATCCATTCGTGTCCTTTCGGTCTGGAACATGATAGCCGGAGACCGGTGCTTCGGTGTGCGCGGGGCGGCGCGTGGGCTCTGCACGAGCATCGGGTCGGTCTGGCTAGCGAGGAGGTTACGTCCAGGTGGCACCGATCCGTGTGCTGATCGTTCATGATGATGCCACGTTCTTCGAGCGGGCGAAGCAGGGGCTTGTCGCAGCGTTTCCCGACGCGCAGATCAACGGCGCGATCTCTGCGCCCCGTGCGCTCGGTATGACCAAGCAGCAGATGCCTGACGCGATCATCGCGGATGGCGACCTTGAGGGCATGGACGGATACGCGTTCACGTCCGAACTCAAGTCCGATCCCGATATCGCCGCCATCCCCGTGTTGATCGTAGCCGATGAGCCGTCGGAGGCGAGTGCGCTCAAAGCCCGTCAGGTCGGCGCGGCTGGGCATCTGCCATCGTCGGTCGATGTGAGCTCACTGGTGCAGAAGATCGGCTCGCTCACCCAGACCGCACCGGCGGCGGTGCCCGGTGCCGTTCCGGCTTCACAGCCCGTGGAACCCCTGGGTGTCCAGAGCCAGGCAGCCGCGAGTGCCCCTGTCGCCGCTCCCGCTCCGTTGCCAGGATACGAGCCTTCCGCCGTGGGTGGTACGCCGCCCGCACAGCCCGCTCCGATGCCGGTCGTCGGCCCGGGGGTACAGTCCCCGACGCCGGGCGCGGCTCCGGGTGCGGGTCAGGCAGCGTCCGTCCCGCCGGCCCCCCAGCAGACACCGCACGTGGCTGTCGGTGTGGGAGCCGCCCAGGCGTCCGACATTCCCCATGTGGACGACCTGCTGCGTCATATGATCGACATCGGCGGATCCGACCTCCATATCACCGTCGGCAGCCCTCCGGGCATCCGCGTGCGCGGTGAGGTCGCACCGGTCGAGGGTGGCAAGGTGCTTACGCCCAAGGACACACAGGAGATGCTGCTGAGCCTGCTTTCCGAGGAGCAGCGCCGGCGGTTCGAAACGGAACTCGAGCTCGACTTCGCCTATAGCATCCCGGGCCTGTCGCGGTTCCGTACGAACATCTTCCAGCAGCGCAACTCCATGGGCGCAGTGTTCCGCGTCATCCCGCTGAAGATCCCCACACTCGAGGAGTTGCAGCTGCCACGGGTGTGCAAGTTCCTGGCGGAGCGCCCCCGCGGCATGGTGCTCGTGACCGGGCCGACAGGCTCGGGTAAGTCGACCACGCTCGCCGCGATGATCGACCACATAAATGCGACGCGCCCCGTGCACATCATCACGCTCGAGGATCCGATCGAGTTCATGCACAAGAATAAGAAGGCGTACGTCAACCAGCGTGAGGTGGGCGAGGACACCCACTCGTTCACTGCGGCGCTCAAGCGCGTGCTGCGGCAGGACCCCGATGTCATCCTCGTCGGCGAGATGCGCGACCTTGAGACCATCTCCGCCGCGCTCACCGCCGCCGAAACCGGACACCTCGTGCTCGCCACGCTGCACACCACCGGTGGTCCGGAGACGGTCGACCGTATCATTGACGTCTTTCCGCCGCACCAGCAGCAACAGGTGCGCATGCAGCTCTCCACCACGCTCGAGGGTGTGCTCTCGCAGACCCTTCTCCGGTCGACCGATGGGCGCAGCCGGGTGATGGCCATGGAGATCATGCTTGGCATCCCGGCGATCAGCAACCTCATCCGTGAGGGAAAGACGCACCAGATGGCCACGATCATCCAAGGTGGCGCCGCAGTGGGCATGCAGACGCTCGACCAGCATCTCAAGACGCTGCTGCAGGCCGGACGCGTGACGTACGAGGAGGCCATCCAGAAGGCGAAGGAGCCGCGCGAGCTCGCCCAGATGCTCGGGCGCAAACTGTAGTCCGTCAGCGCGACACGGCGGACAGGCCAGGCGGGGTCAGTGCCCCGCCTGTGCTGTGGAAACGGAGGTGCCAATGGACACGGTCAACGTCAAGTGGAACGGCAAGCGGCGTTTCGTGGGCTGGGACAAGTCCGGACACGGTGTGGTCATGGACGCGACCGCACAGTACGGGGGCGATGGCAGCGGTGTACGTCCCGTGGAGCTGGTGCTGTACGCAATGGCGGGCTGCACCGCGATGGACGTCATCTCGATCCTGGAGAAGAAGCGGCAGACCGTGCTCGACCTCGAGCTGGTGGTCAACGGCACGCAACGGACCGACGACTACCCGAAGATCTACGAGCACATCGAGATCGAGTACGTGGTGACCGGTATCAACGTGAAACCCGAGGCCGTCGCTCGTGCCATCGAGCTTTCCGAGGAGAAGTACTGCTCGGTACGCGGCATGTTCGGCCCGCAGGTGGAGGTAGTCACGTCCTTCCGTGTGGTGGAGGCGGAGCTGCCCGGTGAGTGAGTCACGCTCCGGCGTTGTCGTGTTGCCCGTCTACAACGAGGCCGCGACCGTGATCGACGTGCTTGACGCGGTACGCGCTATCTTCGATGGACCGGTCATCGTGGTGGACGACGGCTCGACGGATGGCACCCGTGAGTCGCTGATGTCGCGCCGTGACATCGATCTCGTCACACATCCACGGAACATCGGCTACGGGGCCTCGCTGATCGATGGTTTCGCGGCGGCGCTCCGCGTGGGCGTTGGAGCGGTGGTGACGATGGACTGCGATGGCCAGCACGAACCGGCGCACATCCCGGAGTTCCTTGCCGCACTTGATGACTGCGCTATCTGTTCCGGGAGCAGGTACCTGCCACAGAGCCAGGCGGTAGGTGATGCGCCCCCCGCGCGGCAGGATGTGAACCGGACGGTGACCGAGACCATCAACGCGGTGACGGGGTGGTCGCTCACGGACGCCTTCTGCGGGTTCAAGTCGTATCGGTCGGAGGCGCTGGCGATGCTGCGGCTCACCGAGCCAGGGTACGCGATGCCGCTCGAGCTCTGGGCCCGCGCGTATCGTGCTGGCCTGTGCGTTGTGGAGCATCCCGTGGAGCGCATCTACTTCGAGGGCGACCGGTCCTTCGGTCAGGATCTCGATGATCCCGAGCGGCGGCTCGCATACTACATGCGTGTTTGGGATCGTGCGCTGACGGAGGAGGCCTGATGGCGGACATCGTCTGCGTCGGGGCGCACCCCGATGATGTCGAGATCGGCATGGGCGGCACGGTCGCCGCGCTCGCCAGCGGGGGAGCGGACGTGCTCGTCGTCGATCTCACCGATGGCGAGCCGACTCCTTTCGGCACGCATGACCGGCGTATGGCCGAGGCGTCCGAATCCGCGAACGTTCTCGGGTGCCGGCGTCTGACACTCGGCTTCGCCAATCGGTATCTCGTTGATGACACTGATACACGGACCGCGCTTGCCGAAGTGCTGCGTCTCGAACGCCCACGGGTCCTGTTCGTGCCCTATCCGGAAGACGCCCATCCCGACCACCTCTCGGCTTCACGGATCGCCGAGGCGGCGCGATTCTACGCGAAACTCACCAAGACGCGGATGAAGGGGGAGCCGCACTACCCGGCGAGGGTCTACCGGTACATGGCCGTGCATCTACGGTTGGTGCGCGAGCCATCGTTTCTCGTCGACATATCGGACACCCTGCCGCAGAAGCTCGACGCGTTGCGATGCTATCGCTCGCAGTTCGTGGACAACGACGCCAATGCGGGCGTCTTCGAACAGGTGGAGCGCACGGCCCGCGCATACGGCGACGCCGCCAGGGTGTACGCGGCCGAGCCGTTCTATGCGCTGGAGACCCCGGTCGTGCGTTCTGTGGCCGACCTTGTCTAGGAGCGCGTCATGAGCGTGCATCAGAAGATCGCTCCGCCGGAGGGCCACGGTGAGGTGCTCTGCGATCCTCCGTACGCCACCTGGCGCGAGCACCTTGCCGCCAATCGCGCCGCGGTCGAGGTGTGGCCTCCTGTACTGCGTGAGATGCGTGACACCGCACGCGTGGAGTTCCTCGAACTCGCGGGATCGTACACCCGCTCACTCGGCATTGACGCTCCGGAGCCTGCGCCGGACGCCCCGATCGTCCTCACCGGACACCAGCCGGAGCTCTACCACCCGGGGATATGGGTGAAGGTGTTCCTGCTGCAACGCCTTGCCGGGGAGGCTGGAGCGACAGCTGTCGACCTCGTGGTCGACACCGACCGCGCGAGTGCGGTCGAGGCGAAGCTGCCGTGGCTCGGGGCCAGTGTGGAGACACGTACGGTCGCGCTTACCGCCGCATCCGATGGTGCGTACGTGCAAGCGCCAACCCCGGGGGAGGCGGAGCGTGCCGGCTTCCGAGACCGTGGCCTGGCCGCGCTCGAGCGGCTGCCCGCGCCCGCGCTCGGCCACCATTTCGCCGCGTACTGCGACGCCCTCGATCACGCTGTCACACGCTCGAGCGATCTTGCGTCGGCACTGACCGCCGCACGACGCTCCTATGAGGCGACGGCGGGGACCGGCTATCTCGAGGCGCCGGTGTCCCGCGTTGCGTCTCTCCCGACGTATCTCACCTGGGCCTCCACGATCCTGGACGATGCTTCCCGCTTCCGCGAGGCCATGAACGAGGCCCTGCGGTCGTACCGCGCGCGGACGGGCACCCGCTCTTCCGCGCAGCCTTTCCCCGATCTCGAGCAGCGGGGCGGCTGTACCGAGGTGCCGTTCTGGCTCCTGCACGATGGTAGGCGGGATCGCGTGTGGGTTGACCCCGAGGGCGTGCTCCACCTCGGCGAGGATCCCACGGACGGCGCCGAGGACCTCACGATCCGCGACCGCGCCGTGCTCACCCCGGGTGTCGCCGTTCTCGCGCCGAAGGCCATCACGCTCACGTTGTTCGCCCGGTTGTTCCTTGGGGACTTCTTCATACATGGCACTGGCGGGGGGAGGTACGACCGCGTCACGGACGCGGTCATCCGCGCGTACTACGCCATCGAGCCCCCGCGCTTTGCGGTCGCCTCCATGACGCTGCTGCTGCCGCTCGGGGCGCCACTCGTCACCGAAGAACACGTGTCGGAGCTCACTCAGCGACTGCATCGACTGGAGCACAACCCTGACACGATGCTCGACGAACTCGAGTTCGATGTTGACGCCGAGTACGCTCACGCGCGCGCTCGCGCCGAGCACAAGGCAGGACTCGTGGCGCGTATCGCGCTGCCCGGCGCCGACAAGAAGGCGATCGGTGCCGAGATCCGAGAGGTGAATGCCGAGTTGGCCGTTATGCTCGCGCCCGTGGTGCGAGATGCCCGCGAGGAGCTGGAGCGAGCGCGGGCGGCACGGCAGGCCGCTGACGTTCTGACGGACCGCTCATACCCCTACTGCCTGTGGGACCCCCGCGAGGTTGCGGACAAGGTGCGCTAGCGCCAGACCGCCCTGCGGGGGTAGAATGCTCGTCACCCCGCCTTCGGGGGTGGTACCACCGTCAGAATGAAAGGACCGCCATAATGGGTAAGCCTGTCGTCGATCCCGACCTGTGCACCGCCTGCGGCATCTGCGTTGACGAGTGCCCCACGAGCGCACTCGACCTCGAGGACGTCGCCGTCCTCGCCCGTCCGGATGACTGCACCGAGTGCGGCACGTGCGAAGACGTCTGCCCGAACGAGGCGATCAAGCTCCAGTAGCACGCCCGGATAGACTGCGCTCACTGGATGCCGGGCCATGTGCCCGGCATCCGTGCGTTCAGCCCCGCGGACCGCTGCGGTCGTGGATGTAGAAGCGCGGCTCCTGTCCCTTCAGCAGCCCCATGAATCGCCGGTGATGAGCCGCGTACACCACGGCTCCCATCACGAGCGCGAAGGCGAAATCGGGCGAGCGCAGCAGCGCCGCGGTGATGGGGAGGGTCAGCGCGGCCGCCACCTGCCCGGCCATCATGTAACGTGTGATGGCGATGACCGTCAGGCCAACGACCACGACAGCCACGAAGTAGCGCACATCGTAGGCGAGCAGCGCTCCCGCCCCTGTGGCGAGCCCCTTGCCCGAGCGGTGCAGCCGCTTCTTGATGACCGCCATGACCGCGGAGTAGTTGTGTCCGAAGACCGTGCCCGCCACCGCCGCCATAGGGATGAACGCCCACGACCCATCTCCGCCGGACATGCCGACCCCAACGGGCACGGTGAGCGCACCGCCGGCGAGCCACTTGGCGATACCCACAGGGACGACGCCCTTCAGTACGTCGGCCAGCGCGGCGACCACGAACCAGCCCCATGAGCCTGTGGTGCGTCGCACGTTCATCGCGCCGACGTTCCCGGTACCGTGCGTGGTGATGTCCTCGCCGGTGACGGCGCGTACGATCAGGTAGGCGCTCGGTATCGAGCCCGCGAGGTAGGAGAGCGCGAACGCGCTGAGCGCCCACGCCGCCGCCGATGTGGGCGTGAACTCCATGGCGCTCACCGCTCCACCGGGACGACGCACTCGATGGCCATCGGCAGCACCTCGACCTCGAAGCGTGTGCCCACCATCACCTCGCCATCGATCTGGGCGGGCATGGCGTCGTCTGACTCGATCACGACCGAGCGATGGCGCGACATGCGCACGACCTTCATGCTTGTGTGCTTGCCGAGGACCACGAACGGCAGCCGCATGAGTGCCTGTGGCAAGGTGAGGGGGTCGATCATGCATATCTCGAGCAGCCCGTCGTCGGGTACCGCATCGGGAGTGATCTGGAACCCCCCGCCGTAGGTGGGTCCGATCGTCGCGGCCACGATGAGGACTTCGGCCTGTTCGTCGGACTCGCCGTCCCACCGGAGCCGCACGTGATGCGGATAGAGCTCGTTGAACAGCACATGGATGAGCGCCGTGAAGTAGAGCCACAGCCCCGAACGTTTGGTGGTGGCCTTGTATTCGACCGCCTTGGCCGTCACGCGAGCGTCGAGTCCCGCCGCGAACGAGTTGTTGAAGTACGTGCCGTTGCATACGCCGACGTCGAAGCGCCGCCGTCGCCCCGAGATCAGGGCCAGAGTCGCCTCGGCGATGTCCTCCGGGACGCCGAGGGTGCGCCGGGTGTCGTTGCCGCTGCCGGTGGGGATGAGGCCGAGGGCGGGGCGGTCGTCCTCGGGGCGCGCCATGATCCCGTTCAGTACCTCGTGCGCCGTGCCATCGCCTCCGACCGCCACCAGTACGTTGTAGCCTTGCGCCTCGCGCGCGATCTCGGCCGCGTGGCCCATGTGCGTGGTGAGCGTGAGGTCATACTCGGCCGACTGGAGAAGCTGCTCGATGACCGGGACGAGTGGCCCCGTCTCGCCATGCCGGGCCTCGGGATTGACGATGAGGAGCATGCGGCTTGTCGTCATGTGTGTCGCAATCGCCGTTGTGGGTCCTGGGCGCAAGCATAGCGGCCGCGAATCAGCTTGGAAACAGGGGAGGGCGTGTGCTACTGTTCTCGAGCGTCCCCGCCCTCTTAGCTCAGGGGATAGAGCGTCTGCCTCCGGAGCAGAAGGTCGTAGGTTCGAATCCTACAGAGGGCGCCAGCGTACATGCGAAGGGCCGGTCCATTCGGACCGGCCCTTCTTGCGTGCGTGGCGCGGGGTGGATCTAGTGCCCCTCGGCCTTCTCCTTCTGGTATTCGTCCACGAGCTTCTTCTGGATGTCGCCCGGGACCTGCTCATAGCTGTCGATGGTGAGCGTGTACGAGCCAGTGCCGCTGGTGATCGACCGCAGGTGCGGCGAGTAGTGCACGACCTCCGCGTACGGGGCCTGTGCGCGGATCACCTGGACACCCGCCTCCGGCGCGTCCATGCCGAGGATGCGCCCACGGATCGAGCTGATGTCACCCATGACCGCACCGGCGTGCTCGTCGGGCACCTCGATGGTGAGGGTGGCGATCGGCTCGAGGATCACGGGATCCGCCTTCTCGGCAGCGGCGCGGAAGCCGATGCGTGCCGCGGTCTTGAACGCCATTTCGTTGGAGTCCACCGCGTGCATCGAGCCGTCGTAGACGGCGACCTTGACGTCCTGTACGGGGTAGCCCGCGATGGCTCCCGAGGTCATGGTGTCCTGCACGCCCTTGTCGATCGCGACGATGTACGGCTTGGAGATCCTGCCGCCGACGATCTCGTCCACGAACTCGTAGCCGCCACCGGGATTGGGCTCGAGCCGCAGCCAGCAGTCGGCGAACTGACCGCTCCCGCCGGTCTGCTTTTTGTGGCGGCCCTGCGCCTGCGCGGTCTTGCGGATCGTCTCCCGGTACGGGATGCGGATGTCGATGAGCTCGGCTTCGACGTGGAAGCGGTCGTGGAGCCGGTTGATCAGCACGTCGATCGCGGCGTCGCCGTATGACGTGATGACCGTCTGGTGTGTCTCCTCGTCTCGGAGCAGCGTCAACGACGGGTCTTCATCGACGATGCTCTTGAGTGCCGAGCCGAGCTTGTCCTCGTCGGCCTTGGTCTTGGCCACGATGGCCACGGGGTACAGCGGCTCGGGCAAAGGCAGCGGCGAGAACGTGACGTCACCCCTGGCAGAAAGCGTGTCGTTGGTGAGCGTGTCTGAGAGCTTCGTGAGGACCGCGATGTCGCCGGCGGGTGCGCCATCGATGTCGATGGTCTCCTTGCCGATCATCTTGAAGACGTGGGCGATGCGCTCCTTCTTTCCGGTACGGGAGTTCACAAGCTCCTGTCCGGGCTTGAGAGTGCCGGAGACGACCTTCACGAAGTTGATGCGTCCGACGTAGGGGTCAGAAAGCGTCTTGAACACGTGCACGGCGACGTCTCCCTCAACGGAGAAGGGGATCTCGCCGCCGTCGATCGTAGTGAGCGGGCCATGGGCCGTGGGCTCGGGGAAGAACGTCACCACGTCGTCCATCAGATCCTCGACGCCCTGCATCATCGTCGCGGAGCCAACGAACACGGGGATGAAGATCGACTGTGCGATCGCCTTGTCGAGGAGCGTCTCCAGCTCTTCCTGCGACAGGCGCTCACCGTCGAGATACTTCATCATGAGATCGTCATCTGCCTCGGCGACCAGTTCGCACAGCTTGTCGCGCGCGGCCTCGGCCATATCCACCATGTCCGCGGGGATCTCGAGGATCTCTTCCTTTTCACCCTCATGGTGGTAGGCCTTCATGCGGATGATGTCGATCACGCCCCGGAAGTCGGCCTCGGCCCCAAGCGGGATCTGCACCGCGCCGACCCGGTGACCGAACGCCGCGCCAAGCGCTGCCATGGCGGCGTCGAAGTCCGCGTGCTCCTTGTCCATGCGGTTGATGAAGACCGCCTTTGCGATGCCCATGTCCGAGGCGAGCTTCCAGAGTTTGCGCGTCTGCACCTGGGGACCGGCAACCGCGTCCACCACGAACAGCGCCATCTCGGCGGCTTCCATACCGGCGACGGCGTCACCGATGAAGTCGGCATAGCCCGGGGTGTCGATCACATTGATCTTGACGCCGTTGTGCTCCACAGGCGCCAGTGCGAGATTGAGGGTGATCTTGCGCTTGACCTCTTCGGCCTCGTAGTCGAGGTTGGAGTGTCCTTCCGCAACGCTGCCGAGGCGTTTGGTCTGTCCTGCCATGAAGAGCATCGCCTCGGCGAGCGACGTCTTACCGGCATCTCCATGGCCAAGCAGGACGACGTTGCGGACCTTGTCGGTGCTGGGTGCTCCCATGAGCATCGCCTCCTCGAGCAACACGCGGACGGGCCTCATCAAAGAAAGGCCGGACCCGTGGTGCCCGTGCGTCGCGGGAGGCGACGACGGCCCGTTCCGGGCCCGGTGCACACATCCCGCCTCCGCCTGACAGGCGGCGACGTGATGCCCACGATAGCACAAGGCGGGCCGCGGAAAAGCGACCGATATGGCGTGCTGGCGCGACGGTGGCACACTGGTAGAATAGAGCGATTCCAACCGTATCCAATGTGCGGCGAACGTGCCGGAAAGGGGAGGCCGAATGATCCGAGGAGCGTCCGTCTGGAGAGTCGTGTGTATCGGAATGCTCGCAGCCCTCACGGGGCTTGCTCTCCTCGCCTCTGGTTGTTCGTCCGAGCCTGCCGACAGTATGGCCGACACCGGCGCTGACGCGGCGCCGGGATCCGAGGCCGCCGACGCAGGCGATCAGACCACCATCGAGCAGGAGGACACCATGCATGTCTCTACCGTTGAGGTGACCGGTTCCGAGCGCGCCGTCATGGTCACATCCAAGGGAACCATCACACTCGAGTTCTACCCTGAAGACGCGCCCAACCACGTCGCGAGCTTCATCGAGCTGATCGAAGCCGGATTCTATGACGGCATCAAGTTTCACCGCGTGATCCCGGGTTTCGTGGCCCAGGGTGGCGATCCGATCACGCGTGACCTCACCCCCGAGCAGGTCATCGCTGGCGGTGGCGGTATCGGCACCGGTGGCCCCGGATGGCAGCAGAAGGCCGAGTTCAACTCGCGCAAGCACGAGACGGGTACCCTGGCGATGGCACGCTCGCAGAGCCCCGACTCAGCCGGGTCTCAGTTCTACATCTGCCTGGCGCCGCAGCCCAACCTCGACGGTCAGTACACCGTCTTCGGCAAGGTCGTAGAGGGCATGGAAGTGGTGACGGCGCTGACCGTGGGCGACACCATCGAATCGGTGACCATCACCCGCTAGGGAGGTCCTGTGGACGACACGCGGCTGGCTGCTGGAGAGAAAGCATACGAGGCGGGAGACTGGACCGCCGCCGCCCGGGAGTTCCTTGGCGCCACCGCCGGCGAGATCCAGGGGAGCGGTTACGCCTTCCATCGTGCTGGCAACGCATTGATGAAGCTCAAGCGGCTCGATGACGCATGCGCCGTCTACGAGCGGGCGCTTGCTGACATGGCGTATGAGGACCGTGCGGCTGTCGCGCGCAACCTCGGTACGGCATGCACGTCACTCGGCAAGCATGAGGATGCCGCCGCGGCGTTCAGGCGGGCCCTTGATGAGCCGGATGACAGTGGCCGGTACAAAGCCTTGCAGGGACTCGGCGGGGCGCTGTATGAACTGGGTCAGACTGAGGATGCGGCGGAGATGTACCGGCAGGCCGCCATGGATATGCGCAATCCCGACGCGGGCAAAGCGCTCAACAACCTCGGCCTGTGTCAGATGGCCCTGGAACGACCTGAAGACGCGGTGCAGTCGTACCAGGCGGCCGTCGAGTTGCGTGAGTACCCGGGTCGCGGCAGAGCGGCCGCGAATCTCGGTATGGCGTACGCCGCTCTCGGCATGCACGAGCGTGCCGTTGCCGGGTTCGAGCGGGCACGCGATGAGTTCGGGTACGAGCTATCGGGCGCGACAGAGGCGGCCTATCGCGCGAGCTGTGCCGCGTGTGAGCCGGTGGAACGTATCGACGGATGGTCCACGGGCGAGATGCCCCCGGTGACGGCGGACTCCGGACGAGCCATGATGTTCGATGAGGAAGACGGCCAGGACGACGTGACCGGGTTCTTCGCGCGGACCGACGAGGAGATGAAGGTCGCCGATCGCGAAGCCAGGCGAAAGGACCGCTCCGAGCGTCGCGAGCACAAGCCGCTCTGGGTCTCGCTGCTGGTATGGGGCGCTGTGGCCGTGCTGGTGGCGGGTGCGATCATCGCGGCGTACATGATGGGGTACGGGTATCCCACGCAGCAGATGACGGTCAACGGAGCACTCGGCGCCTATCAGGCGGGCGAGGCCGTTGACGGCTACTGGGTCGCCGTGCCCGCCGCGGATGTGGAGAAGGCGATGTCGGGACTGCCTCCGGCGTGGGAGTCGTACTCGATCGACTCCGTCCAGCGGTCCGCGCGCGCATCCACTGTGGGCGTCACTGTCGTTCATGAGCAGGGCGGCCAGATCACGTACCAGTTCGCGCTTGTCCGTGAGGGCGTGGGCTGGAAGATCAATGGCGTCACGACCGCCTTCAACTCGATGGAGGGCGGCATCTGATATCCGGTTCATCGGATTCCACGCGCAGGAGTTATCCTGTGCGGGTCGAACCATTGTCGGAATAGGCTGACGAACCCGTCGGCATGCATGAGAAGGAGCGAACGTGGAACAGAGGACCTACTGCATGATCAAGCCCGATGCCGTGGCGCGCGGCCTCGTCGGTCGCATCGTCACACGGTTCGAGGACGTGGGACTCACGGTCGAGCGTCTGGAGCTCGGAGTGGTCACCCCGGAGCAGGCGGCCGCGAACTACGCCGAGCACGAGGGCAAGCCGTTCTACGCGGGCCTCGTCGAGTACATCACATCGGGTCCGGTCGTGAAGATGGTGCTCGCCGGTCCGGACGCCGTGCCGGTGGTGCGCAAGCTCATGGGTGTCACGAACCCCAAGGATGCCGCGCCGGGCACGATCCGTGGCGACTACGGCCTCACGCTCGACGCGAACGTGGTACACGGGTCGGACTCGCCTGAGAGTGCCGAGCGGGAGATCGCGATCTTCTTCGGCTAAGCCGACAGTCAAGGACGCTCCGGTGGCTACCACCGGAGCGTCTCTCATCGGGGAAGGGGTGTGTGTGGGTAGGTCCGCGTTCGCGGGCGGGGTCCATCCGCCCGGATACAAGGAGAGTACGGCGGGTTCGGCGGTCCAGTGGGCGCCGGTCCCGTCGCGGCTCGTGGTGCCGCTGAGCCAGCATCTTGGCGCGCCATGTGCCGCGCTGGTAGAGAAGGGGGACCGGGTCGAACGGGGCCAGCTGATCGGCGACGTCGACGCGATGGTCTC
>CAZSUO010000007.1:35052-39241 GCA_964610065.1 uncultured Coriobacteriaceae bacterium | reverse complement strand
CGGGGGAATGACACGATGAGTCATTAACGATATCATTTCGCAGTGATATGAGTCATTCTTCGCGGACAGGGGGATCCCGATGCGCGGTTCGTTCGCACCCGGTCGGCTCGAGCGCATGAGCATCTCGATGACGACCGTCCGCTCCATTGCCCTGCTGGGCGAGTTCAAGGGACGTCAGCAGCTCTTCGAGCGGCAGTCGCCACAACTCCTTGAAGCGTTGCGAGACCTCGCTCGCGTCCAGAGCATCGAATCGTCGAATCGGATCGAAGGCATCGTAGTGGCCGGGGACCGTGTCGCCGCTATTGCGGCCGAGAAGTCCGCCCCCAAGAATCGCTCCGAACAGGAGATCGCAGGCTATCGTGATGCACTCGCAACGGTGCACGCGAACTCGGCCAACATGAGGGTGACCCCCGGGCTCATTCTTCAACTGCACCGTGACATGTACGCGTTCACGCCCGTTCGGGGCGGCGCTTGGAAGTCCGCCCCAAACGATATCGTGGATGTGCTTGCCGATGGTACGCATCGTCTCCGATTCCAGCCCGTGGCACCCGCCGCCATCGAGCCCGCGATCCGTGAACTGGTCGATGGCTACAGTCGCGTTGTGGACAGGGAAGAGGTCGATCCCCTCATCAGTGTGCCCGCCTTCGTGCTCGACTTCCTGTGCATCCACCCGTTCACCGACGGCAACGGGCGCATATCCCGGATCCTCAACCTCCTGCTGCTCTACCAGACGGGATTCGAAGTGGGCCGGTACGTCAGTCTCGAACGCATCATCGAGGACAGCAAGGAGACCTACTACGAGTCGCTGGAGGCTTCCTCGCAGGGCTGGCATGAGGGCGAGCACGATCTGGTGCCGTGGCTGGAGTACTCGCACGGCGTTCTGATCGCCGCCTACGTTGAGTTCGAGCAGCGAGTGGGAAAGGCGGGCTCGGGCCGTGGCGCCAAGAGCCAGCGCGTGGCGGAGTGCATCCACCACATGCCCCAGACGTTCCGTTACGCGGATGTGGAGCGTGCGTGTCCGGGCGTCAGCAGGCCCACGATCGTGCGCGTTCTCGGCCAGCTGCGCGACAAGGGCGAGATCCGCTGTGTCAAGGGCGGGCGAGACGCCGCGTGGGAACGACTTGCGTAAGCCCACTCACCACAACCGGTACCAGCCCCGGCGCTCCTCGACCTCGGCGGGGATGCCGTAGAGCTCGCCGAGTGCCGCGCCGGTGAGCAACTCGGCCTTCGGGGCGTCCCGGAACACGCGGCCGCCCTTCAGCATCACCACGCGTTCAACCTCGGGCACGATGTCGCTCACATGGTGCGTCACGATCACGAGCGCGCAGCGCTCGGCCAGCTGCCGGAGCAGCGCCAGGAAGTGGTAGGTACCCGAGGGGTCGAGCCCGTGGGTCGGTTCGTCGAGCACCAGGAGCGCCGGGTCGTGCACGAGCGCCCGGCCGATGAGCGCCCGGCGCGCCTCGCCCGTGGAGAGCGTGTCGATCGTGCGGCCCGCGAGTGCGGTGATGCCGAGGTACTCGAGCAGCTCGTCGGCGCGTGTCTCCATCGCCGATGTGATCTCGCCGGAACGATACAGCCCCACCGAGCCGAAGAACCCGGAGAGCACGACATCCCGCACCGACACACGCACGCGGTAGTCGTCTTGCAGTGCGTCGGAGACCACGCCGAACACACGCCGCGCCTCGAACAGGTCCCACCGTGCCTTGCCGCGCAGCAGCACCGGCGGTTCGTCACGCACGAGCGGGCGCAGGTCGCGGGTGAGCAGGCCGATGAGCGTGGACTTGCCAGCGCCGTTGGGGCCGAGCACTGCGACGTGCTCGCCCTCATGGAACGCCAGCGAATCCACGTGCAGGATCGTGCGGCCGTCGCGGACGACCTCGGCGTCGCGCAGCTGTATGAGCGGGTCGTTGGCCACGCCTACGCGAGACCGGCTTCCTTGAACGCCTTCTTGAGGGCACTCAGGCTGCCCGACACGTTGAACTTCCACTTGCCCGTCGATGACTTGATCGTGAGCACATCGGGGGTCTGCGTGTTCTCGTCGGACATTCCCATCCGGAACTTCGCGCCCTGGTACTGCGACCGCTCGACTGCCCAGTTGCCGGGAGTCTCGGCGAGCGCCGCATCGGGCGACATCTGCCAGTACGCGTCGTTGTAGCTTCCCGCCGATGCGATCTGGGCGCCCCACTGCCCGAAGAAGCCCTTGCCCTCGGCCTTGGCCCGGTCGCGAGCCGCGTTGACGGCGGCGGTCGTCTTCTCCTTGGTGATCTCGGCAAAGACCAGGCGACGCTCGGTGATGATCAGCGTGTACGCCTTCTGCTTGAGGCCCATGAAGCCGGCCACGAGGGTCAGCCCACCGATGACGGCGAGTATCTGCTCACTGCTTGCGGCAGGCGCTGGGGCGGCCGCGGCGGGAGCGGCATGGGCGGGCGCCGCCTGCAGGGCCACCGCAGTGCCGCACGCGGTACAGAACGCATCCCCCTCATGCAGCGGACCTCCACACGAACCGCAGTATCCGATCGCTCCGTTGCTCATGAGGACCCCCTTTGTCCAGCCACGACGCTACATATCCCACACTACCTGGTTGCCCATCCGCTGGCTATGCATGAACCGCATGGGTGCCCGGTCGTCCGAAGGCCATCATACGGAGACGAGCAGTCTGTCAGATGCTTCATTCGGCGCCTCGGATCGTTTACGTTCACAATGTTTAGAAGTTTCTGAACGTTGGTAGAATATCTTCATGTGCACGACCAGTGCGCTCATCCGCATCACCGTAGCGAGGAGGTAGACCGTGGCCGAGCAACCGATGGTCGACCAGCGTGGCGAGCCGCTCGAGCGTCTTTCCGGACTGCTCGAGGCGGTCGGCTTCCCCCATGTGATCGCACGCGTCTACGCCGCACTCACGCTGGCCGAAGGCGAGGGACTCGCAACATCGGAACTGCTCGACCAACTTGGGGTCTCGAAGGCGTCCATCAGCAACGCGATGCAGTTCCTGGTGGGGGTCGAACTCGTGGAGCGGTACCGGGTCCCGGGCACCCGGGAGGCGCACTACAGGATGCTCAAGGGCCGGTGGGGCGACGTGCTCGCCCGCAAGATCGCGGCCACGGGGCACATACGGCGTATCGCTGCGGAGGTGCTCGAGTCGACCACTTCGGTGAAGGCTCGGGAGCGGCTTCAGGAGATGCATGACGTGTACGCGTTCTTCGAGGAGGAGTTCGACGGCGTCATCCAGCGGTTCAATGAAAGGAACGCATCATGACAGGTCCGGCCATCAGCGTAGAGAACCTTCGCTTCAGCTACGGTGACCTTGAGGCGGTCAAAGGCATCGACTTCGAGGTCCAGCCGGGTGAGATCCTCGGCTTCCTCGGCCCCAACGGCGCCGGCAAGTCCACAACCATCAAGATGCTCACCGGGCAGCTCACGCCGCAGGGCGGTGTCGCCCGCGTGCTCGATATCGATGTCTCCACCGATGACCCCGCGCTGCAGGCGCGGATCGGCGTGTGTTTCGAGGAGAAGAACCTCTACCTCAACATGTCGGCCAAGGAGAACCTCGATTTCTACGCGAGCCTCTTCGGCATCAAGGATCCGGACTCGATCGAGGTGCTGCGGCGCGTCGGTCTGGCCGACCGCGCGAAGGACCGCGTGAAGACGTTCTCCAAGGGTATGCGGCAGCGCATGATGATCTCGCGCGCGTTCATCAACAAGCCCGATGTGCTCTTCTTGGACGAGCCCACCGACGGCCTCGACCCGGTCACCTCCGCGGCGATCCGCAAGACGATCCGCGAGGAGGCCGACCGTGGGGCCGCAGTGCTGCTCACCACCCACGACATGTTCGAAGCCGATGAGCTCTCCGACCGCGTGGCGTTCATCAACGAGGGGCGGATCGTGGCGCTCGATACGGCGGAGAACCTGAAGCTCAAGTACGGCACGCGCTCGGTGAAGGTGCGTCTGCGCGACGGCGACGGAGTCCGTGAGGAGCACCTCGAGCTGGACGGTGACGGCTCCTCGGCCAAGCTTGCCGAGCTCGCTGCGAGTCCGGACCTGCTCACCATCCACACCGAAGAGGCGACGCTGGAGCAGATCTTCATCCAGATGACCGGTAGGGGGCTTGAGGGATGAGCCGCACGGTATCGCGCCCGGCGATCGTCCGGGCGCTGCTCAAGAAGGAGCTCACAGCGTACTCGCGCGACCT
>CAZSUO010000007.1:32894-34952 GCA_964610065.1 uncultured Coriobacteriaceae bacterium | reverse complement strand
AAGGACGCCGAGCGCATCAAGCCTGACATCGGCATCGCGTTCCCGGATGAGTTCATCACCGGAGTCGCCGCTGGCGCGGGCGACCTCACCGTGACGGTCTACTCCCAGGCGGGTGTGGGCGAGGAGATCCAGACGGCCATGCAGAGCTTCGTGCGTGAGGCCGCGTATCAGATCGCGGGCCGCGAGCTCCCGGTGGGGATGCCCGACGAGGAGACGATCGTCCTCGGGGAGGACAGGATGGGCGACCAGGTGAGCATGCAGGAGCGTATGCGCCCGCTGTTGCTGTTCATGGTGCTCCTGATGGAGACGTTCTCGATGGCTTCGCTGGTCTCCACCGAGGTGTTGCAGCGCACGGTGACGGCCGTTCTGGTGACACCGGCCAAGGTGAGCGACTTCCTCGCCGCCAAGACCATCTTCGGCACCCTCATGTCGCTCTCGCAGGCGCTGATCATCCTCGCGTTCGTCGGTGGACTCACGGCCACGAACTGGTCGTTGATCCTCACCGTGCTCGTGATGGGCGCGATCATGTTCACCGGCATCGCGCTCTTCGTGGGCTCGGCAGGCAAGGACTTCATGGGTCAGCTCTTCTACGCGATGCTGCTCACCGTCCCGTTGCTCATACCGGCCATCTCGGTCATGTTCCCCGGTACGGCGGCGCCGTGGGTCAAGGTGCTGCCCTCGTATCCGATCATCCGGGTGCTGGTGGACGCCACCGCCTATGGCGGCACCTGGGCCGACGCCTGGGGCATGCTCGCCTATGCCGCGCTGTGGCTGGTGATCCTGTACTTCGCCGGACTGTTCGCGCTCAAGCGGAAGGTGGAAACGCTATGAGCCTGTCACGCATCTGGAAGGTCCTGCGCAAGGACCTCGCGCAGGGCCCGCGCTCTTCGATCTTCCTGTGGGCGATCGTGCTGCCCTTCGCGCTCACGCTCATCCTGCAGGTGGCGTTCGGATCGCTCTTCGACCCGAAGCCGAGGCTCGGGATCATCGACGAGGGCGACTCGGCCGTGACCGCCGCCATCGAAGACATGGATGGCATCGAACTCACGTTGTTCGACGACGTCACCGAGCTGAAGGCACAGGTGGAAGCGAACGACCTCGACGCCGGGCTGATCCTGCCGCCGGGCTTCGATGAGCAGGTGCGCGATGGCGAGAAGCCCACGCTGCAGTTCTTCATCGGCGGCGAGAGTTACGCCTCCAATCGCATCATCCTCACCGTCACGGCGATAGACCTCATCCGCGAGATCGAGGGGAGCGACGCGCCGGTCACCGTGGATGTGGTGAGCTTCGGCGATGCGGGGCTGCCGATGTCGAAGCGCTTGATCCCGGTCATCGTGTTCTATGCGCTCGTGATGGCAGGCCTCTTCGTGCCGGGCTCCAACCTCGTGGAGGAGAAGGAGCAGGGCACGCTCATGTCGCTGCTGGTCACTCCGGTCAAGGCCAGCGAGGTGCTCATCGCCAAGTGGCTGCTCGGCGTGATCCTGGCGGTCGTGCTCGCTGTTGCCTCGCTGGCTCTCAACGGCGCGCTCGGGGCGAACTGGGCCGAGGTGCTCGTGGTCGTGGTGGTCGCGGGTGCGCTCTCCTCGGTGCTCGGCATACTTGCCGGCGTCTACGCCAAGGATTCGTCGATCATGTTCGCGATCGTGAAGGGGAGCGGCCTCTTCCTCTTCGCGCCGGCGATCTTCTACGTCTTCCCCGACTGGCCGCAGTGGATCGCCAAGCTCTTCCCGCTGTACTGGATCATCGAGCCGATCTGGCAGGTCTCGGTGATGGGCGAAGGGCTCGGTGCGGTCTGGTTCGAGCTCGTGGTCGCACTCGGCATCACCGCCGCGCTCGGCGCGCTTGCGTGGTGGCTCGCCAGGCGCATGCAGGCGCAGATGGCCGGACAGTAGGACCCGGGTGCGCGGCCGACATGTGCCGTCGCCGGAAGGAGTGTCGTGATGGAGTGGTACTGGTGGGTGCTGATCGGTGTGGGTGTGGTGGCGGTCGGCTACCTCAAGCTCACGGTGTGGGGCAAGATCATGGACAACATGAAGGCGAAGAAGGCCGCCCAGGCCG
>CAZSUO010000007.1:29052-32794 GCA_964610065.1 uncultured Coriobacteriaceae bacterium | reverse complement strand
GGCGGCGGGCACTGAGCGATGTCGCGTTCGCGCACGACGATGCGGTCGTCGTCGAGCCGCACCCCGCGTAGGCCGGTCATCCACATACCCACGCTCGCCGAGCGCGAGCGCCGGAGCACGAGCCAGTAAAAGACCGCCCACACCACGAGCCCGGCGGCGAGCACCCACTGTCCCGCACCGACCGGGGCTGGAGCGGCCAGCCCGGTGTATCCGAGCGCCCGCAGCCACCAGTGCGCCACGTGTTCGGCCATCTGTATCCAGACCGGCAGCGGCCTCGCGCCGGCTCGGTCTCCCGCGAGCGAGGCGAACGTCAGGGCGGTCGGCACGAGCAGCATCGGACCCAGCCCGATCACCACATCGGTCGCCCACGCGCTGTACCGCCTGCCGAGTGAGGCCTGGGGTACGCAGGGACCCTCTTCCGGTCGCACGCGCCGCTCCACGATCTCCGACGCCACGGTCGCGGGGTCGCCGAAGCCATTGAGCACTGCCGCGACATCGCCACATTCGGCGAGCTCCTCGGTCAGGTGCGTACGGATCTCCTCCACCGTGTCTGCAGCGTCGGCGGGAGGTAGTCCGCGCAGGCCCCGGCGCACCTCGGCGAGATAGGCCTCGATGTCTGTGTGCCGTCCCACCTTCACGAACGCTCCTCCCCCCCGAGTTCCGCCATCGCCCCCGCGATGGCCTCCCACTCACGCCACGCCCTGCCGAGGAACTCTTCTCCGGCGGCGGTGATGCGGTAGTACTTGCGCGGCCCGGCGGGCCCCTCGTCCGACCAGGTGGCGCTCACGAGCCCGTCGGCCTCGAGGCGGCGCAGCACCGGGTAGACCGTGCCTTCGCCGGCCACGAGTCCGCCGCGGTCCTTCAGCTCGCGCACGATCGCATACCCGTAGAGCGCATCGTGCTCCACGAGCCGGAGGATCATCAGCTCGACGATCCCCTTGCGCAACTGGGTCGACCACGAAGCGAGCCCGTCGCCTGTCGCCGCCTCCGCACGTCGTGCCATGCGCGCCCCGTCTCTCGGATACTGTGTAATGAACAGTACGCGCAGCGGTCACCCGGCGCAAGCGGACCCATGGCGCCGTCCGTGCTGTAAACTCGGAGCTTCGGGTGCGTTCACCCGGGCACCAGGAGTGGAGGACCGATGCCGATCATCGATGCGCATGCACACGCATTCCCCGACGAGCTGGCGGCCGTTGCCGTTGGCCGGCTGACGGGGCGGGAGGGCGTGCGCTCGTACTACGACGGCACCGTGCGCGGACTGCTGGGAGCGATGGAGCGGCACGGCGTCGAGCGCTCGGTGCTCGCGCCGGTGGCCACGCGCCCGTCGCAGGTGCGGTCCATCAACGAGTGGGTCACGGCCATCAACGATCCGCGCATCGTCCCGCTCGGTGCGATGCATCCCGACTTCCCTGAGCCGGCCGAGGAGATCGCGCGCCTGGCCTCGCTCGGCGTGCGGGGCATCAAGCTGCACTCGCAGAACCAGGACTTCTCGCCCGAGGAGTCGCGCATGGACCCGATCTACGAGGCGGTCGTGAGGCACGACATGCTCATCTTGTTCCACGCGGGCGGGTTCGTGATAAACGAGGGGACCGAGGCCCGCCCCGCGGAGTTCGCCCGGATGCTCGACGAGTGGCCCACGCTGACATGCGTGCTCGCGCATATGGGGAGCTACCGCTATTGGGACGAGGTGCGCGAGCACCTGCTCGGGCGCGATGTGTATCTCGACACCGCGTACGTGCCGGGGAATCTTGCCGACGAGAAGCTCCTCTCGCTCATCCGCGATCATGGCGTGGAGCGGGTGATGTTCGGCTCGGACGGCCCCTGGACAGACGCCGGAGTCGAGATCGAGCATCTGCGGCGCATCGGGCTCACGGAGTGGGAGCTCGAGCGGCTGCTCTACAGCAACGCGCACACGCTGTTCTGTGCCCGAGAATCCGCTGTCGGTGACCGACGCTTGGATAGCTCTGGGGGTATACTGAATGCGTCCCCTACCGGCGGAGGAGACCATGGGTAGGCACATCTTGCTTGTTGAAGACCACCCCCAGAACAGGTATCTCGTCACCTACCTGCTCGAGAACCGGGGTTATGAGGTGGAAGCGGCGGTCGATGGTGCTGAGGCTCTCTCCGCGCTCGAGCAGCGCACACCTGCGCTGATACTCATGGACATGCAGCTGCCGATCATCGATGGCTACGAGGCGACCCGGCGTATCAAGGCCGACGAGCGCTTCAAGGACATCCCGGTCATCGCCGTCACCGCGCACTCGATGCGAGGCGACCAGGACAAGGCGATCGCCGCGGGGTGCGACGTGTACGTGACCAAGCCCATCAACGGCGACGAGCTTCTCGGCCTGGTGGAGAGGCTGCTCCCGGTCTGACGCTGGATGATACCGGTGCGCTTGCCGTACTCGCGCGAGCGAACGCGACCCCGTATACTGTAAGACCGCGCTCCGGAGCTCTGATCCGGGTCTCGGGCGGCGGTATGTCGTGAACCTGGTCAGGTCCGGAAGGAAGCAGCCATAAGCGGCCTCTGCCGGGTGTCCGGGACCTGGTTCCGAGCGCCGGAGCGCGGTACGCTCTAGCCCGGTCCACACCGTCCGGACCGCCCGAACCACCCCGAGGAGCCGAGCTTCATGACGCATCTTTCCTGGTACCGCAAGTACCGTCCACAGACATTCGATGACGTCGTCGGGCAGCCTCACATCGAGCAGACGCTGCGCAATGCGGTGGCCGAGGGCGCGGTGGCGCACGCGTACCTGTTCACCGGGCCTCGCGGGACCGGTAAGACCACCACCGCGCGCATCCTCGCCAAGGCGCTCAACTGCGAGCAGGGCCCCACTCCGACCCCGGATGACACGTGCGAGCAGTGCCGCTCGATCGCCGAGGGTACACACCCGGACGTCTACGAACTCGACGCCGCGTCGCGCACTGGCGTGGATGATGTGCGTGAGCAGATCATCGGCCGCCTGAACTACGCCTCGTCGAGAGGCGGCTGGAAGGTCTACATCATCGACGAAGTGCACATGCTCTCGACCTCGGCGTTCAACGCGTTGCTGAAGTCGCTCGAGGAGCCGCCGGCGCGCACGGTGTTCATCCTGTGCACCACGCACCCGCACAAGGTCCCGGAGACGATCCACTCGCGGTGTCAGCGGTTCGACTTCCGGCGCTTGTCGGTGGATGACATCGTCGGACGTCTGCGCGTCATCTGCGATGCCGAGTCGGTGGAGGTACCCGATGGGGCGCTGACGCTCATCGCCAAGCATGCGCTTGGCGGAATGCGAGACGCCATCACCGATCTCGAGCAGCTCGCGTCGTTCAGCGGCGGGGTGATCCGTCTCGAAGACGTGGAGGGGTTGCTCGGGGAGGTCGATGCGGATGCCCTCTTCGAGGCTGCCGCGCTGATCCTGGAGCGAGACATCGCTGGCGCCTTCCGCTTCGTGGCGCAGATGGCCGACACCGGCATCGACATGGGCGAGTTCGTGAAGGGGCTCGTGCGGCACTTCCGCGATTTGTTCGTGCTCGCGGCGGTCGGGAACGACGTTGCCATCGACACGACGTCGCATGACCTCGGCAGGCTGCAGAGCCAGGCCTCCGGGTTTGGCGCGGACCGCATCGGTCGTGTGCTCGGGATCCTCGAGCGACTCACCACCGAACTCCGCTACGCGGCCGACCAGCGGCTTGCCGTGGAGGTCGCGATGACGCGCATGGCGCGACCGCAGAGCGATCTCTCGCTCGAGTCGCTCGC
>CAZSUO010000007.1:0-28952 GCA_964610065.1 uncultured Coriobacteriaceae bacterium | reverse complement strand
GGCCGTGAAGCGAGCGTGGCCAGCCGTGCTCGCGGAGATCAAGAAGATACGTGCTCCTCGTGCGCATATCTTCAGTGGTACTGAGGCCGAGGTCGCGGGGAGCACCCTGATCGTGGAGTTCCCTGCCGACCAGCGTTTCGCACTCGACCTCGCGCGCGAGTCGGAGACGCTGAGCGTCCTGCGCCGCGCGGTGCGTGCCGTACTCGGCCAGGAGCCTCCGGTGGAGTACCGCCTCGGGCGTCAGGGTGGATCGAACGCACCGGCGCCGGTGCCGTGCGACCCGCCGGTCCCCGCACCCGAGCCGACGATCGAGGCGCCCCGGACCGCGAACGACACCCCTGTCGCCGCTCCGGCTGCCACTGCGTTGAGCGCCGAAGGCGACACCGCCGACCTCGAGGCATCTGTCCTCGCCGAGCTCGGCGGGGAGCTGATCGACGACGTGACCGAAGAGCACGAGACCATCTAGCCGATTGGAGAGCGCGTGAAGCCCAACATGCAGAGCGTGATGAAGCAGGCCCAGAAGATGCAGGCTGAGATGGCCCGTGTCCAGGAGGAGCTCAAGAACGACCGGGTCGAGGCCTCGGTGGGTGGCGGCGCGGTGAAGGTCGTCATGACCGGCGAGCTCACCGTCGAGTCGGTCACCATCGACCCCGCGGCCGTTGACACCGATGACATCTCGATGCTCGAGGACATGGTCGCGGCCGCGGTGAACGAGGCCGTTCGCCAGACGCAGGACCTCACCGCGCGCAAGATGTCGGCTGTGACCGGCGGGCTTGGCCTCCCGGGCGGGCTGTTCTAGCGATGGCGTTCTACGCGCCCCCGATCGCGCGGCTGCTCGAGGAGCTCGAGCGGCTGCCCGGCATCGGCCCTAAGTCCGCGCAGCGCCTCGCGTACCACATCCTTCGCGGCGATGCCGAGTCGGCCTCCCGCCTGGCCGAGGCCATCGTGGAGGTGAAGCGCGCCATCCGGTTCTGCGAGCGCTGTTTCAACTTCGCCGAGGGCGAACTGTGCGACATCTGCGCCGACCCGTCCCGCGATCCCGCCACACTCTGCGTGGTGGAGGAGCCGCGCGACGTGGTGGCGGTGGAGCGCACCGGTGAGTTCCGTGGCACGTATCACGTGCTGCAGGGCGCGATCTCGCCCATCGACGGGATCGGGCCCGACCAGCTGCGAGTGCGCGAACTCGTCGACCGGGTGGGCCGCGGAGGCATCGTCGAGGCGATCATCGCCACGGACCCCGATATCGAGGGCGAGACCACAGCGCTCTATCTCGCCCGGCTGCTCAAACCCCTCGGCGTGCGTGTCACGCGCATCGCATCGGGGCTACCGGTCGGGGGAGACCTCGAGTACGCGGACGAGGTGACCCTCGGCAAGGCCCTCGAGGCGCGTCGCGAGATGGAGTAGTGGAAGATTCTTCCTACCGCTCACCGAGCGGCGCGCACCGCTGACCGTGGCGCCCAGGTCACCCGCGTGGAGCACGCGCGTATTCTTGTAGGGCTATCAAGAGAACCTGACCCGCGTTCACTCTCGTCCCGCCCGACACCAGGCCGTCCGGCCGACCTCGTCCCAGAAAGGGGGAGCCCATGCCACAGCTGACGGAGATCCGCTGGCACGCCCGTGCCGGCCAGGGCGCCGTCACGGCAGCGAAGGTGGTCGCTGAGACCGCGCTCGCAGCCGACAAGTACATGCAGGCGATGCCCGAGTATGGCCCCGAGCGCATGGGGGCACCGATCAAGGCGTTCACCCGTATCTCGACCGACCCGATCGAGATCCACTGCAACATCGAGAACCCCGACATCGTGATCGTGCTCGATGACTCGCTGCTCGATATCGTGGACATCGCCGAGGGCGTACACGACGGGGGCGTCATCCTCGTCAACACCTGCACCCCGCCCGACCAGGTCAAGACCCGCCTCGGCGTGAACGACAGCGTGCGCGTGGCATCGGTCGACGCCTCCGGCATCGCGCTCGACACGATCAAGCGTGACATCCCCAACACACCGATGGTCGGCGCACTCATCAAGCTCACCGAGGTCGTCGACATCGACGCGTTCAAGGGGCTGCTCGCCAAGAACCTCTCCAAGAAGTTCGGCCAGGAAATGATCGACGCCAACTGGGCGTCGGTCGATCGCGCTTTCGAGGAGGTGACCGTGGCATGACGTGGGACATCTCCAAGATGGGCGAGTGGACGTACGAGCAGTTCCCTCCCGGCGCGGTGATCCCGGCTGGCGGCAACAGCGATGGTTACATCACCGGCGGGTGGCGCAGCGAGCGCCCCTGGCGCAGCGATGAGAAGTGCACGCAGTGCCTGTTGTGCTGGATCGTCTGCCCTGACACCTCGATCAACGTTGCCGACGAGAAGGTCACGACCTTCGACCTCGACCACTGCAAGGGCTGCGGCATCTGCGCGCAGGTGTGCCCGGTGGACGCGATCGAGATGGTCCCTGAAGGCTGCGAACTGCCGGAGGTGAAGTAGATGGCCGAGCACAAGATACTCGCGACCACCGGCAACAGCGTCGTGGCCGAGGCCATGCGCCAGTGCAAGCCCAACGTCATGGCCGCGTACCCGATCACCCCGCAGACGACGATCGTCGAGGAGTTCGCCGGTTTCGTCGCCAAGGGCAAGACCGACTGCGAATACGTCACGGTCGAGTCCGAGCACTCGGCGATGAGCGCGTGTGTCGGCGCATCGGCGGCTGGCGCGCGCGTCATGACGGCCACCTCGTCGCAAGGCCTCGCCCTCATGTGGGAGGAGCTGCACATCGCAGCCGGCATGCGTCTGCCGATCGTCATGGCTAACGCCAACCGTGCGCTCTCGGCGCCCATCAACATCCACTGCGATCACAGCGACATCATGGGTGCGCGTGACACCGGCTGGGTCACCTACTTCGCCGAGACGGCGCAGGAGGCCTACGACAACACCATCATGGCCGTGCGGGTCGCCGAGCACCCCGATGTCATGCTGCCTGTGATGAGCACACTCGACGGCTTCATCACCACGCACTCGATCGACCGTGTCGACGTCCTGGACGACGACTCGGTGGGCGGCTTCGTGGGCGAGTACCAGCCCAAGAATGCGCTTCTGGACACCGACGCTCCGTCGCTCCACGGCTCGTTCTCCGGGCTTGGCGGTCCGTTCTTCGAGTTCAAGCGCCAGCAGCGCGAGGCGATGGAGAACGCTCGCGCCGTCATCAAGCAGGTGGGCGCGGAGTACGCGGAGCTGTCCGGCCGGCCGTTCGACGTCATCGACACCTGGGGCATGGAGGACGCCGAGACCGCGATCGTGGTGCTCGGCTCCACCGCCGGCAACGCCCGCCACGTCGCACGCGACCTGCGCGCCAAGGGGCAGAAGGTCGGTGTCGTCAAGGTGCGCGTGTGGCGTCCGTTCCCGTACGCGGAGCTCGCCGCCGCGCTCAAGGGCCTGAAGGCGGTGGCCGTGCTCGACCGTGCCGAGTCCTTCGGCGCCGAGGGTGGTCCGCTCTTCCTCGAGGTGCGCGGTGCGCTGTACGACCTGGCCGAGCGCGTCCCTGTCGTCGGCTACATCTATGGCCTCGGTGGCGCGGACGTGAAGCTCGAGCTCATGGAGCGTGTGTATCAGGACCTGTCAGACATCGCCGCAGGCAGCGAGGCACCCGCCGGGCTGGTCTATCTCGGCGCGCGAGAGGAGGCGTAGGCCATGGCGAATCTCAAGGAGCTCACCCATCGCGAGGATCGTCTCGCCGGCGGTCACCGGCTGTGTGCCGGCTGTGGCGCCTCGATCGCCGTGCGCCAGGTGCTGCTCGGCGCAGGCGAGGACCCGGTCGTCGTTGGTTGTGCGACCGGCTGCCTCGAGGTATCCACCACGATCTACCCGTACTCGTCGTGGAGGACCCCGTTCATCCACAACGCGTTCGAGAACAGCTCCGCCACGATCTCCGGCGTGGAGGCCGCATTCAACGGCCTCAAGCGTGCCGGCAAGATCGACCCCGACAAGAAGGTCCGCTTCGTCGCCTTCGGCGGCGACGGGGGCACCTACGACATCGGCCTGCAGGCGCTTTCCGGCGCTATGGAGCGCGGTCACGACATGGTGTACGTGTGCTACGACAACGGCGCGTATATGAATACCGGTATCCAGCGTTCGTCGGCCACGCCCAAGGGCGCCTGGGCCACGACCTCCGAGGTCGGTGCCGCGCAGGCCGGTAAGCGGCAGATCCGGAAAGACCTCACCGCGATCATCGCCGCCCATGGCGTGCCCTACGCCGCGCAGGCGTCGGTGTCGCACTGGAAGGACCTCACCGCCAAGGCCGAGAAAGCGTTCAACACACCCGGTCCCGCGTTCCTCAACGTGTTCGCGCCGTGCCCGCGCGGTTGGCGTATCCCGTCGAGCATGACGGTCGAGATCGCCAAGCTCGCGGTCCAGACCGGATTCTGGCCCGTCTACGAGGTCGAGGACGGTGTGTGGCGCCAGACCGTGAAGGTCAACAACAAGAAGCCGATCGAGGAGTTCCTCAAGCCGCAGGGGCGTTTCAAGCACCTGTTCGCACCTGGCAACGAGGCGCTGTTGGCCGAGATCCAGGCCGATGTCGACCGTGCGTACGAGGGCGTTCTGAAGCGCTGCTCCACCGAGTAGCGGCAGAATCGCGCAGAGACTGCTCTCAGCGGGGGCCCCGATGGGTGTCATCGGGGCCCCCGATGCTAGAATGGCCCTGGGTGTAGAGCACGGTGTGCCGAGCACCCTTTCTTGCCACCAAGTCCCGGAGTAGTGCTGGATGATCCAGAGTCCGTTCGGCAGACGTCTCAGCAGTCAGATCATCTGGCCCCTTGTCGTCGTCTCGGTGCTCATCGGCGTTGTCGCAACGGTGATCTCGGTCCGGGTCATCGGGGACTTCACAGCCGCCCAGAGCGAGGCGAGCGTCCGCACCACCACCGAGTACGTGATCGCGGATCTGGGCCACCACGCGTCCAGCTCCGTCCGAGCGCTCGAGGTCCTCGCGGCCAGGCCGGGCTTCCAGGCGATCATCACCACCGGCGAGCGGGCCGATATCGAGGAGCACCTGCGTTTCGCCAACGAAGCGCTCGACGTGGACATGATCGTGGTGGGTGATGGCCGGGGTCACATACAGGCGGCAGTGTCCACCGATGTGGACCCCGACGACGTCACGCTTCCCGACAGCAGGGCGTGGGACACCGCGGTAGCACTGGGAAAGCCGGTGATCATCCCCTTCGGCGAGCGGTATGCCCTGTGGTCGCAGACGGAGATCAGCGACACCCCGGGGCGCGAACTGGTACTGGGCAGCGTGCTCGTCATCGATGACGAGCTGGTCGCGTCGTTGGCCACAGGCAACAACAGCGGGATCCTGATCACCGACGGCAGCAGCGGCTTCATGGCGCTTCTGGCGCCGGATGACTCCAACCCTGAAGGAGTCCACCCCGCCTCGAGTCAGATCCTGCGGGACGCACTTGACGAGCTGCTGGCCGAACCCTCGGAGAGCATCGTGCTGGATGCCGGCGAGGGGCACTACCGTATAGGCGCGGCCGCGATCCCGCTTGCAACGGACCCGTCGCGGCACGTGTACGTGGTGTGCGGCGTGGACGATTCGGGTGCGCTCGAGGCGAGCATGACCACCCTGCGCTCCATCATCCTGTGGTCGGCCGTGGCGATCGTGATCCTTGTCGCTCTCAGTTGGTGGGTCGTGCGATCGGTGACCACGCCGCTCGGCGCGCTGACCACGAGCACCCGGAAGCTCGCTGAGGGCGACTTCAGCGCAAAGGTCGAGACCGGCGGACCCGCCGAGATCGTGGAGCTCGCCGAGAACTTCAATCGCATGACCGACTCGCTGAGCGAGCGAAGCGATGCGCTCACGAAGAAGGTCCTTGAGCTGGCGACGCTCTACGAGATGAGCCGCTCGCTGGGGCTCACACTCGATCTTGAGGCGCTGCTCGAGTCGGTGCTTGAGTCCGCGCTCCGCATCTTCGAAGCCGAGATCGGCTACATCATCATGGCGGATCGCGAATCGGGCGTCTTGAGCGTCACAGCAGCGCATGGCATCGACACGGTGCGCTCGGGTGACCGTCTTACGGCGAACTCGATGTCGGAGTGGGTGATACGGGAGGGACGGCCTCTCATCTTCAATCCGGCGACAGAAGACGGTCAGGATCGCGAGCCGGAGAGCTTCTCCGGTGCGGTCGCGGCGCTGTGCGTGCCGCTGCAGAGCGCGGAGGGGCCCATCGGTTCCATCACCGTGGGCACTCGCGATCAGGCCCGGCGGTTCAGCGGGGACGATGTCCGGCTGCTCGCCACCATCGCGAACCACGTCACCATCGCCATCGGCAACATCGGTCTGTTCTCCAGCGTCCAGGAGGCGTATCTCGCCACCGTTCGCGCCCTCGCGGCCGCTGTCGACGCCAAAGACCCGTATACACGTGGTCACTCCGAGGGCGTCGCATCGTATGCGCTACGGATAGGCGAGCAGCTCGGACTCTCGCAGGAGCAGATGACGGCGCTCGAGATGGCGGCGTATCTGCATGACATCGGCAAGATCGGCATCAGTGAGGACATCCTGCTCAAGCCCGGCAAGCTGACCGAGGTCGAGATGGGGCAGATGCGGCACCACCCGCTTATCGGCGCGAACATCCTCAAGCCGGTGGCGTTCCCCTGGCCGATCGCGCCGGTGGTCCGCCACCATCACGAGCACTACGACGGCACCGGCTATCCAGCCGGACTCAGGCGCGATGAGATCCCGATGCTCGCGCGCGTGCTCACCGTGGCCGACGCGTTCGAGGCGATGGTGGCCGACCGTCCGTACCGGCGCGGGCGCTCGGAGCAGGAGGCCATGCTGGAGCTGCGGCGATGCGCCGGCACGCAGTTCGACCCCCGAATCGTCGAGGGCTTCGAAGAGGCGCTCAACGCGGGCGAGGGCGCGCTCTATGATCCGTACGACCGGGAGGTCGTCATCGGCCCTGACGAGGCCCAGGCGGTCTTCATCGCCATCAGCGACGGCCTGTTCACGAGCTTCCGGAGGCTCGGTGGTCCGCGACTGGCGAACAACCTCGAGCACGCGGTCAACGGCGAACTGCGCACACGCGACATCCCATTCGCCCTCGAGGGCGGCAGGCTCGTGCACAGGTCTGGTGTGGATATCAGCGACGAAGAGTACGCGGAGCACCTGAAGACGGTGCTCGCCATCATGCGCTCGCGGATCGAAGACGCGTCGGGGGCGGGCCTCGCCGAGCACTTCCTCAGCGAGGCGATCGAGGCGCTGCCCGAGCGAATGCGGGCGCATGCGGAGCGGCTCGGCTTCTCGCCAACGATCTGATTGCGAGAAGCGGTCGGGACCACGCCGTTGTTGGTACACTGGCAACCACTCATGAGCGCGGCCGTTGCGGTCGTACCCGGCTTGGAAGGTCCACATGGGCATCATCGTCCAGAAGTACGGCGGCACGTCGGTCGGCACCCCCGACCGTATGCGCGTGGTCGCCGATCGTATCGTCAAGGCCGCCGACAGGGGCGATCGCGTCGTTGCGGTGGTCTCGGCGATGGGCGACTTCACCGATGAGCTGATCGAGCTCGCGGCACAGATCGACCCGGAGCCGCCCGAGCGTGAGATGGACATGCTGCTCGCGACCGGCGAGCAGGTCTCGATAGCTCTGCTCGCCATGGCGATCCACGCCACCGGGTATCGCGCCATCTCGTTCACCGGTCCGCAGGTGGGAATCGTCACCGACCACGGCCATACCAAGGCGAAGATCCTCGAGGTCCGCGCCGATCGCGTGCGCGCCGCGCTGGAGGATGGCCAGATCGTCATCGTGGCAGGGTTCCAGGGAATGACGCCGGACGGGCAGATCACTACCTTGGGCCGCGGCGGCTCCGACACCACGGCAGTGGCGATCGCCTCCGGCATCGGTGCGGACGTCTGCGAGATCTATACGGATGTCGACGGTGTCTACACCGCCGATCCGCGGGTCGCCCCGGATGCCCGCAAGATCGACGAGATATCGTACGAGGCTATGCTCGAGCTGGCCGCGAGTGGCGCTGGTGTGCTCAATCTCCGCGCCGTCGAGTTCGCGCGCAACCACGGCGTGGTCATCCACTGCCGGTCGAGCTTCACAGACGTTCCGGGGACCATCGTGAGGGAGGCGGACGATTCCATGGAGCAGGCGATCATCTCGGGTGTCGCGTGTGACTCATCCGAAGCGAAGGTGACCATCCGCGACGTTCCCGACCACCCCGGTGTCGCCGCGGCCGTGTTCACCCGCATGGCGGAGAGCAACGTCAACGTGGACATGATCATCCAGAACGTGTCCGAGGCGGGGACGACGGACATCTCGTTCACCGTACCGGAGACGGATCTTGTGCGCGCCCGCCGCACCGCGGACACAGTGGTGCAGGAGCTCGGCGCGAGGGAGTGGGTCGTGGACGAGTCCATCGCCAAGGTCTCACTCGTCGGTGCCGGCATGAAGACGCACCCGGGCGTTGCCGCCCAGATGTTCCGCGCGCTCTCGGACGCGGGTGTGAACATCGATCTCATCTCGACCTCGACCATCCGCGTGACGTGTGTGGTGAACGGGGACGACGCCGACACGGCCGTGCGCGCACTCCACACGAGCTTCGGTCTCTCGGAGGATGAGATCACGGTCGAGTCGATTCCCGGTTGTGGAGAGGGTGAGCAGTGATGGCGTGGGCGCATGCGATTCCCGATCGGCCTGTCGTTGCGGTCGCTGGCGCCACCGGGGCGGTGGGGCGAGAGATGCTCGCGGTGCTGGAGCAGCGCGCGTTCCCGGCGGAGCGGGTCGTCGCCCTCGCATCGCACCGGTCAGCAGGCACCCGCATCCCCTTCGCGGGGGGAGAGCTCGTCGTGGAGGAGATGACCGCTGACAGCTTCCGGGGCGTCGACCTCGCGCTGTTCTCGGCGGGCGCTGCGATCTCCCGTGAAATGCGGGAGGCCGTGACCGCGGCGGGCTGCGTCATGATCGACAACTCCTCGGCGTTCCGGATGGAAGAGGACGTGCCGCTGGTCGTACCCGAGGTGAACGCGGGCGATCTCGCCTGGCACAGCGGTGTCATCGCCAATCCCAACTGCTCGACCATCCAGATGGTCGTCGTCCTCGACGCGCTGCGCGCGCTGGCGCCGATTCGGCGTGTCGTCGTCTCGACGTACCAGGCGGCCTCCGGCGCGGGTCAGGCGGCGATGGACGAGCTCTACGACCAGACCGGCGACTTCCTGGCTGGTCGTGAGACGATCGCCTCCGCATTCGCCCACCGGATCGCCTTCAACTGCATCCCGCAGATCGACGTCTTCCTTGACGATGGCTCCACCAAGGAGGAGTGGAAGATGGTCGTCGAGACGCGGAAGATCCTCGGCGATGATTCCATCGGTGTCGCGGTCACCTGCGTCCGGGTCCCGGTGTTGCGCTGCCACTCCGAGGCGCTGGCGATCGAGTTCGGGTCACCGGTCTCTCTGGCCGCGGCGCGCGAGGCGCTGGCCAGCGCTCCGGGCGTGACGGTGCTGGATGATCCCCGTGAGCGGCTGTACCCGATGCCCGCCCTGCTGGAGGGTACCGACGACTGCTACGTCGGCCGTATCCGGCGTGACGCGAGCGTAGAGCACGGACTTCAACTGTGGATCGTGGCCGACCAGCTGCGTAAGGGCGCCGCGCTCAACACGGTGCAGATAGCCGAAGCGCTGCTGGAGCGTTAATATCCATTTGAGACGAACGTGCGCCTGGGAGGGGCACGTCAGAACAACCGAGGCATGGGGGCACCGGTATGTCCGAGCAGACCATTCTGATCGTGGAAGACGACGCGACGATCGCTCGTTTCGTGGAACTCGAGCTCAAGCACGCGGGGTTCAGCGTGCTGCGTGCCGGTGACGGTACGGCCGCGATCGAGCTCGTCATGGAGAACGACGTCGACCTTGTCATCCTCGACCTCATGCTTCCCGGCATCGATGGTCTGGACGTGGCCCGGCACATCCGTAAGCGCGGCCTGGAGACACCGATCCTCATGCTCACCGCTCGCGCCGAGACCCACGACGTCGTATCCGGCTTCGAGGCCGGGGCCGACGACTACCTCCGCAAGCCGTTCGAGATTCCCGAGCTCATGTCGCGCGTGCGCGCGCTCCTGAAGCGCAGCACACCGGCGCCGACCCCGGGGGTCACCGAGGCATCCGGTGTCACCATCGATCCCGAGCGGCGCCTCGCATCGCGCGACGGCAAGCCGCTCGACCTTACGGCGAAGGAGTTCGACCTGCTGGCGTACCTGGTCGGTAACGCCGGTCGCGTGATCTCCCGCGACGAGATCCTGGAGTCGGTATGGGGCGCGCAGCGCTCGACCGACTCCAATGTCATCGAGGTGTTCGTCTGTCACCTGCGGAACAAGATCGGCGACGCGGACAACCGTATCATCCAGACCATCCGGGGAGTCGGGTACTTCTTCGCGAGGGGCTGAGGTCGCGTGCGTCTCACCACGATACGCGCGCGCGTCGCCATCGTGTCCACCGTGTTCGCCCTCGCGCTCGTCGGTACCGTTGCGGTGGGCACGTATGTGCTGGTCGCTCGCGGGATGAGGGCTGCCGCCGTGGAGACCGCGGGACGGCTCGCGAGTGCCGCGGATCGTGCCATGGCCAATTCGGTAGCGACAGCGTACGAGCGGGCCAAGAGCACAGGCCTGGAGGACGATGCCGCCCGCGCCGAGGCGGCGCGACAGCTGGTGGCCGATCCGCCCATGGCTTTCCAGCAGGGACTCGTCTACGAGGGCTCCTTCTCGCTGCACGTAGCCGAACACCCCGGTGACGAACTCAGGCTCGTGTGGTCGATAGGCGGACCTCCGCACGACCCGACAGACGGCTCGCGTGTCGAGGCGGTTCGGAATGGCACTGCCGTACGCGAGTTTCCCGGCGCGCAGCCACTGATCATGGGGATGTTCGTGAAGGCCGATCTTGGCGTCTACACGACGCACATCCCGATCGAGATACCCGGACTCGACGCGGCCGTTCTTGACGTTTCGTACGCGCCGACCGCGCAGGAGGCGATCCTGGACGCGACCCGGCTCCCCATGTACGTCTTCGGGGCGATCGCGCTGATAGGCTCGCTTCTCATCGCGGCGGGAACGACACGTTGGGCGATGTCGCTCATCCAGAACCTCAAGCACACCGCGGACTCCGTTGATGTGGGCATGCTCGACATCCGTCTTCCGGAGGAAGGCGACAACGAGATCGCCGACCTCGCCCGCTCGCTCAACCGTCTCATCGACGGCCTCCAGCGGCGCAACGAGGCCCAGGCACGGTTCATCGCCGACGCCTCGCACGAACTCGCAACCCCGGTCGCGGGCATACGCGGGTACGTGAACATCCTTCGCGCGTGGGGGGCCGAGGACCCCGCGCTCCAGGAAGAGGCCGTGAGCGCCATCGACCGGGAGTCGAGGCGCATGGCCCGGCTGTGCAGCGACCTGCTCTCACTGATCAGGAGCGAGGAGCAGGTGGAGTACCGGCAGACACGGTACGACGTCAACGCCGTGTGCCGCGAGGTGCTTGCCAACGCCGCAACGCGATATCTCGACAAGCACCAGGAGTACACCGGACCGGGCGAGGGTGCGCTCTGGCTTCACGGCGACCCCGACCGGATCGAGGAGGCCCTCGGCATACTGGTCGACAACGCGTGCAAGTACACTCCCGACGGCGGTCATGTCTCGCTCACCACGCGCCGCTCTCGCGATCGCATCATGGTGACTGTGGCGGACACCGGCGTGGGCATCCCTGAGGCGGACCTGCCCAACGTGTTCGAGCGGTTCTACCGCAGCGACCTCTCCCGTTCGCAGGAGACCGGCGGATTCGGCCTTGGTCTCGCGATCGCGAAACACATCATCGATGTGAGCGGCGGTACCGTGACGGTCCGCAGTACCGTGGGTCGCGGTACCACGTTCGAGGTTTCGCTGCCACGTCAGAGAGGCAAGTGAGGCGGCATGTCCCGCACCCGGCACGTAGCCCAGGCTGGCGTCATCGCGGCCGTCCATGCGGCGCTGACACTTGCCATGTTGCAAACACCGCTCGGCTACGGGCCCGTGCAGCTCCGGCTCTCCGAGGCGCTCACGGTGGTGGCGTGTCTCACGCCTGCCGCCATTCCGGGACTCTGGGCGGGAACACTCATCGCGAACGCGTGGATGCTCGCACAGGTGGGAGCGCTCGGTTTGCTGGACGTCGTGTTCGGCTCGCTCGCGACACTCGCGGGTGCAGTCTGGATGTGGCGGTTCCGTACGAGGACGGCACTCGCACTTGCTGGTCCGGTCGTGGCGAACGCGGTCATCGTTCCCGCGTACCTGCCGATCATGCTCGCTGGAGTCGCCGGCGTCGATTTCTATCGCATCAGCGCACTCGGCATCGACGCGTCGGACGCATGGATCACCATGTACCTGTTCGGCGTGGTGGCTATCGGCATCGGCCAGGCGGTGGTCGTGTACGGGCTCGGCCTCCCGTTGCTCGGTGCGCTTCGCAGGCTGGGTGTCGCTGAGCGGCTGGCTTCAGATGGCGGGGAGGGTGGGCCGGTGCATGACTGAGCGGAACCGGGGGGCGCTCATCGAGCAGCGTAAGGACGACTGCGCCGAGTGCTGGTGCTGCGTGCGATGCTGTCCGGTCCGGGCGATCAGGGTGACCGGAGGGCGATCGGAGATCGTCCAGGAGAAGTGTGTTGCATGCGGGCAGTGCGTCAGCGAGTGCGCTCGCGGAGGGTTCGCGGTGCGGGATGACACGGCCGCAGTGCGGTCGCTTCTGGCCTCTCGTCGACCTGTGGTCGCACTACTGGCGAGCGAGTTCATCTCGGCGCTGTACCCGCTCACGATCTCGCAGGTCGAACGCGGGCTCGAGTCCCTCGGCTTCGCGTCGGTGGAGACCACGCTCCTTGGAGAGGAGACGGTCGCCGCCGCGTATGAGCGCCTCCACTCTCGTCCTGACAGCACCATCAGCCTGCGCTCAACGTGTCCGGTGGCAGTGGACTTCGTCCGAATGTATCATCCGGCCTTCGTCCCGGCCCTGGCGCCCCTCGTGCCGCCGTATGTTGCACAGGCGCGCTTGATCCGCAGCCTGTACCCCAGGGATGTCGCGATCGTGTACGTGAGCCCGTGTTACGCGCGCAAGGACGAGATCGATGACCCTGAGTTCGGCGGTGTCGTGGACGTGGCGATCGACTTCACAGAACTGAAGCGCATGTTCGACGAGGCGAAGTCCCTCGCTCCGGGCGGTTCGGCCGTGGCCCCACCTCCCAGCAGGCCGAGCGCGCTCAAGGAGATATCCCTGATCGACGGTTTCCCGAGGCAGACGCTCGTGTCGCGGGACCTCACCGACCGCTCGGTGCAGACCGTCCGGGGCCTTGAGGACCTCGACCGGCTCCTCACTGCGATCGAGGCGGGCGAGACGGCTCCCGAGGTGATCGACATGCTGAGCTGCGAGGGCTGCGTCGATGGGCCGGCGGTAAACCCCGGGCTGTCCCTCTTCGCTAAGCGGAACGTGGAATCGGCGGCCCGCCGCGCGCCCGGAACGACCCATGTCAGCACACGGGCGATGCTGGCGATGCTCCCCGCTGTGGATCTGATCCGTTCGTTTTCTCCCGCACCCGTGGAGACCAGGACTCCGGAGCCCGCAGCGGTGGACGCGGCGCTGGCGGAGGCTGGTCTCACGCGCGACCAGGCGCCCGACTGCGGTGCGTGTGGATGGTCGACCTGCGAGGAGCACGCGGCCGCTGTGCTCGGGGCTGAGTCGACGTGGGACCTCTGTCTGCCACTGCAGCGTCGGCTGCTCCGAGAGCAACGCGTGCAGCTCGAAGAGGCGCGGACGCTCGACACGCTCACCGGTGTGTGGAACAGGCGGGCCTTCGGGGACCGGCTGTCGATCGAGCTCGCCCGGCTCGTGAGATACGGCACGCCGCTCAGTCTCGCGGTCCTCGACCTTGACGAGTTCCACCTGGTGAACGAGGGGCACGGGCGTGACACGGGAGACCGCGTTCTCATGGCGGTCGCGCAGGCGATCAGCGACCGTCTGCGCTCCACGGACGTGGTCAGCAGGGGCGCCGGCGACAGGTTCGTCCTCGCGCTTCCGGGCATCGGCAAGACGGAGGCGTTCGCTGTTGCGGAGAAGCTCCGGGCAGCGGTGTCCAGCGTGGCGGTGCAGGCCGGGGGCAGCGGGTATACACAGGACGTGTCCGTGACGGCATCGATCGGTGTGGCCTCGGCCACGGCGTCGACTGATGCCCGTGCGCTCCTGGAGTCGGCGGATGAGGCGTTGCTCGAGGCCGCGCGCTCGGGCGGGGATCAGGTGCGCCTGGCCTACGGCTAGGAGGAGCGATGGATCGCGAAGCGCTGCTCTGGGAGCCCGACGGGGAGCGACTACACTGCCTGTTGTGCCCGAACGACTGCCGCATCTCCGCGGGCGGTCGAGGCACCTGCGGCGTGCGCGAGAACCGCGGAGGGACGCTCTTCGCGCTCACCTACGGCCTGGTCTCCTCCGTCGCCGTCGATCCGATCGAGAAGAAGCCGGTGTTCCACTATCGCCCCGGGACGCAGGTGCTGTCGCTTGGCAGCGTAGGATGCTCGATGCGCTGTGGTCACTGTCAGAACTGGCAGATCAGCCGTGCGACGCCGGGTGAGAGTGGTCTGCAGGTACTGCACCCCCGTGCCGTTCCGGATATGGCACGGCGCCACGGGTGTGCAGGGGTGGCCTTCACCTACAACGAGCCGGTCATCTGGATCGAGTACGTGCTGGATGTGGCACGAGCGGCCAGGGACGCGGGTCTCTACACGGTAATGGTCACGAACGGCTACATCACCGAGGCGGGCCTTGACCTCCTCGGCCCCGTCATCGATGTCTGGCGTGTCGATGTGAAGGGCCGCGATGACGCAACGTACCGCTCGCTGTGCCACGTGCGGTCGGTGGCGCCCGTCCTCGAGATGGCGGAGCGGGCCCGGGAGCGGTGGGGGATGCATGTGGAGGTCGTGACGAACATCATCCCCACGGTGAACGACTCGGACGAGACACTTCGTGGTATCGCCGACTGGGTGTGCACGTCACTCGGAGCCGACACGCCGTGGCACGTGACGAGGTTCTTCCCCTACCTCGACCTTGCCCATCTTCCGCCCACACCGATCAGCACACTGGAGCATGCGCGGGAGATCGGCTTCTCGGCCGGACTGCGATATGTGTTCCCGGGGAACGTTACGCTCGCAGGCGCCGAGGACACCCGCTGTCCTGCGTGCGGCAGGACGGTCGTGTCCCGCCGCGGCTACTCTATCGATCGATCAGGCCTCAGAGGGGGCACGTGCGCTCACTGTGGGGCGTCGCTGGGCATCACGGATGGCGACGAACCGCTATGATTGGAGCCGCTCTCGTTGTGTGGGGGCTATCGCGAAAGGAAGAACGTGCAACCGACCGTCATCATCCCGACGTTCTGGACGCGGCGTAAGAGCCGGGGAGCCGAGCGCTCGACAACGCATTTCGACCACCCCACGGCCGTGGGCGATACCACGATGCTGAGCGAATGCCTGCGGTCTCTTGAGGGGATCAGGGGGCTCGGTCAGGTCGTGGTCATCGTGGCCGCCGCCGATGAGGGAACGGCGACCGCGGCCGAAGACAGCGTACGCGAGCTGCTTGACGATATGCCGGGCATCGACTCGCTCGTGTTCGGGCCAGCCGAGATGGGCTCGCTGCATCGGCGGTTCGAGCAGCTGGAGTTCGCCGATGTCGTGGACGGCGTGAACCTCACCAGTTACGGCGGCGCTCGCAATACCGGGCTCGTGGTGGCCGCCGTCATGGGGAGCGAGGCGATCGTCTTCGTCGATGACGACGAGATCGTCGACGATCCCGACTACCTCATCCGCGCGATGGAGGGACTCGGGGAGTCCGACCAGAAGGGTCGACCCGTGCTCGCCAAGTCCGGCTACTACCGCGACAGGAGCGGTGCCTGCCAGACCGCGGGGCCTTCACCCTGGTCAGATACCTTCTGGCGTCAGAACGAGTCCTTCGATCGCGCTATCGCGCTTGTCGGCAAGCCTCCGAGGCTAAAGCCGACCACACTCGGCTTTGGCGGTTGCATGGCGCTACACCGGGACATGTACTGCAATGTCCCGTTCGACCCGTGGGCCACGCGCGGCGAGGACATCGACTACGTGATCGACGTGCGCATGCACGGTGGCGACATGTACCTCGATAGCGAATGGTCGCTCGTGCACAGGCCTCCGCAGCTCTCGAGTGAGGCGCTGTTGTTCAGGCACGACGTGTACCGGTTCATCTACACGCACCGCAAGCTCGAGTTCGCCAAGTCGCAGGTCGATCTCCGCCAGGTGACCCCCGAGTCGTTGATGCCATATCCCGGCCCGTTGGTGGATGCGTCGATCGGCTGGCGGACCCGCGTGACTGCACTCCTGCGCGCTCTGACGAGCAGGGAGCGCGGCGCGTATCTGCGTATCGCCACCAGGGTCGTTCCCGAGGCGCAGCAGCATGCACGCGACAACTGCGAGCGCTACTTCGCGTTCCAGCGCCGGTGGCCGATGCTGCTCGACCGCCTCTGGAAGGACATCGCTCTCGAGTCGCTCTTCAGCGGCGAGCGCCGCGTCGACCGTGGCGCGCTGACAGGCCGCTTCCCGGTCATCAGGGCCGACTGAGCGCATGCCGGAGTCGTTGGTTCCCGCCGCCGCGATCGGATTCGTCGCAGGGTATCTTTCCGGGCAGTTCGGTATCGGGGGTGGCGTCATAACGGCCCCCGCCATCCGGATGTTGCTCGGCGGTTCAGCGCTCATATCCATCGGCACGCCGCTACCAGTGATCATCCCAACGTCGATCACCGGAGTGGTAGCGTATGCACGCCGGGGGCTGCTCGATGTCCGCGCGGGACTCACGATCGGAGTGGCGGGCGCCGTGTTCTCGGTGCTCGGTGCGTGGGCGACCGCACGCGTGGGCGGTGAGATCGCGCTGGCGGTGATGGCCGCGCTCATCGCGTGGATGGCGGTCGACATGCTGCACCTTGCCCTCCGGCCTGAGCCCGAAGCGCATGTGACCGCCGCTCACGAGGGGCGCCGACGGTCGTGGAGCTGGCTCGCCGCGATCGGTGTGGTGACCGGACTGTACTCCGGCTTCCTGGGGCTCGGCGGCGGCTTCGTGGTGGTGCCTGCACTGGTACGGTTCCTCGGTTTCGATGCCAAGCGCGCGGTGGGCACGAGTCTGGTGGCTGTCATGCTGCTGGCGGTCCCGGGCACGGTGACGCACTGTCTGCTCGGTCACATCGACTGGGCGATAGCTCTCGGCATGACGCTCGGGGTGGTGCCGGGGGCGATGCTCGGCGCCCGGGTCACTGCGCGAGCGCGGGAGCGCACGGTGCGCATCGCGTTCGCACTGATGCTCCTGGGTGTGGGAGGGCTCCTCGGCGCGAACGAACTGGGGTGGCTCTGATGCCGCCCGCCCGTTTCGCCGAGGCGAGCACCGCACACCTCGACCGGCTCACCCGTCCGCTGATCGCGGCGCGGGTCTTCCCTGACGAGGCGACACTGTACGCGGTACATCGTGCGCGGCCCTGGGCGATCCAGGTGAACTCACGGGGCGACGTGGCGGTGCTCGACACGTGGCGCGATCATCTCCGGCTGCTGGCGATCGAGGCCCTGTGGTGTCCGCACCGGCTGGTGCCGGACGCCGTCTCCCACGTCAACGGGATCGCCCTCGAGCACGGTTTCACGGGCATCGTGAGCCCTCCGGTGGCCGAGGCGGACGTCGCCGTGTGGAGGGGAGCGGGGCTTGCGGTGCGAGAGGTGCTCGAGACCCTCGAGCTTCGGCTGGCGGGCCGGGCGCATGAGGGTGCCCCGGACGGCGTGAGGGCGGCTGATCCGCGCGATCAGGACGTTACGATCCGCACGGTCGGCCCCGAAGGCGTGCCGGCCGTGCTCGAAGTCGACGCCCACTGCTTCGAGTCCTTCTGGCGGTACGACCGCCGGTTGATGGACCGCTTCGCGGCGGAGGGGGGTCTCGCAGTCGCCGAGCGTGCCGGCCGGTGCCTCGGCTATACTCTGTGCACCGTGGACCGCGGGTCGGCGGTGCTCGGAAGGCTCTGTGTCGATGTGCCGCACAGGCGGCACGGGGTGGGCATGGCGCTTCTGAGGGCGGCGGTGTTGCGCGCACGCGAGGCCGGGGCCGACCGCATGGCGCTCTCGACGCAGTCCGGTAACGCCGGGGCCCTGGCGCTCTACCGCGCCTGTGGGTTCCGGCTCAGTGGTCGCAGATATGCGTTCCTTACACTGGGTGACGACGGTCAGGGAGGCGAGGGTCATAGCATCGGTCAGATCATGGGTGATTGACGCGGTCCTGCTTGCGGTGACCGTTGTCGTGGCCGGTATCGCCGCCGCTGGTCTCGCGGGTGCGGTTCCGTCACCGCTGGCCGGAGGCGCGGTCATGCTGCTTGCCGCCATCGCCGTGTGGACGGCCGCGATGCGTTTGATCAGCCGCCCCGACCACATCAGGGCCATACAGTCGCACCAGATCGTGGTGATCGCCGATCGATCGCTGGCGTATCTGCGCCGCGGCCTCGACGCCGAGACGGCCCAGGAGGTGTGCCGTCTCGCGCTTGCGGAGAGTGAGGCGGCCGCGGTGGCCATCACCGACACCGAGCGGGTGCTCGGCTTCGCTGGTATCGGTGAGGATCACCATTCGGTCGGCGGGCCGATCCTTACGCGTGCGACGCGTGAGGCGATCGAGATGAACGAGCATCGCATCCTCGGCACGAAGGACGAGATCGGGTGCCCGAAGGCCGACTGCCTGCTCAAGGCGGCGATCGTAGTGCCGCTTGAGATCCGCGACACGCCCGTCGGGACACTGAAGTTCTACTACACGACACCGCGACTGCTGAACGAGACGCAGATCGCGATGGTCGGCGGCCTTGCCCGGCTGCTTTCCACGCAACTCGAGCTCTCGGAGCTCGAACGTCAGACCGAGCTGGCGTGCCGGATGGAGCTCAAGGCGCTCCAGGCGCAGATCAACCCGCACTTCCTGTTCAACACGATCAACACGATCGCCATGCTCATCCGCACTGACCCGGCGACCGCGCGGGAGCTCCTGCGTGAGTTCGCCGCCTTCTACCGCCGGATGCTCGAGGACAACGAGGGGCTGGTTCCACTCGGCCAGGAGGTCGAGTACGCCCTCACGTACCTGCGGTTCGAGCAGGCGCGCTTCGGCGAGCGTCTCCTGGTGGTCGACGAGATCGACTCCGACGTCCTGGACACGCAGGTACCGGCCTTCATCCTGCAGCCGATCGTGGAGAACTGCGTGCAGCATGGGATCCGGCCGGAGGGTGCGCTCACGATAACGCTGGCCGGGCATCGCGATGTTGATGGCGTGCGCGTGACGATCGCCGACAACGGAGTGGGAATAAGCAAAGCAGAGCTCCCGAGGGTGCTTGAGACCGGCTTCGGCAAGGGGCTGGGGATCGCGCTCGGGAACGTCGATGACAGACTCCGCGGGTTCTTCGGTCCCGGGAGCGGCCTGAGCGTTGAGAGCACGCAAGGGGTGGGAACGACCGTGACCGTGACGATCACGGGACCGACGGTGATCGGGGTAGGCGGATGACGACGCTGCTGAAGGCACTCCTGGTCGATGACGAGGTTCCGGCTCGCTCCGAGCTGCGCTACCTGCTCGGTGAGGCCGGCGGCGTGGAGGTCGTGGGCGAGGCCGGCAGCGCGAACGAGGCGTTGCAGCTGATCCGCGCCATCCCGTACGATGTGGTCTTCCTTGACGTCGACATGCCCGGGATCACCGGAATCCAGCTGTCGGAGGTGCTTGCCGAGCTCGAGCACCCGCCCGCGCTGGTCTTCGTCACGGCTCACAGCGAGCACGCCGTCAAAGCGTTCGAGGTCGCGGCGACCGACTACCTCGTCAAGCCCGTTGAGGCCAACCGGCTCAAGATGGCCATCGAGCGCATAGCACCCGCGGTCGAGGCCCCCGCGCGGATCGAGCGTATCCCGGTGGAGAAGGCCGGGCGGAAACTGCTCCTGCAGGTGGTCGACATCACCCATATCATGGCGAAAGACGACTACAGCTACATCTTCACCGATGGTGAGCGCTATCTCTCCACCTTCTCGCTCGCCGATCTCGAGCATCGCCTCGAGTCGCAGGGCTTCTTCCGGGTGCACCGTCGTTATCTGGTGAATCTAGCCCAGGTCGGTGAGGTCGCTCCCATGTACGGCGGCACGATGGAGCTCACGCTCAAGGACGCGGCGCAGACCCATATACCCGTCTCGCGGCGTCGCGCACCTGCACTCAAGCGCACACTGGGTCTCTAGCGATGCTCGTTGGAGTCATATCCGACACGCACGGGACATTGCCTCCCTCGATCGACGCGACGTTCGAGGGCGTGGAGCGCATCGTACACGCGGGCGACATCGGCGCCTCGTGGATCATCGAGCACCTTGAGGTGATCGCGCCGGTCGTGGCTGTGCGCGGCAACATGGACACGGGCGACCTCGGGTGGAAGCTTCAGGACCGGGTGGCCCTCCAGCTCGGTCGTCACCGGGTGCTTGTCACGCACCAGCCCTCGCACGTGGCGCGCTCGGGCGTACCCGACGGGGTGTCGGTCGTGATCACCGGGCACACGCATCGCGCCGTCGTTGAGCGGATCGACGGCATCTTGTACGTCAATCCCGGCAGCGCGGGCGGCAGGTCGCGCGACGGCCGGGGCCCGACCGTTGCCCTGCTCGACTGCGCCGCTGACCCGCCCACAGCCCACATCGTCGAGCTGTAGCCGCCGCTTCCGACGGCGTGGGCGGCGACGAACGGTCGTCCCGGAGCGGTGAGTGGCGATCTCCGTGATGCGTGCGGACCTCGCGAGCCGTTGACCGGTTCTCCGCCACCCCTTGCCGACACACCCACACCACACGCGTGAGCTTCGTTCCCTCATGCCTCCCTTCGGCCTAGCCTGAGGGTGCGGGCGCGCCCTGCGCCCGCGCTCACTGCCGGGGAGGTGGCATGTATGGACGTTTGCATCAAGGGTCCCGCCGAGGACATCAGGCTTGGCGACATCGACGAGGTCTGCCACGAGATGGGACGCATCCTGCTCGCGACGGACGGCTCCGCGCCGGCGATCGCCGCGACGGAGTACGCGGTCATGATGGCGAAGACCTTTGGCGCCGAGGTGCGCGCCATCTACGTCGACACCGGTCTTGACGCGATCACGTATCCCGAGGAGGCCATGACCGAGGACGTCTACGAGGGCGTGCACGCGTCGATCAAGGGACTCGCCATAGCCAAGACGATGTGCGAGCGCAACGGTGTCCCGTGCGAGGCCGAGGTCATCCAGGGTGGTGTAGCCAAGCGCATCGTCGCTGTCGCCGAGGAGTGGAAGGCCGACATGGTGGTCGTCGGCGATACCGGTCGCACAGGTCTCAAGCGGCTCGCGCTCGGCAGTGTGGCCGAGACCGTCGTGAAGGGCTCGCCCGTTCCCGTCCTCGTGATCAAGACCGACTGACCATCCACCACACAGATGAAGGAGGTGCCCCGGTGGGAGACGCACGACTGCACGTCATATCGACCGTCACTGGCGATGACACCCACGTCCGCCATGGCGATCACATGGACACGATCGAGAGCGTCGATGTCGTGTTCAAGGCCCAGCGCAAGTTGAGCTTCTCGTACGGCGCCGTGTTCTTTGCGGTGACGCTCGCCATCCCGGCGGCGTCGGTGTGGTGGGAGAGCTGGTACGCGGTCCCGATCTGGGGCGGCTTCACCGCCAACTACCTGTTCGTCGCTCTGATCTACTACGTGTTCCTGTGGACCATGGCGTGGACGTACTCCAAGCAGGCGGACCGGCTCGACGAACGCCTCATGCACATGGCTGCCGACATGGTGGCGGCCGATGCGGCGGGGGCGAACAGCGAGATGGGAGAGGGTGAGCAGCGATGAACACGATAGCGATCATCCTCGTCATCGGGCTGATAGTCTTCACGATCGCCCTGTCGATCTTCAGCAGGCGCTTCACGCGCACCACCGCCGACTTCTACCTCGCCGGCAGGAAGGTCGGCTCGTTCTCCAACGCCTCGGCCATCTCGGGCGACTATCTGTCGGCCGCGTCGTTCCTGGGCGTCGCTGGCGCTGTGTACGCGTCCGGCCTGGATGGAGTCTGGTACGCGGCCGGTTTCGCCGGCGGGTTCATGTTGGTGGTGTTGTTCATCGCCTCGCCGCTCCGGCGCTTCGGTGAGTACACCGTCGCCGACTTCGCGTTCGGGCGCTTCGGCTCCAACCGCATCCGCCTTATCACGGTGATCGCCGTTCTGCTGACCTCGCTCTTCTACATGGCGCCGCAGATGTTCGGAGCGGGCACGACCTGGCAGGTCCTCGTGGGCAAGGGCATCCTCGGTATGGACGCCTACACGTCCGGTGTCGTGGTCGTAGCGGCGATCATCGCCTTCTACGTGGCGGTGGGCGGCATGAAAGGCACCACGCTGAACCAGATCTTCCAGTTCTGGTGGCTGATGTTCGCGATGTTGATGGTGGTGTTCTTCGCTTTCGGCAACGGCTTTGACTATCCGGACGCTCTCGCTGACGTATCCGAGCGGCCGATCGTGAACACCAAGCAACTCACAGCCGCGGAACTCACCACGGCGAACCCGGAGACGGGCAGGACCCTCTATGATTCCGCCGCCACGATCATGACGCCCGACGAGATGGCGGTGGTGGACGAGTTCATCGAGAGTGGCGCCGAGGGCAAGGTGCCGGTGGCGTTGCCGTCGTCCAACAAGCTGCACGAGCTGCGCGACATGCTCTTCATCGAGCCCGGCCACCGGTACAACGGCTTCGACCAGTTCTCGATGGTGCTCGCGCTCGTGCTCGGGACCGCTGGTCTGCCCCACATCCTCAACCGGTACTACACGAATCCCTCTGGAGCGGCGGCACGGCGATCCACGTTCTGGGTGCTCGTGTTCATCGGCGTCTTCTACATCGCCGCTCCGATCGTCGGCCTGGCCGGGCTCGGCATCATCAGGGAGTTCCTCGCTGATGGCGGCACGCTCAACGCGGCCACCGTGCACGGCCTGCTCGTGAAGCCCGACCAGCTGATGCCCACCCTTGGCGAGATCCTCGGCGGCCAGTGGCTGATGGGCGTCGTGTCCGCTGGCGCGTTCGCGGCCATGTTCTCCACCGTTGGCGGACTGCTGATCGCGGCGGCATCGGCGATCGGGCACGACGTCTACGAGAAGTACGTCAATCCGAACGCGTCGGAGGCGCAGCGCGTTGTGGTCGGCAAGATCTCGGTCCTGGGGTTCGCGGCGATCGCGATGCTGATCGGGCTCGCCATCCCGTTCTTCGGTCTTGATCAGGCGTACCCGGCGCTGATCGCGATGATGGTGACGTGGGCGTTCTCGGTGGGCGCATCCGCCTTCGTGCCGATGCTGCTCACGGGCATCTGGTGGAAAGGCACCACCGAGCGTGGCGCGACCGCCGGTATGCTGGTCGGGCTCATCGGCTCGATCAGCATCATCTTCCTGAACATCCTGCAGCAGCTGGGCACGCTCGGTAAGGACGGGCTCCTCGGATTCATCGGCTCGCTCACCTACCCCGTGTTGTTCACGTTCCCGCTCGGCGTTCTCACGATCATCATCGTGAGCAAGCTCGACGGGCAGCTGCCCAAGAACGTGGACCGGATCTGGATGCGCATCCACGGCACGGCCAGCGAGCGTCATGAGAAGCAGCACGGTTTGGACAAGGTGGGCTCGATGTTCGCCAAGCCTGAGTAACGTCTCTCACGGACCGTACCCCCAGACGGTCCAGACGGGGCATGCCGGTTCCGCCACACAGCGGGGCCGGCATGCTCGCGTTCGGCAACATGCGTGAGCCGGCGCGGCCACCGATGTCCCCCGGTAGCCGTCTAATCGTCGGCGAGCGCTAGTGACGCGCGGCGGCCACCAGCTCGTCCGCGAGTGCCGCGAGCACCGCGGGCGCGGTCGAGGGCAGGTCGAGCCGGAGCACTCGCCGCTCGTGCCGGGCGAGCGTGACCAGGTCGCCTTCGGCCTGAGCGCGATGCAGAGCCGCAAGCCCGTAGGGCTTACCGGGAATCGGCACGTCATCGCGGTCGCGGCCTGTCACCAGGATGAACACCCCGGTGTTGGGCCCGCCCTTGTGCAGCTGTCCCGTGGAGTGCAGGTAGCGCGGACCAAGCTCGAGGCATACGGCGGCACCGGTGGCGTGCGACACGCCCGCGCACGCGTCGGCAAGCGGTTCGAGGCGCTCAGCGTCGTCCGGCGCGTAGACGAGAAGCGCGAGGTAGTCGCCAGGCCTGAGTGCGGCGTACGCGTCGGCGATCGCCTCGATGCGCGAGGATGGCCGACGCGGTTCAAGTGCGCCGGCGTACGTGATCCAGGTGCCGCCGATGTCGGCTGTGGCCGTGGGCACACCCGAGGCGCCGCCTTCGAGGATCGCCGAGGTGGCCTTCTTCGCCTCGGTCACGGAGGGCTCGTCGAACGGGTTCACACCGAGGAGTGCGCCTGCGAGCGCGACCGCGTACTCCCACCTGACGAACTCCGCTCCCAGGTCGAACACGTCGGTCACGGTCAGCTCGAACACCGGGTGCGACGCGGCCATGGAGCGTGACCACGTGGCGAGCGGTTCGTCATCGGTGAGTCTCATCACCACGAATGCGCGGTCGGTGCCGTATGCGTGCGGATCGGCCGGTGCGGTCTCGATCACCGGCACGATGCCCGTACCGTTCTTGCCGAGCGACTCCGCCACCAGCTGCTCGACCCACAGGCCGAACGGCACGTACCGCTCCGAGGTCACCAAGGTGAGCTTGTCCTTGCCGGATTCGTGGGCGTCGACCATCCAGGCCGCCAGCAGTGCGGCCGGATTCTCGTCGGTTGGAGCGTCACACGCGTCCTCCATCGCTTGCGCGCGCTGGATCAGCGAGGGCAGGTGGATCCCCGCAAGCGCGGCGGGGGTGAGCCCAAAGACCGAGAGTGCCGAGTATCGGCCTCCCACGGTTGCCGGAGCCGCGATCGCGATGCGCAGCATGTCTCGCTGGCGCAGCTTCTCGAGTGGCGAGCCGGGGTCGGTGATGACGATGACGTGCCGGCCCGCCTCGGCGCGACTGTGGCCCGCCTCGGCGAACCACGCGCTCACGATGGCATAGAGCGACAGGGGCTCGATCGTGGTGCCCGACTTGCTCGCGATGATCACGTACGTGCTCCCGGGGGCGAGCGTGGAGAGCAGCTCAGCGACCTGCACGGGCGAGGTGGTGTCGAGCACATGGAGGCGCGGGTAGCCCTGTCCGCCACCGACGATGCGGTCCATCACCAGCGGTGCGAGCGAGGAACCGCCCATGCCGAGGAGCAGCAGGTCGGTGGCGCCCTCCTGCACGAGCGCGTCGGCAAGACCGGTGAGTAGCGGGAGCCGCCCTGCCGCCTTCCCGGCGAGGTCGGTCCAGCCGAGGCGCTGCATGATGGGGATGCGGAGATCGGGGTCGTCACTGAAGAGGCTCACGTCACGCGCCCGCAACCGCCGTACCGCGTCGAGCTCGTTCAGCCGGTCACGTACCGACATGGCCCCTCCTCAGGTTCAGTCCTCGGCGATGATGGGCTCAGGCGTCTCGAGCCCGGGCATCGGCTCCATGCGGGCGACGATCACTCCTCCCGCCACCACCATCATACCGCCCAGGACCGTGCTTGCCGTAAGCGGTTCGTGAAGGAACATCGCGGCAAAGAGCACCGCGCTCACCGGCTCGGCGTACATGAGCACGCCGGCATGGTCGGCGCGCACCGACCGCAGGCCCGAGAAGAACAGGAAGCCCGCGAGCGCGGTGTGTACCACGCCGAGGGTGATGAGCGCGCCATACGCCGAGGCCGAGGTGGGCGCTCCGCCCGTGGCGTACGAGTAGATGACCAGCGGCAGCAGCACCAGCGAGGCCACGGCATACTGGCCGAGCATGAGCGCCGCGGTCGAGATCCCGTGGAGCAGCCGCTTGGAGCGCAGCAGGAGCCCCGCGTAGGTGAGCGCCGAGCACGCGGCCAGTGCGGCGCCGAGCACCTGCCGGCCCGTACCCAGCGTAAAGCCGTGGCGGAGCATGATGACGGCGATCCCCCCGAGCGCGAGCGCGATAGGCAAGACGATGCGTCGATCGAACCGGTCACCTGTCACGAAGGGGGTGAGCGCGGCGACGAACACGGGGCCCGTGTAGCCGAGGAGTTCGACGGTTGCCACTTCGGCGAACTCGAAGGCCGAGAGGAAGAGCAGCCAGTTGACGGTCAGAAGCAGGCCCTGAAGCGCTATCTGCCGGAGCTTCTCGCGTCCGAGGGTGGTGAATTCGCGCCATCCGCCGGAGACCAGCAGCCATCCTCCAACGACAACCGCGGCGAACAGGACGCGGTAGAAGACCTTCACGGTCGCGTCGCCGTCGGCCGCGCGCAGCGCAAGCGGGATGGTGCCCCAGATGACCCCGGTGAGCGCTATGCGGATGAGCCCCGAGAGGCGTCGGTCAGCCCCCGCCACGGTGTCCTCGCGCATCGGCGTGTCAGCAGATCCGCGGCAGCTGCTCGCCGACAAGCATGTCCATGATGCGCGTGGCCCCGAACGCGGTTCGCACGTAGACCTTGCCAGCGGGCGACTCCGCGACCGAGCCGATGATCGCCGCATCCGCACCGTACGGCGCGCTCTTCATGGCGGCGAGCGCGGCCTCGGCTTGCGCCGCCGGCACGACAGCGACCATCTTGCCCTCGTTCGCCACCTGGAAGACGTCGTAGCCGAGCATCTCCGAGGCGCCGCGCACCTGGTCGTTCACCGGCACGTCGGTCTCGTTCACCGTGATCGATACGCCGGAGGCCCCTGCGAGTTCGTTGAGCGTGCTCGCGAGGCCGCCGCGGGTGGGGTCGCGGAAGCACCGCACATCGGGTGCCGCCTCGAGCACCGCGGAGACGAGTGCGGCGAGCGGCGCCGCGTCGGTGCGGATGTCGGTGGAGAACTCCAGCCCCTCACGGGTGGAGACGATCGCGATACCGTGGTCGCCGAGCGTGCCCGAGAGCAGGACCACGTCGCCTGGCCTGCAGTGCGAGCCGGAAAGGTCCACGCCATCGGGCAGCACCCCTACGCCGGCGGTGTTGATGTAGCATCCATCGCCGTGTCCGCGCTCCACCACCTTGGTATCGCCGGTCACGATGCGGACGCCCGCCTCGGCGGCCACGTCCCGCATCGAAACGAGGATCCGCTTCAGGTCCTCAACGGGCATGCCCTCCTCGAGCACGAATCCCACGGAGAGGTAGAGCGGTCGGGCGCCTGAGGTCGCGACGTCGTTCACCGTGCCGCACACGGCCAGGCGGCCGATGTCACCACCGGGGAAGAAGAGCGGGTGCACCACGTAGGTGTCGGTCGAGAACGCCAGGCGCGAGCCGGGGAAGTCGAGTGCGGCCGCATCGTCCATTCGCAGGAGCACTTCGTCGCCGAAGCCGGCCATGAAGACCTCCTCGATGAGCTCCTTCATCATGGTTCCGCCGCTGCCATGAGCGAGCAGGATGCGGTCTGAGCGCATGTGGACCTCCGTATCACAGTGGCCGAGCACACGTACCGGTGACTCTCCACCGTTGCGTGTGGGGGGTGTCTCTAGTCTTTGCCGTAGTCGGTGTAGCGGTAGTACGCGGCGCACGAACCCTCGCTCGACACCATGCACGGGCCGATCGGATGCTCAGGCGTGCACGCACGGCCGAAGAGTTTGCAGTCGAAGGGCAGCACCACGCCGCGGAGCACATCGCCGCACTGACAGCCCTTGATCTCGCGTGGTTCAGGCACCGTGACGGGCACGCGCGTGCGCGCGTCGTATTCGGCGAACTCGGGCCGGAGAGCGAGGCCCGTCCCGGGGATCACGCCGATGCCGCGCCACTCGGCGTCGCATCGCTCGAAGCTCGCCTCGATCGCGGCCACGGCCGAGGGGTTGCCCCCGGCATGCACGCCACGGCCGTACGCGATCTCGATCTCGGCGCGCCCCTCGGCGAGCTGCTTCGCGAGCATCCAGACACCCTGGAGAACGTCCACCGGCTCGAAGCCCGTGATCACGCCGGGTACGCCGTACTCACGCGCGAGGAACTCGTACGGACCGGTGCCGATGATCGTGGAGACGTGGCCCGGCAGGATGAAGCCGGTGACACGCACCTCGGGATCGTTCACGAGCGCCTCGAGCGCGCCCGGAACGGTCTTGTGGAGCGAGAGCGCCGACCAGTTGGGGAGCTTCCGGCGCGCGGCCTCGCGGATGGTGAGCGCCACGGTGGGGGCGGTCGTCTCGAAGCCGACGCCGAGGAAGACCACGTGCTTGTCGGGCTCACGCTCGGCGATGGCGAGCGAGTCGAGCGGCGAGTACACGACCCGCACGTCACGGCCTTCGGACTTCTCGGTGGAGAGCGAGGAGTACGAGCCGGGGACTTTCATCATGTCGCCGAAGGTGGTGAGGACCACGCCCGGCTGGCGCGCGATCTCGATGGCGAGGTCGATGTCGGGGTTCGCGGTGACGCACACCGGGCATCCGGGCCCGGAGAGGAGCTTGATGGTCTCGGGCATCACGCCGCGCAGGCCGTGTTTGGCGATCGCCATGGTGTGCGTTCCGCAGACCTCCATGAGCGTGCACGGCTCGACGGCGATGCGCTGGATCTCGTCGACCAGCCGGCGCGCTACCTCCGGATCGCGGAACCCTGCGAGGATGTCGTTCACGATGCTGGCACCCCGACGGTCTCGTCGCTGCCGTCGAGCTCGGCCGTCAGCTCATCGGCGTGCTTGATGCCCATACGGTTCAGCATCTCAAGCGACTCGGCGGCGAACTCCTCGTCGACCACCTGGATCGCAAAGCCGGCGTGTACGAGCACGTGATCGCCAAGCTTGGCGTCGGGCGTCATCATGAGGCTGACGTGACGCTTCACGCCGAGGATGTCCACTTCGGCCATGTCGATCTCATTGGGCTCGGAGACGATCCGGGCGGGTATCGCAAGGCACATAGAG
>CAZSUO010000006.1:0-40528 GCA_964610065.1 uncultured Coriobacteriaceae bacterium | reverse complement strand
AGCGGTCTCATGCTCCCATCCCCGGCAGGCTCCCCTGCCCGTGTCCCCGGTGCTGCGCGGCATGCGGGCACGTGGCGAAATGGCTCGTGTGCGTGCCCTCTCCAGGGGAGGCGTAGCGCACGAGCAGCTCGCCTCCTGGTTGCAATTCCAGGAGCAGGTTGCAGGATGCGGACTCGGTTGCATCCACGGGCATCTTCTTCCCGTGCCCGGTCACGCACCACATGATGCGAGCGTTGCAGGATCGGCAGGTGGCAATCGTGGTCATGGTTGCGTGACCTTCCTTCCTTGTGGCGCCCCGTCCGCCTGTCACAGCGAGCGGGGCAGGTGCTGCACTGTCAGCCATCACGCCTCGTCCTGCTCGGGGTGAATAGGGGTGGAGTCGTCGTCGCGATCCTCCGGGGGATCATGATCTTCGTGCCCAGCTGCGTCTGGCGGGTCGAGTGGAAGGTCCGGAAATCGGCGATATCCCATTGATGCGGTCCATTTCATGCCATCCTCCGTGTGCCTACGGTCTTGGTGCCCGCCCGGTCCTGCTCCGAGGTGCCGGGTGGGCCAGTCATCAGTCAGAGTCGGCGTGGTGCGCGTGGTCGGATCTTCATGCCGCACTCTCCTCTTCCTCTTCCGCTTCCGTCGCCGCGCACGCGTCGCACACCGGCCCTTCCTCGTCCTCGTCCAGATCCACCTCGCAGATCGCGCACGTCGGCGGGGAGCACCGCCGGCACCACCCCTCCCGCTCCCCCTTGCCGTGGTCGCACAACATCCCGTTGCACTGCTCGCACCGTGGCTCGGAGTACTCGGGCGAGCCGCTGTACCGGCTGCCGCAATAGATTCTGTTCCTCACGACTCCCTCCTCTCCACAATCGCCATGATCACAGACCAGTCAGAAGGGCAGATCTTCGTCCGGCAGCCCCGGGTCAGGAGTCGGTGCGTCCGGCGGAGCCTGACGCATCTGCGCGGGAGCGGCCTGAGGAGCAGGAGCAGCCCTCTTGGCAGGAGGCGCCTGACGCGCGGGAGCGGCCTGAGGAGCAGTCCTCGCCCCGGTGGCCTGCCTCGGAGCGGGAGCGGGAGCAGGCGCAGTCTTCATGGCCAGTCCGCGCATGCGCTCGGAGAACAATGCCCGCTGCGCGTCATTCATCCTGTTCCTCAGCGCCGGGCCGCCCTCTCCGGGGGCGTTGATGTACTGCACCTTCGTATGGATCTGGCCTTTGTACTCCTCCTCCGCAATCACCAGCTCCATTTCGTTCGGCAGGTCGGCGACGGTGATCGCTCCCACGTCCATGCCGGCCCAGCCCATATTGCGCAGGATCTTGATCGACTTCTCCGAGGTCTTCTCGGTGAAGTAGAGATAGCCGGTGATCGTCTCCCCTTCACACGGTTCCCCCTCAGAGATCGAGAACAAAATTGCCGCCTGGTCCGTCCCAGTGTTCTCGTTCACGCTGAGATCAAAGTCGACTGCCATTGCCTTGTAGCGTCCCGGTTCCATCTGCTATCTGCCTTTCTCTGCAGCTCAGGCTGCAGGGGTCTCCTGAGTTTCGGCACCCGTGCTGCCGTCCGTCGGCTCCGCGAGCTGCACCTTCCCCCTCACCCAGTCGAGGAGCTGGGCGAGCTTGGTCGCGTCACCCTTCGCGCGGATGATGGCGGCTTCCACCTTGTCTTCCACGCCAGCGACTACCCCGAGATTGCGCGCTTCGGCGATCATCTTCTGCGGGCTGGCCGGTTGGCCGGACTCTACGCCCGCCCAGAACTCGTCCCAGGACAGAGGCATCCTGAACGGCAGTCCGTGCCTGTTCTTCGCGTCGAACGCCGCGCGGCGCTCGGTGCGCACGATGCGCGACCCGTCGGCCACGCCCTTGGCCTTCTCGTTGCGCGACTCCTTGTGAGTCCCGCTGTCGAACGTGGCGAAGAGCACCGCGTCAACCCACTCCTTGAGCTTGCCGGACGCCAGCTTCTGGAGCTTCAATTCGTAGCGGTCGTAGTTCTCCCCCTCGGGGTTCGCGAACGCCTTGATCCAGGCGTGCGCTACCAGCACGACGTGCATCCGCTTCGAGGCCTGGAGCTTCTCCATGCGATCGACCAGGATGCGCCACTGATCGACAGCGGCGGTGTACCCCTTGCCGAACCCGCCACCGACTTCCTCGATCGACGCCGGGCGCTTGCCCATCTTGTCGGGCGGAGAATGCCTGACAACGTAGTCCCACACGAGCGGCTCGATCCAGTCGAGCGTGTCAATCGCGAGGGTTCCGTAGTCGTGCTGCTCGCGAGTGAGCACGTCGACCGCCTCGAGCACGTCCTCCCAGCGCTCGGGCACGGGGAAGCGGGCCACATCCAGGTGATGCGTCCCGCTCTCGGCGCAGATGAAGATCGGATTCGGGGCCCCAGCTGCGAACGTCGACTTGCCGACACCCTCGGTGCCGTACATCAGCACGCGCGCGGGCTCGATGAGCTTGCCCTTGCGGACGTTGGCGAGCGCCATCCTGGTCGATCTGGGTGCGGGAGCTGCCTGCACTGCTGCCATCGCGGGCGTGGCTTGCCTCTGATTCGCTACCATCACGCTACCTCTCTTTCTTAGGTCTGGACCGTCGTCTGCACTTCCTGAGACAGCTCATCGTGCGCCAGTTCAACCCGTCGGAAGAGCGTCGGGTCGTCCAGCGAAGCGGCTCGCGTGCACACGCCGAAGAACTCGCAAGTCCTCCCCCACTGCACGCACCCGCCAGGGTTGCGCGGATACCTCCCAAGGATCTCCGCGTCGCGAATCTGCCGGGCCGTCTGCCAGGTGTCGGCCGCTGCGTCGCGCTCGTCGTCCTCGAGCCGGACGACCTCGCCCCGGGCGTAGTACTTTTCCGGGTTGCTCGCGATGTCCTCGCGCAAGCGAGCGCGGAACTCCTCGGGAGTCTCGGGACGGGTCTGCAGAACGAACCCCTGAGCGGTGTCGCCCGTCTCGCGGAACTTCTTGCCGTCCTTCGTGCGGACTCTGGAGCCGGACTGATCGAGCACGATCTTGCAGCCGCTCTCGTCCGTCAGCGCGACGCTACTCGGACGCAATGCGGGCTTCTTGATGACGTCGTAGATGCATCCCTGCACGTCGTGGCCGAGCGCGCGCGCGCCCGTGAAGTACGTGCTGACCTGGGCGTCGAGCCGCAGACGGAGCCAGTACTCGGACCCCTGGCTGATGTCCTCGGAGGTCGTCTTGTGCTCGACGATCCAGATGCCGCGGTCGTTCTGCGCGACGACGTCGATCTTCCCGCCGAGCTCGAAGGTTTTGCTCGGAGCGCCGGTCTGCGGGTTGACCAGGCGCGTCCGGAACTCGACCTCGGCCGTGACGACATCGAGCGCCTGGTCGGCGTACATGCAGTGGTACCCCGTCAGCAGCTCTTCCACCTTCACCTGCTCGTACAGGTCGTACTCCATCCCGGGAGTCGGCTGGACAGCGAGCAGCGTCGAGTCGAGCGCGCGGGTATTCCACCAGGCCTCGAGGCCGGTGTGGATCGCCTTGCCGAAGCTGAGCGGATGCGCCTCTGATACCGGGCGATAGCCTAGCCGATACCTTATTTGATGGTATCGCGCACACGTCCTGTATGCCTTCAATTCCGACACGGTGAGCAGATGCACGGTCCGTCCCTCTCTTCTCTTCTGAGTTTCTCTTCCGATCCGTCCACTTCGAGTCAGAACCGAATCACCACGCGCCAACTGCAGCCATCTGCAACGCGTGATCAGCAGTCGTCTCGCCGTCGAGATCCGCAGTCCGGCGGCAGTGCGAGCGATACCGCTCGAGCAAGCCTGCCTCGCGCCAAGCGCATCCCATCGCAAATGCTGCACCGTCAGCGTCCGAGCAGGCCATTCCGAAAGCCTGCATCCGGTGCACAATGGCTTCGCGAGCGACATCGATTACGTCGCACGGAATCCCGTCTTGCTCGTCCAGATGAGCGACGGTCGCGACATTGCGCGCGATCTCGATCGCCCAGTCATCTGCCAGCCACCTGGCTCCCGCCGTGGCCATCGCCTGCGTGCGAGCGGCCAGCGGAGAAGGCGCCTGACGAATGCGTGCCTCAAGAGAGCACTCGGTTCGGGTCATGCCGCCCCCTTGCACACGAGGCACGTGCCATCGCGTCCGCAATGCTCGCAGGACTCGCCATCAAGCGCCCCGTCGATATCCAGGAGAGCAACCCGCAAAGACCGCCCCTTGTCGCGAGTGCTCGCGTCAAACGAGTCCGACCATAGGCGATCCTGAATCCTAGAGTATCTGATCAGCTCCTCAGCGAGCGTCTGGACTGCCGCGTCTGCCGAGCTGGCCGACACGTGGCGGAACCAGACCCCAGGCCTCGACTGCCAGCCAGCGATCTTCGCACCCGGCTTGTCCGGGAGCACGAGCTGGCCACCTGGGTCGAGCAAGTGGCCGAGCCGCAGGATGATGCCGAGAGCGCTTCCGTTTGCGCTGGTTCCGCTGGTATTCACGCTGCCCTCGCGATCCGGCCCTTGCTGGCGCAACGCAGGCAGGCGCGGTACTGGCCGACGGTCAGCGCACCAGCATCAAGGCGCACCAGGCGCTCGACCACGCCCAGGCACTCTGGGCAGCGGTCGCCGGTCCAGGCCATCGCTGCAACGCCGTCGTAGTGGCTCCCGGCGTGGCCCTTGTGGATGGTGCAGACGCACGGCGTGGAGCCGACCAGTCCGTTCATGTCGCCGCAGGTGTTGGCCCGCTCCTCGCGGCTCAGCTCCTGATGGAAGCGGTGGTAGGCCGTGGCTTGCTGCTTGGGGGTACCGTTCGTCGTCCTCATCGTGTCGCTGATATTGCGCACACGCAAAGCAGCGGTCAAGCGCTTTTGTGCGTCGGCGCAAAGAAACTGCGCAGGCGCGCGAAAAGCCTAGGGTTTGGCTTGGTAGCGGACGACGGTGGCGCCCAGGTGGCTACCCCTGGTCCATGAATAGAGGTGGTGAGCGGTCGGAGAGAAGCCCCAGGAGCACTCCTGGAGGCCATCGGCGGGGTCATCGGAGGGATGACAGTCGAACGGGTCGCCGGCCACGCGGACGATGTCATCGAGCACGCGCGGAGGCTTCGCGCGCAGGTCGCTCACGGCCTTCGCGTAGCGCGTCTCCGCTGCTGTCCGTTCTTGGATAGCTTCGCGCTCCATGCGATCGCCCGTCTCTTGCCACGCGTGATAGCAATAGCCGAAGAATCCAAGGCCGCACGCAACAGCGACACCGCCGAGAATGCAGCCGGCGTTGCCCGGTGGCTTGCTTCCGTTTCGGGATAGTCCGTCAGAAGGATCGGCCATCTCAACCGCTCCCCCCGCCGCTCCCGCGTAGCCGATCCAGGTCGCGCTCGAGACGCACGATCGTCTCCTCTGCTGCCAGCCTCTGCGCCCACCAGCCGACCGGCGGATCGAAGTCTCCGACCCGCTCCGTCCTCAAGACGCGGCGACGAGCCAGAGGAGAGACCAGGTCACCGGCCTGCTCACACGCGGCCCGGTAGTTCGGCGTCCCGAGAGGCGTCGCCTTCGACGCAGCCGCGTGCGGCAGCTCGCCCCTGACCATCTCATACACGTCGACCCGGAAGGCCTTCGCGGTGTCCTCCGCGAGCTGCCACGATCCCCGGTCGCCGTTCAAGAACCGCGAAATCGTCGAGGGCTTGCACCCTATCTTCTCCGCCAATCGCGACTGGTTGAGGCCTTCCTCAGCGATCCGGGCCGCCATGAACTCGCGGAGGCGCGTCGCCATGTCCTCGGTCAATCCGCGCTGCCCTTTGCCGATGCCCACCTCCAAGATCATAGCCGCCCCATTTTTACGCTTGCGCAAAGTCAACGCCGATTGTGGTTGACGGTTCTGTTCTTTTGCGCATAATCACGCCATGAGCCTTGAAGCCCGCCGCCTGCTGCGTCAACGCATGGTCGAGATGGATCTGAGCCAGTCGAGGCTCGCTGTGATGCTGGATCGTACGCCGTCGACGGTCTGCCGGTGGCTCGACGAGGATAGGCCGTCCACCCCGGACGCGACGGCGCTCGTCGGTCTCGAGGTCGCCCTCGGCATCCCGATCGCCCTGTGGCTGACCCACGAGCAGCGGGAGGGGATCGCGGCGCTGAAATCTGCTGCCTCGTCTGACGTGCCGCCGCAGACCGGCACCGACGGCTGACGGAACGACTGATGGGCGGTCCGGTGGGTCGCTTTCGTGTGCCCGCGCCTGAGCGCGCGGAGAGGGAGAGTGGAGATGGAAGTGCGAATCGGCTCCGATCACGTGCTGGACGAGCTTGGTTTTGCTGTGGCCGCCAACGGGTCCGCTCGGCGCGCACCGAGGTCCGCCGCGACCAACTACATCAAGATCGTCTGCCGTGCTCAGAAGGTGCAGGAGTTCTACTTCTTCTTCTCTTCCGAACCCCGCAGCCGCGCTCGCGCCCTCGACATGGTGACGCGTAGGTGCGTCTCCCTGGCAAAGCTCGGCATCGTGCGCCTATCGACCTGGAATCCATGCCCTGGGATGCCGCCGCATGTCCGGGCGATCAACGTACCATTCGGCGAGGAGTGACAAAGGAATGAATCCGAAAGACAACATGCTCGGCATCCTCGGATCGCTTACCCGGCAGCAGGAGGATTTCAATCGAACCATGCGCCAGCTCACGGCTCCCGAGCCGCAGGTGGTCGAGAGCGCGCCGGCGCTCCCCGCGCCCGTGGAAGTCCAGGCGCTCCCACCTGTCGCCGCGCACGACCCAAAAGCGCCCTTGACGTCACACTCGATCCAGCCCTCCCCCGTGAACGACGAGCTCGCAGAGCAGATCATGGCGGAGCTCGAGAAGGTCGAGACCAAGGGACTGACGCCGCGCGACTTGGGCAAACGAGTGCAAGCGCTCGTCCCGGGCAAGACGACGGTGCCGCCTCACCAGAGATATCGATTTCGTACAGTGATGCAGCACCTCGTGAGCGAGGGGAGGATTTCGCGCTTGGATGCCGACGACCCCAAGAAGCTCCGCTACGTCACAGCGAGCTTTGCAGTCGAGAGCCAGTAGCTGTCATTCGTGGGAGCAAGCGTCTCGGGATGCACTGCTGTGCATCGATGGCGCTTGAGAATCTGAAGCGGTACCCGGACGGCTCGGTGGTCGTCCGGCTGGCGGATGGCGTCGCGCTGGCGAGGAAGTCCAGCGCCCTACGCACGGAGGAAGAAGAACATGAGCAAACCACGCGGCTCGAAGAACAGGAAGACTGCGCAGGAGATCACGGGGGAGACTTCGACGCATTCGACGATCTCGATCTCGACTGCATCGCAGGAAGAGACTCCGAAGGAAAATCGGGAAGAGACTCCGGAGGAGACGACGATTCCGACGGAGGAGCAGGAGACGACTGACGAAACGCTGGAGCAGGCCACGTCCATCCCTGCCGACTCCCGCCCCGCGGGCATGCGCAGCCTCAAGTGCATCCTGACCGAGGACGAGCGCAGCGAATACGGCATGGCCCTCGCGCAGTTCGTCACGGAGCTCGAGGCGCTCGAGGCCCAGAAGGCGAACCTCCCCTCGCAGATCAAGGGCGTCCGCGAACGCATGCGCGACACGAAATCAGCGATGCAGAACGGTTTCGAGTACCGAGACATCGACTGCTTCGAGCGTGACCACGGAGCTACGATCGAAGTCGTGCGCTCGGACACGGGCGAGGTCGTCGACGTGCGTGCGGCGAAGCTCGATGACCGGCAGACCACCATCTTCGACGCGCTCGATCCCGGCGCTGAAAATCCGCTGGATGGTGAGACCGGAGACGAGGACGGCGAGCCCTACACCGAGACCGACGGTGATCCGGAGTCCGATCCTGAGCCTGTCGACGATCCATCGGAGCTGGCCTGACATGCAGCGCGCGAAGGTCACTCCGATCCCGGAGAAGCTGCGGGCCACGGCCGACGGCGTGATCCAGGTCGTGCTCGACAAGCACGCGAAGACGCCTGGTGCGACAGACGCCGATCTGCACCGCGCTCTCGGCGACGCGTATCCGTTTCCGCTGCGGACTGGCGAGCACTGGCGCGCGTGGTCCGAGGCAGTGAACGCAGCGGTGAAAGGACTGGTCAAATGAAGTTTGGACGACTCATCAACGGCGAAGTTCACACCGAGAACGTCGACACGATCCTGATGACTGAGCAGGAGCTCTACGACGCGCAGCAGATCCCCGGACCGGGAGCGTGGGAGATCCACCGGGATGGGCGAGTGATCCACGTGCTCGTCACTCCGACGCCCGACTCCCCCGCTGCCACCCATGACCCTGTCGAGGCACGATGAACGCTGCTCGTCTCACTCAGCCGGCTCGAGTCCTGTCCGGCCGAGCCCATTCAATCCAGGATCGCGCCTTCCGCGGCGTCGGCATCCCGTACAGATTGACGCAACTCGGTCGCCTGACGCCGCACCTCGAGATGCTCGCCGATCTGCAAGCCCAAGTCCGCGAGGAGTCAGCGCGGAAGAGGGCGATCCCCAACTTCGCAACCGAGTCTCAGACGGAATCTCAGACGGAATCCCAGACGGAGGCGCCCCGCTCATGACCGGCCTGCGCGACTACCAGACGCGCGCGATCGCTGCCGTGGTTGCGGCTGCGAAGGGCGGCTATCGCTCGATCCTGGTAGTCGCGCCCACGGGGGCCGGCAAGACGCGCCTCGCGTGCGCGCTCATCCTGATGGCGCTCTGCAAACGCAGCCGCATTCTGTTCATTTGCCACCGCGCAGAGCTCATCAAGCAGACCGTCGGCGCCCTGCTCAAGCAGGGAATCCAGTGCGGTGTGATTGCCCCCTGGGCTCCGCGCACAGACACCCTGGTGCAGGTCGCGTCGATCCAGACGCTCCTTGCGCGCGGAGAGATCCCCGAAGCCGACCTGGTCATCCTCGACGAGGCCCATCACTACGTCAGCGCCGAGTGGGGCGCGATTGCCAAGCAACTCCGCCGCGCTCTCGTCGTCGGCCTGACCGCAACCCCCGAGCGCAGCGACGGCGCACCCCTCGGCGACCTGTTCCAGATCCTGATCCCCGTCGCGCAGCCGCGCGAGCTCATCGCGTCGGGGCACCTGGTGCCGACCGACGTCTGGGCACCTCCGCGGATGGCCGCGGGACTCATGGCGGACCCCGTCGAGGCGTTCTTCGACCATCCCGACACGCATGTAAATGGTCGACCGAAGCGGACCATCGTCTTCGGCCAGAACGTGCCCCACGCGCAGGAGCTTGCCGAACGCTTCGCGGCTCGTGGCCTGCGGACCGCATGCGTCGACGGCGAGATGCGCTGGGACGATCGCATCGAGGCGATCGCGCGATTCTCCGCCGGCGAGCTCGACCTGCTGACCAACGTCTACTGCCTGACCGAGGGCCTCGACGTGCCCGCGATCGAGGTGATCGTGCTGGCCCGAGGATGCGGCTCGCAGGGCACGTTCATCCAGATGGTCGGCCGCGGCAAGAGGCCCTCTGCCGGCAAGACGCGCTCTCTCCTGATCGACTGCAAACGCGCCGTCGACCAGCACGGTCTCCCGGACGACGATCGGGAGTACTCGCTGACGGGTCGCGCGATCCGCACAGCCAAACGCCTCGAGCCGCTGAGGTCGTGCAAGCGATGCGGCGCGGTGTTCGCGGCTGCCGGCAGGCTGTGCCCGCGATGCGGCGCCACTGTCCCCAGGCCGGCCACGCCCGAGGAGCGCAAGGCAAAACTCGAGCACGTTCGGCAGGTCGCGACCGTCTCGGAAAAGCGAAGCTACCTCGAGTGGCTACAGCGCGAAGCGAAACGCCTCGGCCATCCGGCAGGATGGTGCGCTCACCGCTTCAAGGGCAAGTACGGCCATTTTCCCCCGGTTCAGATGTGGAGAGCAGCATGACCGAGCTCATCACCGCACGAAGAGTTCCGGTACAAAAGCCGGGTCGATCGAAGCAGGACTACGCCACGCCGCGCGAGCTGATCGACGCGGTCGAGGCCCGCTTCCGCCGGCTCGACTGGGACCTCGCGGCGTCGGCTGAGAACCGCAAGGCGGCGCAGTTCTACAGCATCGCCGATGACTCGCTTCGGCAGGACTGGACGAAGCTGACGGGCAACCTGTGGCTGAATCCGCCCTTCGCCGATATCGAGCCATGGGCCGCGAAGTGCGCCGCATCCACTGGACCCGGACGACGGATCTTCCTACTCACCCCCGCGAGCGTCGGCAGCAACTGGTTCGCAGAGCACGTGTTCGACAAGGCCTGCGTCATCGCACTCCGGCCGCGTATGACGTTCGTCGGCGCGACTGACCCTTACCCCAAGGACCTGATCCTCAGCGTGTTCGGTCGGCCGGCGGGCTTCGAGTTGTGGAGGTGGAAGTGAGCGCGAGCATAGACACGCCCGTTCAATACCCTTCGACGAAGCGCTGCTCGTGGTGCGGCCGAGATCTTCCGCGCGACACGAAGCACTTCTATCGAGGCTCCGCGGGTGATGGGCTGCAGGCCCGTTGCATCGCTTGCGACCGCCAGTACCGGGCAGATCGAAGCCCGAACAACGGCGCTCCATCATTCGCTCGCGGCCTGGTCGCTTTCGACCCCGCCGGCGTCCGCCGACCCCAGAAGATCTGCAAGATGTGCTTTGGTCTCCCCCACCGGGTTGAAGGCCTTGTTTGCTCGGAGTGCGGACTGCCGAGGAGGGACATCTGATGTCTCTGCCCATGTTCGCTCGAAAGGCAGCCAACGCCCGCAAGGCGAAGCACACCACATCAAAGGCTCCTCTCGAGGCGGTGATCCAGAACGCGATCCGCAAGGCGCTCGGCCTGGAACCAGGGCTCATCCTGTGGCGCAACAACGTTGGCCACGTCGAGTACTGGAAAGAGGACGGCTCGAAGGTCGAGTTCAACTACGGCCTCGAGACGGGATCGGCCGACCTCGTCGGATGCCTCGACGGCCGGTTCGTGGCTCTCGAAGTCAAGCGGCCGGGTGGCATCCAAAGCGAGGAGCAGATCGCCTGGGCTGGTCGCGTGCGCTGGAACCGTGGGTTCTACGCTGTCGTGAAGTCTGTCGATGAAGCCCACGCAGCGATTGCTCGCGCGAGGACAGGAGCGTGCGAATGATGACCTCAGCAGCGGCCTCCCCCCTCGGCAACCTGCGCGCAGCCCTGGCCTACCACGCCCTCGGCTATTGCCCTGTCCTGCTGCACGAGCGCATCCCGCAGGAGGACGGCACGGTGACCTGCTCCTGCGAGGACGCCGGGTGCACGCACCAGGGCAAGCACCCAAGGCTGCCGAATTGGATGATCTGCGCCGCGAAGGCGACGGAGTCCGAGATCCGCAGGCTCTGGTCGAAGTACCCGAACGCGAACGTTGGTCTCTTGTGCGGCGACTGGTCGAGCATCCCAGCGAACCGCGTGCGCCGGTGGATCGTCGTTCTCGATGTCGATGCGAAGTACGACGAGGCGACCGGCCGCACCGGCATCGAGACCCTCGAGGACTGGGAGACGATCAACGGCAAGCTGCCCGAGACTGCCGTGCAGAAGACGCCGTCAGGCGGCTATCACTACATGTTCCAGCACCCTGGAGTGCCCGTCGCGACTCGATCGAACGTGCTCCCCAAGGTGGATGTCCGCGGCGACCGCAACGGCCAGATCGTCGTATCCCCCAGCCCTGGCTACGGCTGGGACGCGAGGCTCGAGAGCACGCCGATCGCACGGATCCCGGACGCGTTGCTCGAGCTGCTCGCGCCTGCTGCTACGGCGCCAGCGTCAGAGCCCGGATCCTCCCCCGCAGCGTCCCTCGACCCTCCCGACGTCGCCGGGTGGCCTCCCGTCGAGGCCCGAGCCGAGAGGGCGAAACGCTATCTCGCGAAGCTGCCGGCCGCCGTCTCGGGGCAGGGCGGGCACGACAAGACCTGGCAGGCTGCGATCCACGTTGTTCGTGGGTTCGCGCTCCCGCAGACCGTGGCCCTCGAGCTGCTCCGCGAGTACAACGCTCGATGCGTCCCCCCGTGGTCCGAGCGCGCCATCCAGCACAAGTGCGCTGACGCCGCCCAGCGCGCGAAGATGCTCTGGGGCGCGAAGCTGACAGCACGCCCCGCGCCTCCTGCCGAGGTACCCGTGCCCGACGCTCCCCCGGACGAGGACAACACCACCCCTCCTCATGACCCACCGCAAGGCCCGCCCCCAGGAGGTCCCCAGGACCCTCCGGTCGCGTCCTGGCAGTCCCAGCTCATCAGGGACCAGTATCAGCGCGTGCGCAAGATCCTGGCGAACGTGGTGACCATCCTGGCGAACGCTGACGGGTGGGCGGACGCCGTCATGCTGGACGAATTCTCCCAGTGCGTCATGCTGCAGCACCCGACCCCCGCCCATGCGGGCCACCCTGCGGAGGCCTACCCCCGGCAGTGGCGCGACGCTGACGACATCCTCACGGCCGAGTGGATGCAGCGCACCTGGCGCCTCGACGTGAGCTCCAGGCTCGCCATGGAGGCCGTCGTGGCGGTCGCCCAGCGCAGGCGCGTCCACCCCGTGCGGGAGTACCTGTCGTCCCTGACCTGGGATGGCACCGTCCGACTCAACACATGGCTCTCGCAGTACATGGGCGCCGAGCAGAACGACTACACACGAGCAGTCGGAGCCAAGTGGATGATCTCGGCCGTTGCTCGCATCATGCGCCCCGGCTGCCAGGCAGATGCCATGCTCATCCTCGAGGGAGCCCAGGGAATCCGCAAGTCGACCGGGCTCGAGACACTTGCTGGAAGGGATTGGTTCACCGACCAGCTCGCCGACATCGGACAAGGCAAGGAACCGTCCCAGGACCTGGCAGGGAAGTGGATCGTCGAGATCGCGGAGCTCGATGCCATGCGCCGGGCCGAGACCAGCCGCGTCAAGGCCTTCCTCACGCGCCGGACTGACCACTTCCGAGCATCGTACGGTCGGCACTCGGAGGACAGGCCGCGGCAATGCGTATTTGCTGGGAGCGTGAATCTGGATACCTATCTAACGGACGAGACAGGCAATCGCCGGTTCTGGCCTGTGCGGGTTACGGCGGTCGATATCGAGGCCATCCGCCGCGATCGTGACCTGCTCTGGGCTGAGGCTGTTGCGCGGTTCGAGTCGAACGAACCGTGGTACCTGGACGATCCAAAAGTGATTGCGATGGCGGCGGAGGAGCAGGCCGATCGATTCCAGTCTGACGCCTGGGAGGAAGCGATCATCAAGTGGCTCGAAGGTGACCGCGCCGAGACGCTCCTCGTGACCCGCAAGGGCATCACGACGGGGGACATCCTGCAGGGGGCGCTGAACATCGACAAGGACGGCTGGGACAAGCCACTGCAGACCCGCGTCGGTGCCATCATGACAAAGCTCAGGTGGCCGAAGCGACGCATCCGAGAAGGTAAGGACCGGACGCACATCTACGAGCGACCGTTCGTCGAAGGTGACGGAACGGGGGTGGACTCAGAAGCGGGCTCGGAAGCGGGCTCGGAAGGAGGTGTCTAGAATGCACGCCCTTGACGCTGCAGCGTGTGCTCTTGGCACCATCGGCTTCCAGGCACGCAATCCTGAACGCACCCGGACTGAGCACACTCCGTCACGGGAGCCGCCGCGCGAACACGTGGCCGTTCATTCGGTCGCGCTGCGGCAGCTCGAAGTGCTCGACGGCACCAGACCGTTACCGTCCGCTCGTCCACGGACGCACAAGCCCGGATCGCCTCATAGTCTTCGTCGTCAAGAGTCACTACAAGTCTATGCACAGTTGGTCACCTCCTTCCGCACATTGAAAGCACACTTGGCGCACATTGTCAACTACTCTGATGCACATCAGATGCACGCTGGCAGTGCTGACGATGCACATGGGAGGAACATCAGACGCACATCAGATCGGCCCAGTTACCATCCACACCACGCGCATTCGTCACGATTGAACCGCTGTTTTCCACTCTCAGTGGCATTCCGTGTCCCAACCTGCCTGAGGTTGGGACAAAATCGTCGAGGTTGGGACAACTCGCAACCATGCGAAAACACAGGCACTCTGGCAACGCTTACCCCCCCTTGTCCCAACCTGGCCAACCTGGGACGCGTTTCTGGAAACATTTTCAATCCCTCGCGCGATCGCGCGCCCGCGCGCGAGACACCTGCATCTGTTTTTATTTTTCATAACCTAGATCAAGGTTGGGACGGTTGGGACAACACCGAGAAAAAGGCTCTGTCCCAACCTTGTCCCAACCTCAAAACCAGGTTGGGACAACTCGAAGGTTGGGACAACTCGCGGGAGCATGCCCATGTCGGGCGGTCCGCCGAACGCTCGAACGCCTCCCGGCCTCGTGTAGCGTCTGGGACATGGCCGGACGACCAGCGCCTCCGAAGCTCGATCGCGAACGCATGGCTCGAATCATCGTCGATGCCGTGGAAATGGGCGAGAAGTACGCCGCGGAGTACTGGGGCGTCTGCGAGCGAACCGTGCGGCGGTATCGGCAGATTGTCCCCACGGACCCCGAACTCGCCGCGCTTGTCGACGAAAAGAGAAGATCGCACAGCGTCCAGGCGGAAGCCGAGTGGCGCAAGACTCGAGTGCGCTTCTTGTGCCGCGCCGTCGGCAAGCTCGAGCAGCTCCTCGAGAACGCCGACGCAAAGCAGATCCGGACGATCGCTGGCGCCGTCAAGATCGTCGGCGAGCTGCACACCACGCAACAGGCCCTCGCCGAGGACGACGTGAGCGATGAGCGTCACGCAAGTCCTGGGCAAGATCCGCACGCTCCGCCGGCTCCGCGAGGAGAAGAGGCAAGCGAGAGCGCAGCGCCGGTCCACTGACAGGCCGGACCTGCGTGGCCTGCCTCTGCTCGAATTCGTCCCCGCCATCAATCCACGATTCGAGCGACCCGAGCACCTGGCGCCCATGGCCGCCGAACTCGAGCTAGCGTCCGAGCAGTCCTGCGAGGTCTGCTGCTCGGCGCCTCCGCAGCACGGCAAGAGCGAGCTCATCTTCGCCGCGATCGCGCGGTACATGCTCCGACATCCGGAGCGGCGCAACGCGTACGCGAGCTACTCTGCGACCATCGCCGAGCGCAAGAGCCGGCTGATCCGCGAATACTGCCAGCGCGCTGGCGTGCAGCTCGACCCGTCGACGCAGGCAGCCGACTACTGGCGCACAGCGCAGGGCGGATCGCTCATCGCCACCGGCGTCGGTGGTCCGCTCACGAGCGAGGGTATCGACGGGCTGCTCGTCATCGACGACCCGCACAAGAACCGGCAAGAGGCAGAGTCCGCGCTTCGGCGCCAGGTCGTGCATGATTGGTTGACATCGACGGCGTATTCGCGCAAGCACCCGGGCGCGTCGGTGATTGTCAATCACACGCGCTGGCACGAGGACGACGTGATCGGCCGGCTGTTGAGCAATACCGACGATCCCGTCCGCTCGGTCAGCCTGCAGGCGATCAACGCATCGGGTGAGGCCCTCTGGCCTGCGCGCCGTCCGCTCGAGTGGCTGCAGAAGATGCACGCGCGGATCGGTGACTATGACTGGGAGTCGCTCTACCAGCAGAACCCGAGGCCGCGCGGTGCGAAGGTGTTCCGCGATGCGCATTTCTACACCGAGCGCCCCGCGCGGATGCGCGTCAGCATCGGAGTCGACTGCGCGTACACCGCGTCAACGCGAGCCGATCGCTCAGTGGCAGTCGTCCTCGGAGAGTGCGAGTCGCTGTTCTACGTGCTGCAGGTCTGGAGCGACCAGGTCGAAGCTCCGGCGTTCGCGCGCATCCTGCGCGGTCTCACCATCGCATGGCCTGGGGCACCGATGCTCTGGTACGGCGCGGGACCCGAGAAGGGGATTGCGGACTACCTCAACGACGAGGGCGTGCCGCTGCTGTTCGAGAGCGCGACCACTGACAAGTTCGTGCGCGCTCAGCCCGCGGCAGGCGCCTGGAACCGGGGAGACATCCTGATCCCCGGCGAAGACCTCGAGCGCGGCATTCGAACGCCGGAGTGGGTACAGGACTTCATGGGCGTTGTGTTGGGGTTCACAGGCGTGAAGGATCTGCGGGATGACGAGGTCGACGCGCTGGCCGCTGCGTACGACCTGCTCGCGGGTGGAATGGGCATCGTGCAGACGTCTGCACGAGGTGAGCGGTCGATGCTGAACACGGGAGGTTTCTGACCATGGCGACGAAGACGAAAGCGACGAAGACGAAAGCGAATACACATGCGAGCAAGCCTCGGATGGCTCCAGGCCGCGAGGCCAAGGGCGTGGCCCCCAAGCGCGTGACCATGACCGCCCCCGGCATCGCCGTGACTCACGAACCCGTCCAGGCCGGCGAGCTCGTCTCGCACGCACCTCCGACCCCATCGATGCTGGTGCAGGCCGGCCACAACGCCGGGATCCTGTGCGGGTATCGGCAGGCGCTCAAGGCCTGCGCGGACAACCTCAGGGCGCAGGCGCAGGAGCTGCGCAGCCCGGGCGTGGTCATGGCGCTTCGGGGTGGCGTCTCGGGCGTGTCGAAGCTCTTGCTCGGTGACGCGCAAGCCGACCTTCTCGACGCCTGCGCGGCTGCCATCGAAGCGCAGCACGCAGCCCGAGCGGCCGAGGAGCAGAGTCATGCTCGCGCGGCTGAGGCGCTGCTTGCGGCTGCAGGTGCGAAGTGATGCGATCGCTTGCCATCGGGTTCTGCCTGCGGAGATTCGCGAACCGGGATCGCGATCGAACCATGGAGCTGCTCGGCGATCGCCTCGCAAGGCGTGCGCGCGAAGATCGACCCCTATGGCGCATCCAGCTCTGGCCACCTGGCGGTCCGTATCCCACGGTGAACGTCGACGCGACCACGCGCATCGTGTACCCGCCATCGTTCGAGGGCACGCGCTCGGTGTCGTCCACGGTACCGGAGCCTAACGCTCCACCGCCTTCGCTATAACCGCCGCATGGTTCTCGAGGTACGCACGACACTGGACGGGCAGGAGTGGATCGACCATCGCGCCCTCGAGCAGCGGATCTTCGGCGGTGGCGAGGTACCCCGGGCCGACGAGCTCACCCGCCGGCACTTCGGTCGATCGCTCACCCCCGCGACGATCGAAGCCGTCCTGCAGCAGGCGAACAACGGCTACATGCGAGACCTGACCGACCTCGAAAGCGAGACGATCGGGATCGATGGGCACCTGTTCAGCGTCGTCGGCAAGCGGTTCCCGATCATCGCGTCGATCGACTACGACGTCGTTCCCGTCGACGGGCCCGGGCTCGATCCCGAGAAGGCAATGAAGGCCGCGGAGGTCGTACGTCACGGCCTGGCAGGCATACCGAACCTTCGTCAAGCGCTGGTCGATCTCACCTGGGGCCACTTCCACGGGCGCGCGAGCGTCGAGAAGGAATGGGCGTACAAGCCGTCATCCGCGCTCAAGTGGTCGATCGCGGGGCTGCACTGGATCCATCCGCGTCGCCTGAGCTTCGGCCCCGAGCGCGAGCTGCGGCTCGTCGACTCGATGTCCTATTCGGGCTACTTCAAGGCGGTCGGGTTCGACCTCCGCAGCATCCGGCACAAGTGGATCACCTTCACGCCGCGGCTTCGCAACGAATATCCGGAGCGCGAGGGCATCGGTCCGATCTGCCTGTACTGGGCCTACTTTAAGCGGTTCAGTACGCGCGACCGACTGATCCTCATGGAGGTCTTCGGCAAGCCTTGGCGGATCATCGAATGGGACGCGACCACCCGCGCGCTATCACCCGACGCGCTCGACAAGGCGCAGGAGACGGCCGACAAGCTCGGCGCGAACGCCTCCGCGTCGATGCCGATCGGCGCGAAGCTTAAGGTCGAGCAGCCGGGCGACGGAGCGGGTGAGGTCCACGCGGACGTCATCGCGTCGAGCAACGACGAGATCTCGAAGATCGTCCTAGGGCAGACCCGCACGACAGAGGCGAAGCCGAATGCGATCGGTTCCTCCGGCGACGAGACCGCAGCCGGAGAGCAGGACGCGATCATCGACGCGGACGGGTGGCGCCTGTCCGACGTCATGACCGAGCAGCTCGCGCGAGACTTCGTCGAGCTCAACCTCGGCGATGAGTGGTCGCTCTACACGCCCCGGATCATCATCCGAACGCAGCGGCCTGTCCCTCGATCGGTGAGGATCGCGAACGCAGAGAAGGTCCTGAAGCTCGGCGTGCCCGTGAAGCTCGAGCAGGTGTACGAGGAGACGGGCTACGAGCGTCCCGCCGATGGCGATGCGACGATCCAGCTCGTCAACGCGGGAGACCGCGACGCGTGGGGGAACATGACCGCGGTGACGAAGACGGTCATCCGCGACCCGTCGAAGCCGCTTCCTCCCCCTCCGAAGCCGCCACCTGGGGTGCCTCCGGCGTCGGACTCGGGTACTCCTGCTGCCCCCACGTCGGAACCGACGCAGGAGCCCGACCAGGTAACCGCGTCGACGTCATCGACGCAGGAGCCAAGCGCCGCGGAACTCCTCGCGGCGAAGCTCACCAGCGCGGGCGTCGACCGATGCGAGCACGGCTCCGTCAATCGATGCCGCCTGTGCGGCGTCGAGAGGGTCCGCGACTTCGACGTGGATGCCGACGGCAAGCCCGTTCGCAACGCCGAGGGCGGGATCGCGTGGAAGGTCGCGTGGAAGGCGATCGAGCCGACGCTTGCTGCCGTGGACGCTGGCGACGACGTCATCGTTGCTCGCATGATGACCTCCGCGCGGTTTGCGAGGCTCCATCACGGCGATCACGTGTGCATGGTGCGCCAGCCCGAGAGCAAGAACGGCAGCCCCGAGGCCCTCATCGACGGAGGCGTCAAGGAGACCGCGCGAGAGACCGCGCGATGGGGCGTGCAGCTCGTCGACGCGACCGACGGCATCGAGACCGCGACCGGGATCGCGGCCGCGCTCGATCGGGCTGCCGAGAGGCTTCCGCTGACCACGTTCGCGCGAGTCGCTGAGCGCCGGATCCTGCACGGCCTCATGCTCGGCGCCCTCGATTCGCTCTGGGAGCGGGAGACTGACGAACCCGTGCCGCTCGAGCGGTTCGCCGCTGTGCGAAGCGAGGTCATCCTGATGGCCGAGCAGCTCTCGCTGCCCTTCGCCGAGCAGCCGTTCGATCGCGCCGTGCGTATGTTCCGCGAGCGGAGCGTTCTCGGTCGCGACATGTTCGAGCAGCTCGCGGGAGCTGCGAAGCGTCGCGCGTTCACCATCGCGAAGCTCGCGCGCCAGGACCTGCTCGACACCGCGCACGCCGAGCTCGCGCGCATGATCGAGGCCGGCAAGAACGCAATGGTCGACGGGAGTGGTCCTTCGCTGCGCGAGTTCAAGAAGTTCTGCGCGGAGCGTTTGGAATCGGCAGGGTGGACGCCGGCGAATCCGAGCCACGTCGAAATCATTTACAGGCAAAACGTAGTCGGCGCGTACAACGACGGAAGGCATGCGGAGATGACGCAGCCCGATGTTCTTGCGGCGAGACCGATCTGGCAAGTCCGAGGAGTCGGCGATTCACGCCAACGCCCGACGCACAGGGAGGCGAACGGGCTTTGCTACGCAGCGAACGATCCGTCGTGGCCTCGCCCCCCGTTCGGATTTGCCTGCAGATGCCGTCAAATCAGCAGGTCGCAGCGCTGGTTCTCCGCCAGTGGCAAGGCGCTGTCCGCGCCTCCTGCGGGATTGCCTGACGAGGGGTTCGACGCGAGGGAAGGCTCTCTCCTCGACCTCGCATCCGCCGAATAGTCCCCCCTGGCCGGTATCGTCCGGCCGATGAAGCGCAAGAAGCTGCTCGCAGGTCTGCTGTTTGGCGCTGGTGCTGCCGCTCCCACGACTCCGATCGAGGAAGGCAAGCCGATCTGGATCCAGATCGCCACCGAGGGCGTCTACAAGGGTCACCCGTCGAGCCCTGACGGCGCGGTGTTCTCGCGCGAGTTCTTCGACAAGGTGGTCGCAAACTTCCGCAGAGACCCGTCCTACAAGGCCGGGCCTGACGGCATCGGAATGACGCACGTCTTGCCGACCGACTACGAGCACGCGAGCGAGCTCGACCCGACGACGGGATCGATCCCAATGTCCGGAGCCCCGTCCCCTTCGTGGGTGATGGATCTGCAGGTTCGCAACGGAGAGAGCGGGAAGGCAGAGCTTTGGGCGCTGACCGACGTCACGAGTGCGACGCTGCGTGACCAACTCAACGGAAAGGAATACCGCTGGACCTCGATCGCTGTCTGGCCGGATGCGATTGACGCGCACTCGGGCGAACGCGTCGGCCCGACGATGACGAGCTTCGCGTACACGAATCATCCCTTCATCCAGGGCATGCACCCGATCGCGGCGTCTGCCTGGGTCTCGCGCGCCGAGTCACCCGAAGAGGTGGTCATCGGCCTGCGCGACATCTTCCAGCTATCGCGCGAAGCGACCCCTGAGCAGGTATCCGCAGAGCTCGACGAGTTTTGCGAGCGCATGCTGCATGGCACGCTGCCCGAGGGCGTGAAGGCCTGCGACGTGATCGATCGATTGCGCGGTCTGCTCGGCATCCGCCTCCTCGCTTCGAACGACGAGGTCCTCGAGGCTGCGCGTCAAATGCTCGCGGGGGTCGGATACACCGAGGAAGTCAACGGCGCGAAGCCGCATCAAGAGCCGAACCAAGAGCAGGAGCTACCGAATATGAACCTCAGCACGAAGATCGCCGCGATCCTGAAGTGCCGCGACACCGACGATTCGATCCTCTGCGCTGCCGAGGAGACCGCGAAGGCTGCTGCAGGCGCATCCGATGCACTGAAGCAGCTCCAGGACATGTTCGGGAGCAAAGACCTGCAGGGCCTGATCAAGGCCGCCAGCGAGCAGATCGCCCAGGCCAAGAAGGTCGAAGGGCTCGTCGCCGCACTGCAGGCCGCCAACGACTCGATGGGTCATGGCATGGATGCCGAGGCCGAGGCCGAGACCGATGCGGTGGTCGCGACCATCACGGCCGACAAGACCGTTGCCTCGCGCATCCGCCCTGCGATCCTGTCGCAGCGCAAGGGATGCATCGTCGAGCAGGACCTGTTCGGCAGCAAGATCAAGCGCGTCGATGACGCGAAGCTCAAGGCCTTCCGCGAGCTGTACCCGCTGCCGCCCGCCGACCTCGAGCTGCTCACGCGCCGCATCTTCTCCGCCCCCGGTGGCCAGCAGATCACGCTGCGCGCCGACGAGAACGGCGTGCTGCAGTCCGGCCACGTCGCCCCCTCTGCCCGGCAGCCCGGCGAAGACGACCGCCGCGCGAAGGTCAAGACTCTCGCCGGCCGCAACGACACCGAGCGCGCGATGACGCTGCTTTCCAAGGAGCGAGCGGGTTTCGACAAGCTCGATCGCCTGGACCAGGTCAGGGCCGCAACCGCCTGGCTGCAGGGCCAGGACTGAGAAGCATTCGAGGGGCTGACGCCGAGGGGCGCTGTAGCTGAGCGACTGAGACAGAGACCGACCGAAGAACGACGCAGGAGAGACTCACATGGGAATGACCCTTCGAACGCGCGACTACCTGACCTGCTACGCCAACGGATACAACGGCTCTGGCTCGGACATCGCCAAGGGCCTGGTGCTCAAGGACGACGCGACCAACCTCGACGGCGTGGCGCTCGCCACCGCCGTGACGGACACGTTCGTCGGCGTTTCGACTGAGTCGATGACCGATGCCATGACGACATCGTATCAGTCCGACGGCAAGGCGAAGGTCCTTGCCGGTGGCGTCATCGCTAAGGGCGACCTGCTCACCGTCGACGCGACCTCTCGCGTGGTCAAGGCGTCCGCGCCCTCGACCACTGCGCAGAACTACATCGGCCGAGCCGTCACCGCTGCGGGTGGTGCAGGCGAGTACGTCGAGGTTGAGCTTTGGAAGGTCGCGCAGTCGTTCGTCGGTTCCTCGACCGTGGCGACCATCGCTGCGCTCAAGGCCATCGCTGCCGCAAGCCGGTACGTCGGGCAGCTCGTGGTCGTGCAGGAGAACAACTCGACCTGGATCTTCAACGCGACCAGCACGGCCGCCGACGCGACCGACAACCTCGTCATCACGCCGACCGCTGGCACGGGCCGGTGGCTGCGCGCCGACAAGGTGGTCGACCTCAAGCTCGCGATCACGAAGGACACCGTCGATGGCGCAACGCTGTTCACGGTCCCCGCAGGCTTCCGGCTCGCGCTCGCCGCTACCCCCTTCTGGGAGGTGACGGTCAACTGGACTGGCGGCGTCGCATCGTCGATCGGCCTGTCGAGTGACCAGACCGCTCCCGCGCTCAACACAAAGGGCGACATTCTCGGTGGTGCTGCGGGCGATGTCGAGGCCGGCATGACCGCGGCCGCAGTGTTCACCGGCACGATCGGCGCGAAGGCTGCCGCTCCCGCGTGCGTGCTGCTTCCCGGCAAGAAGATCCTGTTCGACCGAATCACCAGCGCGTTCACCGCGGGAACGGGCTTCGCGCATGTCCCGGTGGTGTTGCTCGCGTCGCTGTGATCCTGAGCTGACGAACGCGACCGACGACCGACGACCGGACGACCTGACCGAGAGACTGACGACGAAACGATTTCGAGGGGACGGAGAGACAGACAATGAGGTTCACGAAGCAGGCCCAGAACATGCTCTTCACGCTCGCCCAGGACCTCGTCGGCTCTGACGGCCGGGTCATGCATCGCGCAGGTGAGAAGATCACCATGGCCGTCGCCCCCTCGGACGTGCGCACCACCGAGGAGCTCGACACCTACCTCGGCGGGTACTCGAACGCTGAGTTCTGCGCCGATTTGGTGAGCAAGATCGTGCTCGTCGACAAGAGCGAAGGCATCACGCGTGACCTGTCGAAGGAGAACACGTACGAAGTGGTCGAGACCGCCATCGGCGCACTCGGGCACATCAATCAGGTCGACATCGGCAGCTCGACCGGCTCCTACAAGACTCAGGACCAGGGCCTGGCCAGCTACGTGCGCTGGGACACCGAGAACGAGGCCACTTTCGACGTGCGCGCAACGACGGCGAAGATGCTCCTCGAGAAGGTCCTGCTCGGACGCGAGGTTCGCACCTGGGCGAAGCTGACCACGCTGGCGAACTGGAACGCAGCGAACCGCACCTCGCTCGGAGCCCAGACGTACTGGGACACCGGCGCGAGCAAGGACCCGCTCGCGAACCTGCGCACCCGGATCGTCGCCTCCCTCGCGCGCGTGACGGACATCTTCATGAACCCGGAAGTCGCCGGGTGGTTCCTGCAGGATGCCAAGGTCATCGCGTACATGCGCCAGATGCTGGGCGATGGCGCCCCGAACCCCGACACCGCTGCCGCTGCAGCCGCGTCGCAGGCAATGCAGACGTTCGCGATCCCGGGCTTCCCGAAGTTCACCATCGTCCCCGGCAAGCGCACGAACGCAACGACCGGCGCGATGGAGTACATTCTGGGCGACGATGTCGTCCTCGCGAGCGTGCCCCCTGGCGTCCCGCGCGACGGCAGCCAGATGGCGACGAGCTACAGCTTCCGCGTCAAGGGACCGAGCGGCACGGGCATCGTCAACAACGAGTACGTTCCGCAGGACAAGGGCCTCTACAAGGGCATCATGCTCGAGACCGGGTTCAGCGAAGACATCAAGATGGCGTCGACCACGGCCGGCGGCCTGATCAAGGACGTGCTGAGCTGACCTGACCTGATCTGACGGGGCCTGGAAACGGGCCCCGCTTCTCACCTATCCCGTTCACTTCTCAGAGGGAGTCCCAACCATGGCAGACAAGACGAAGGCCGACACCGCGGCCGATACGAAGAGTCCTGTGCAGAGCCTCACGCAGAGTCCTGCGCCCGATCTGGCCGGAGAGCTCGAAGCGCAGATCTCGAAGCTGAAGGCGGATCTCGATGCCGCCAACAAGTCGAACGCCGCGCTGAAAAAGCAGGTGTCGAGCCAGCAGGAGAAGCTCGAGGCCTACCAGCGCGAAGCCGGTCTCATGCAGTCCGCGCTCGACCAGGCGCGCAGGGATGCGAAGCGCATGGGCCTCCCCGACTCGGCGCTGCAGCTCGCTGAGTCGGTGACCATCGTCTCGCTCGGCAAGATGGTCGATGCGCGCCCTGGTGACGTGCTGGTGCCAGAGGGCACCGACATCTCCAAGTTCCAGGCTGAATTGCCGGTCGGGATCAAGGCGTACCCGGTCGACGAAGCGACCGCGCGCGACTGCCACCGCCGCAAGCTCGTCCGCGCCTGAATCGAACGCCCTGCCCCCGGCGCTACTCTCGCCGCATGGCCTGGCCCCCCATCACACAAGCTGACCTCGAGGCACGACACAAGCCGCGCGAGGTGCGATCTGCAGCCTGCGACGACGGTAGCGGAACCGCAGGACCGGCGCTGGCCACGGCCATCGCGACCGCGTCTCGCAGGGCCCAGCTCATCCTGGGCCGGGCGTGGCCGACCCAGGCGCAGGTGGAAGCGCTGGTAGCGGGTGACGACGCAGTCAACGGCGCGATCTGCGACATGGCCATGTACGAGCTGACCAAGCGCGTGAAGGCCTGGATCGGGCCGGACGGCAAGCCTCTCCTCGCCCAGGTCAACAAGGACGCCGAGACCCTGCTCAATGCCCTCGCGGACGCGCAACTGCGGTCCAATGGCGAGGTCGGAGCGGGGGCCAATCCCATGCACACGTCGCGCGTCAACTCGCCTGACGATCCGCAGTTCGTGTTCGCGCCTTCGATGTCGAATCGCGACCCGGGAGGGTACTGATGGGGTGGTTTTACCGCGGCACCGCGATTGACGCGGACTTCGGCGAGCTCGCTGGCGTCATCGCGACGTTCGATGCGAAGGGCAAGAACATCGGTCGCATGATGCCGGTGGTCGCCGAAGCGCTCAAGAGCTCGGTCGATGACGTCTACGAGGCGGAGGGCCCCGGGTGGGCTCCACTCGCCGAGAAGACGATCAAGCGACGCCGCGGGACCTCGTCGAAGATCCTGCAGGACACCGGCGTCATGGCCGGCTCGACGATGACCCGCTACGGTGGGGCCTGGGCTGAGGCCTGGGCTCACGTCGGGTATGCGAAGTACCACGCGAGCGGGACCGAGAACATGCCGCAGCGCAACCCGTTCGATCTCGGCCCGTTCGAAGCGGACCTGCTCGCGTACGTTGGCGAGCTGCTAGTGCAGGAGATGGCCAAATGAGTTCCGGAAGCATCGCCAACGCGCGCGCGATCATCGGCCTCCTGCAGCGCCTGCAGGGCGACTACTCGAGCGGCAAGCTGCTCGTACGGTCGACCGGCGCAACGGGCTCGGTCCCCGCGCACTCCTACGCGATCCCGATCGTCGACGGCTCGCTCATCCCCGAGGCCATCGTGCGCGTGGAGGAGAACCCCGCGACGGCCGACCACGCCTGGCCTGTCACATCGTCGGGCGTGCTCGTCGACGTGACGAGCCTGCAGGGAGGCGCCCACGTCAACCTCGAGGCCGGCGTCGAGTGCAGGTGGGACGACCCGATCGATGGCATCGAAGCCACCTCAGAGGTCGCGACGGGAGGCCTCACGGGAGGCGTCGCGTACGCCAACCCCGGCACCATCCGATGCCTGCGCGAGCATCGATCGATCGGCTCGCAGGTCGCAGCGCAGGACCTCCTCGCGGCGCGCGTGGGGGACTTCCCCGCGGCCGTGCTTGCCTGGGTGGCCAGCTATCCGGTCGACGGGTCGGTCTCGGCGACGGTTGGTTCGAACTCAGCCAGAGCAGGCTCGTCGAAGCGGCTCTTCCGCAACGAGTGGGAACTGGCGCTCATCGCCTCTCGCTTGGAGTCCTCCGACGAGCGTGCGGGAGAGCTCGATCTGGTGCGCTCGGAGGTGCTCGCAACGATCACCGACGCGACCGCAGCCAGGCGCGTTGTCCTCTCGTCTCCGCAGGGCATCGACGTGCTCGAGGCCCGCAGCGCCATGGTGACGCCGACCAGCTTCGTCGACATCATCCGATTCACGACGAGCTGGACGCTGCGCCGGCGTGACTCGCAGGTTTTCCACGACTGGGAGAAGACCCGGATCCGCGTGCAGACGTCTGCACAGGGGACCCCCGCCACGAAGATCGACATCCCGGACATCACCGTCACCATGCCCTAGTCAAACGCGGCGCCCGGATCGGTAGTGTCCGACCTGCATGGCCCCCAAGTTTGCCAAATTCGTTCGTTCGGTCGAAGGCCACGCCGTGGCTCGCTACGGCAGCGGCTCTCGCGGCATGGCGAACGAGCTCATCGGCGCTCGCCGCGTCGATGTCGACCGCATCGAGTGGGACACCGAGCGCGTGACTCCTCTGACCGAGGAGTACTGTGCGAAGTACAGCCGCGAGCTGCGTCGAAGCCTGAAGCTGGGGGAGCTCGTCGAAGTGACCGAGGACGACTACCTCGCATACGTCACCGCGCCGGATAATCCGGCCGACGCGCTAGATCCGAAGTCGGATCCGAATCCTGATCAGGAGCCCACATCATGAGCGGACCGCCTCTCGTCGTCAGCCCCACGAACAAGACCCCCGGGCTCTTCCTGCGCGTCAACTTGCTGTACGGCGTCGTGAGCCCCGGCTCCGCAGCGCTTCGGTGCTTGATCGTCGGCCCGAAGAACAGCGCCGGTGGCGCTCAGACGCCCGACACCGAGGTCCGCACGATCAGCTCGATGGCGGACATCGAAGCCGCGGCCGGTGTCGGCTCGCTGCCCGCGCTCGCCTACAAGGCGGCTCTGCAGCGCGACCCCACGATCAAGTGCGATCTGATCTGCCCCACGGAATCCAATGGCGGCGCCGCGACCGGGACGATCACTCCGTCGGGGACCATCTCGACGGACGGCACGATCCGCGTCGTCATCTCCGGTCGCGTCATCGACGTGCCCTGGCTGGTCGGCGAGGCAGCGGACGCCTGGAAGACCAAGGCGATCGCCTACATCAACAAGCGCACGGCCGAGCTTTTCGTCACCGCCTCGAGCGGTGGCGTCGGCGTCGTGACCCTGACCGCCAAGGGCAAGGGCCCGGCGGGCAATGACGTCACCCTGCGCGCCAAGATCATCGAGGGCTGCACGAGCGGCTCTGTCGCCGTGAGCGGCGCGAAGCTGACCGGCGGCACGACCGAGCCCGTGTTCACGACCGCGCTCGCGACCGTGGCCGGGACCGAATACGACTACATCGCGCTCTGTGCGAGCAACGCCGACGTGAACGCCGCTTCGGCCAACAACTCGGACAATCTCCAGACGCACATCGACGCGTACAACATCGGCCTCGACGCGCACCTGCAGCAGGGCGTGCTCGGCACGACCACGTCCGTCAGCTCGGCGAAGACAGGGGCCATCGGCCTGAACTCCGAGGTCATGGAGACGATGCTCGGCATCGGCGTAGAGTCGCTGCCCTGCGAGGTCGCTGGCGCCGAGATGGGCGACCGGTCTTACGCACGCAAGCTCCGCGGCAACGCGAATCGCATCGGAACCGACATGTCGAACGCGCTCCTGCCGAGCGCGGACATCATTGGCGATCAGCCGACCGCGGCTGAGGCGATCGACGCGCTCGACAATGGCGTCTCCCTCCTGCACTACGACGCGAACGGCGTTATCCGCGTGATGCGCGCCATCACGACGCACAGCGTGGACGCCAACAGCAACCCCGACTACCGCTGCCTCGACTGCAACGAAGTCGACGCGATGTACGACTACGCGAAGGACTTGCGCGCTGCACTCCCTCAGGAGTTCCACCAGTGCAAGGTGGCCGCGGACCGCGAGGAGGGCGACGAGGAGCTGCCAGAGGGCGTGGTCGAGTGCCGCGACATCAAGGCCTTCATCATCTCGCGCACCATGGGCTACTGGGTCCCGAAGGGCTACATCAACGGCGTCGAGTTCCAGGCTGCTGCCGATGCGGGTCAGGTCATCGTGCAGATCAACGCGACCGACGAAACCCAGGTCGACATCTTCATTCCCGCGAAGCCGTTCAAGATCCTGTCGAAGATGGGCGTTTACGTTGGAAAGGTGGGCTGATCCATGGCCTCCGGCGACGAGCAGAAGTTCTATCCCAAGGGCAGGCTCAGCAAGGGCGCTGGCGATCTGGTCGACGTGACCGAGTGCACGGTCAAGGCCTCGAAGGGCCGCAAGCAGATCGGCACGCTGCGCAATCCCACCGCGGGCGTCACCAACGGCGAGCACGTCAACGAGCTGACGTTCAAGTGCGTCCTCAGCCAGGACGGGTACGAACGCGACTACGAGTCCGACTTCCAGAAGGACAAGTTCGCCCAGTACAGGCTGAAGGTGCCGGGCAAGACGTACACGATCAACGGGATGATCGATGACCTGGAGATCACGAGCACGAAGGACGGAGCCATCGAGTTCTCCGCAAAGGTAATCGGGTCGCGCAAGGCATCATAACCAGACGCGACTTCGCAACAGACTCGGAAGGCCCAGGTCAGACCGCACACCCCCTCCGGTCGCTGGGCCTTTCGCCTTTGAAGTGGTAGGCGAACATGGGCAAGGATAAGGCAGCAGACAAGGCGCCCGACACCGAGGACAGGATCCAGGAGCTAGGCGGCCGCACCTGGGCAGAGCTCGAGATCATCCCCGGCGAAGACGGGCACATGCTCGTGCGCGACCAGATCCGAGAGCGCGATCCCGCCTCGGGGGCGTGGCGTGCGATCCCCGTGCGAGTGCGCATTCCGCGGGCGATGGATCTCATCCGTGCACGCGTCGATGCCCGCGCGTGGTTCGCCACGTTCAAGGACCTCGACGCCGACCGCGACGCGGAGACGTTCGAGGAGATGGAGCAGCTGTGCTTGCTCGCTCTCGCGATCCGCACCGCGCAGCCTCCGCATGCTCAGCTTGTCGAGTGCGACGAGCTGGCTACTCGCTACGAGGAGGCCTCCCTGCGAGACCTTCTCGGCAGGCTCCGTGTGTACCGCGACTTGCTCGATCCGCGCGTTGCTGTGACGGACGAGAACGACTTCTGGCACCTCATCGCGTCGGTGGCTCGGGTGGGCCACCTCGGCCCTTTGACCGATATCGCTGGGCACGAGCAGCCCAGCTGCGTGATTTTCATGGCGCGCCAGGCGCTGCAATCCCCGACGGGGCAGTCCTGGCTGCAGTCGCAAGAGAGCTCGATTGCGGAACTCTCTCGTTCGAAGAACTCCAGCGGATCGTGAACGGGACCGGAGTGCTGCAGAAACTGGCAAAGGTGAGGTAGCGCGGTGGCGAACAAGGAAGCGTCGGTCAAGCTCACACTCAAGGCCGGCGGCTTCCTCGGTGGCCTGCGTGAGGTGTCCGCATCGGTGCAGCGGATGGGCAAGCAGGTCCAGCAGTCGCTCCGGAGCGCCACGCGCGCAGGCCTCGGCGACGCGAAGGCGGCTGCGCTCGACCTCGGCCGGACGATCAAGGGCACGCTCGCCCAGGCCGCGACGCTCGGAGGCGCCCTGTCCGTCGGAGCCAGTGCCAAGCAGGCAGTGGAGCTCGTCTCGAAATACCGCAACATCGCCTTCGCGATCCAGGCTGGCACTGGCAAGGCCGTCGATTACCGCAACATCCAGCGCGAGATCGAGGGCACCGCGAACAAGTGGAGCCAGTCGAACGACGATGTCGCTGACAGCTTCAAGGCGATCTATGACGACGTCGGTAACGTCGAGTTCGCGCGTGCTGCGATCGAGGAGGTAGCGAAGACGGCCACCGCGAGCGGGATCCCGATGGCGACGCTGTCGACGATCGCTGGGCAGCTCAACGAGAAGTTCGGGATCAGCGCCAAGGAACTGCCCGACTCGATGGCCGCGATGATCTCGATCGCGAACAAAGGCGGCGTCGGCGTCGAGGACCTCGGCGCGAAGATCGGAATGCTCGGAGCGACGGCGAAGCTGGCAGGGCTCACCGGCAAGGACGGCATGCAGATCATGGTCGGCATGCTCAACGTCGCCGACGCATCGACGGGCAACTTCAAGAAGGGCTTGAAGGCAGTCACCGGCCTGATGGAGCAGCTCGGGGACCCCGGGCAGCAGAAGAACATCGAGAAGGCATTCGGCGTCAAGGTCACCGCGAAGGATGGCAGCGTCCGCAGCGACGCTCTGCAGGCCATCATGCAGAAGACGGGCGGCAAGAAGGAGATCCTGGCCAAGGTCTTCAAGGGAGAGCAGCTCAAGCTGATGACGGACTTCGGGAAGATCTATGGCGATGCATTCGGCAAGGCCGGGGGCTCTGCGAAGGACAAGGCGAAAGCCGCGACGGACGCTCTCAACGCTGCCCTGCAGGACGCCGGCCGGTCTGCCCTCTCCGCCGCCCAGCTCGAGGCAGAGGCGACCAAGCGACTCGAGGACCCCAAAGCCAAGCTCCAGGCGGCGCTGAACACGCTCGCCCAGGAGTTCTCCAAGCCCGAGATGATTGCGGCGTTCCAGGCGATGGCCAAGGCGGCGCCCCCCGTCGCGAAGATGCTCGCGAAGCTGGCGAGCTTCACGCTCGAGCATCCCGTTCTCGCCGCTGGCGCACTCGCAGGAGGGAAGGTCGGTGGCGCTGGGCTGGCCGGTGGCCTGTCGAGCATGGCCGGGTCGGCAGGCTCCTCGCTCGCCGCCACAGCGGGCCCCGCGATCGCGAAGGCTGCGGGAAACCCAGCCACGTGGAAGGGCGCAGGCGCAGTCCTCGGAGCGGCCGCGGCTGGCTTCATGGCGGGCAAGGTGATCGCTGACGAGGTGGTCGCCCCGCAGATCGACAAGGGTTTCAAGTCGATCGACGAACTGAACGCGTTCGCTCACCACGCCCAGACCATCGCCGAGTCTCCCCGCGCGACGCAGGAGGAGAAGAGCAAGGTCCTGGCGGAGCTCCAGGCCCGCATCAAGGCGACGCAGGAAGGTGGCAACGTATCGACCACCGTCATGGGCTGGCTGGCCCACGCGGTCACCGGAGGCGAGGTGAAGACGGACGCGCAGATCCGGGGTGCGTCGGTGAAGCAAGGCGAAGATGCCGCCAGGGCACTCCAGGCCTCGCTGACCAAGGGCGGCACAGGTGTCGAGCAGTCGCTGCTCCGCGGAGCTGCCGCCATCGAGCGCGCGGCCGGGAAGCTGGACAAGCCCGGCGGCGGCAACGGCCTGCCTCCCGCGCCAAGTAACGTCCCAGGATTCGGAGGTCCATGATGGCCGGCGAATGGGACAACCTGCAGGTCGCGAGCTTCAAGCCGGACGACGAGATCAGCGTCCACTTCTGCGTCTCTGGCATCAGGAAGAGTGGAGGCAACCGCCTCGTCAAGAGCACGATCCCCTTCCGCGCTGGCACACGCCTCGACTCGACGGGGCGCAAGGAACGCACCTGGACAGTCGATACCGTCTGGCACAACACGCTCGTCGAGCGGGGGCTCCTCGAGTCTCCGAGGATCTATCCCGACCGCCTCAACGACATGGAGAAGCTCTGCGAGGCGCAGGCAACCGGGACGCTGAACCTCCCGCTCGAGCGCAACTTGCGCGTGCGAGTCGAGAGCTACGATCGGACCGCGACGCTGTCGATGCGCGACGGCGAGACGATGACGATCACCTTCGTCGAGGACAACGAGGACGACCAGGTCACCGCGGAGCAGGCCTCCGTCAAGGCGACGATCCAGACCAGTGTCGAGGAAGCATCCTTCGACGCGGAGTCCACCGGGGGCTGGTCGGGTGGCCTCGAGGACCTGACCGAGTTTGCCTCCGAGCTGCAGGGCGCGATGAACGCCCCCGGCGACGCGTGGGACGGCATCAGGCAGAAGGCTGACCGGGTCAAGGATGCCTGCGAGAAGATCGGCAAGACGCTGACCGGAGACCCCGACGAGGCTCCCCTCATGGCGAAGCTCGTGGACATCGCGGACGCTGCCGCCAGGGCACCGAGCGAAGGCCAGGGCGCACCGAAGTCGGTGACGCGGACCTGGCCGGCAGACACGGACCTGTTCTCGATCGCTGCCGAGATCGGACAGCCGGCCGTGACGCTGCTGTCTTTGAATACGGCACTTCCTGACCCAGGCTTCATCCCGGCGGGGACGCCGGTTGTGGTGCTGGCGTCATGAATCGGCCGGCAGACAAGGTGATCATCGCGTCCACCAACGGCGCGGCGTCGATCACCATCGACGCGATCACGAGGTTCGAGATCTCCAACGCACTCACGGAGCCGGCGTCCGCGCTCTTCGAGATCGGCTCGATGAACACCTGGACGAAGCTCAGCGACGCGATCGCGCTCGGCACCCGGTGGCGCGTCGAGGTCAACGGCCGCGCGAGGCTCACAGGCCGCATGCTCTCGCGGCGCCTTCCGGTCACCTCGGACGCCGGCGCGACGGTACAGCTCACGGTGCGTACTGCGCTCGCAGATGCGGCGTTCGCCTCGGCGAACCCGACGATCTCTCTGGCGAAGTGCTCGCTCAAAGACGTCGTCCTGCAGGCGTACGCGCCTCTCGGGCTGGGCGAGGAGCACTTCGTCTTCGACCCCGACGTGGCCAGGGACATCATGACGGGGAAGAGCGCAGGGGGATCCGCGATCGACCTCGACGACCTCAAGGAAGACGCCGCGAAGGTCCACCCACCAGAGACGATCTATGCGTTCGTCGAGCGACATCTGAACCGCTTCCACCTGACGCAATGGGACGCTCCCGACGGGCGCATCATCATTGGCGCGCCGGACCAGCGGGGGATCACGTTCTACCGGCTCCGGCTTCGTCGGGACGACCCGCAGAACAACAACGTCGTCTCCGCGGAGAAGATCGAGGACTACGAGCAGACGCCGTCGGTGCTACTCGTCTCCGGTCTCTCAGGCGGCGGCGGCTTCGCGAAGGCCAAGGTCCGAAGCGCCGAAACAAACGAGGTTTTGAACGCGGTCGCTCCGGTCATCAATCGACCCGTGTTCATCGTCGACGACGCGGTCAAGACGCAGGAGCAGGGCGACGCGCGCGCCAGGCGCGAGATGCTCATGCGCTCACGGCAGACCGATGCGTGGTCCATGGAGGTCCCCGACCTCGCGTACTGGGACGGGGCGAAGCTGACCCCCTGGGGAATCGACACGATCGCGGACGTAGACGTCGAGGTAGCAGGCGCCAGCGCGCGAGGCGCCTACATGATCCACAAGGTCACGATGAAGGGCGATGCGTCGGCCGGATACTCGACGAGCTTGGAGATGGTCGCGCGGGGGTTGTGGGTCCTCTGACGAGGTCCTCTGACGAGGTCTTCGATGAAAATCACGCAGCTCGGAAACTGGACCGTCTCTTTCATGCAGGTGACGGGCTCGACGATCTCGGGCCCGCACTCGGCCGTGCTCGTCGGCGGTGACGGAGCGGTGGCCGGCCTCGAGGAGAGCGACGCAGGCGAGTCGACGCCCGACTGCGAGGCGTACGGGGCGCCCGGGATCGTGTTCCGCCCTCGAGCTCCGGAGCAGGTGTCGACGACGGACGGGACCGAGACGATCGGTGCTGAGGCCTACGCGATCCGCACGGGCGACGGGCTGACGCCGTTCACGTGGCGGGACCTGCGCTTGAATCGCGCATTCCCCGCTCCGAAGCCGGGGAGCCTTGCGCTCGTCGGCTACGCTGGTGGGTTCGTGTCCGTCGAAGATCAGATCGCCCCGGGCGGTGACGAGTCCAGCCCCGATGCGATCTGGAACTCGCTGATCACGCTGTACGTGCCATACAAGCGGTCGACCAAGGAAGGCGCCCCGACAAAAGCCCACTGCATCGTTCTCGACCCAGAGAACGAAGACGTGAAGATCATCCAAGGAGACGGCGCTTCGGTGCTGCTCTCGAAGGACGGGGCGATCGTGCGCTCGCCGAACGGAGCCAGTCGGATCGAGATCTCGGACGATGGGATCAAGCTCGTTGGCAACGTAAGCGTCGTCGGCAACATGGTCGTGGGGATCGACCCTCTCGTGCCGACACCGACGACTGCCATGGTTCTGGCAGTCGGCCCCGGCACGCCCCCGCTCCAGCCGTGCCTTTCGCTAATGGTGGCGGTGCCGCCACCGTGAGCAACTGCGCCTTCCCTCCGCTGGACTGGGCGTGGCCTACGATCGGACTCCCGCCCTTTGGGCTGCCAGCGCTTCCGAAAGTGCCCAAGCTGCCGAGCTTGCCCGGTCTGCCGTCTCTCGCTTGGCCATGGCCGATCATCGTGCTCCCGTCGTTCGGGCTGCCAGCGCTTCCGAAAGTGCCCAAGCTGCCGAACCTGCCTGGTCTCCCGTCGCTGGCGTGGGCGTGGCCTACGATCGGACTCCCGCCCTTTGGGCTGCCAGCGCTCCCTGGGTTGCCAAAGCTCAGTTGTCCATTGGACTGAATCAGGGGCAGCTGTACGGGCAGGGATGGCCCGACCAGCTCTCGTCGACCTGCGCGTACGCCCAAGCGGGCCCATTTCCGGTTCCAAGCACGCGGACGATGGTCCCAGCCTGCGACCCCTGCACGACCAGGCACTCGGAGGCCTTCGAGCACTCGGCTTTGTCGTCGAGGAAGGTGCGACCGCCCGAGTTCGTGAACTTGGCGCAATGCCCCAGAACCACATGGAACGCGAACGAGGTCACAGTTCCGCAGGTCGTCTTGCAGGTAACGCCGTTGCCGTCCAGACCTTGATGAACCCCGGTCTCTGCCGGCAGCACGAACGCGCGCTCGACGGGTGACGTCAGCCAGATCGGATCCGATGCGTCGCAGGTCAGGTACGGGTTGCAGGATCCGCCACCGCCGGGCAGGCCACCGCCGGGGCAGGCCGGCTCGCAGTAGGACGAGCACAGCGAGCTGCAGTCGGCGACGTTGCCAGAAGGGCCAGGGGGCGAGCAGGCTCCGGGCACTGCCGCTTCCGCTGGGGCGTCAACCGGTGTCTGGGCGTCCGTGTCGGTCGGTGCGTCCTGAGGGCTGTCAGGGGTGTCGGTGGGGGAGTCCGATTCCGACGAGTCTGCGACTGCGTCGGGAGCTGCATCCCTTCCCGCCTCGTGGCCCGTCTCCGCCTCGAGGCCTCCGTCCGTGTGGGCGTCAACGCCGGCCTCTGCTCCAGGCTGTGGCTGGCCCGACGACGGCTCATCGGACGACGAGCACCCAACCATCACAAGCGCCACCAAGATCCCCTCAAAGTGTCTCATGGTCCTAGCGTAACACCTGCCACGGTCAAACGCTCGGGCCCGCGCGCTACCGTCCCTCCATGCCCCTGCCCGTGATCCCGCCTGCAGGCGTCTCGCTTGCCGGCTTCTTCGTGCCGGTCCTGTACGAGGATCCGGGCGCGCCTCCCGGCATCCTCGCGGACGCGATCGATCCTGTCACGGGAGATTACCTGTCGATCGAGCGCGGCTTCGATCCGACGGACGCCGCGGTCCTGACGGCTCTCACGGTGCAGCGTGGATCGGGCTCTGCGGTCGAGACCGTCGGGCAGCGGTACCAGGACCTCGAACGCGTCGACGACACGGCCGCGCAGTTCCTCGCGGCAGAGACCGAGCGCGCGCTCAAGCGGCTGGTCGACTCGAGGCAGGTCATCGTCGACAGCGCCGCACTGCTCGGCGACGACTGGGCAGAGGTCCACGTGTCCTACCGCAACGTTCCGCGCGGGCAGCGACGTGACCCGCAACTGCCGCTCGGGAGGCCCGCGTGACCGCCGATCGCGAATTCCAGGTGATGGCCCGCGGGTACATTCGAGACCGCGTCATCCTCGCCAATTTCCGCAATGGGCTCCGCTCACTGCGCAACCCGGAGACCGGCGCCCTCTTCACCGAGGACGAGATCGCGCGAGCTACCCAGGTAGGCTCTCGCTGGTGGATCGAAGCCGACGCGATCGACCAGCTCGGGCAGCTCGACCAGCGCAGAGCAATTTACCTCTCCGACCAAATCCGCGTCGAACGCGCGTCGACGGCGTTTCTCGAGGACTTCCACGGCGCACTCTGGGACGAGGACCGTCTGCCAGCCACGGGCGGCAGCGGGGCCGTCAACGTGCCTGCCGTGGCCGGCACCATCATCGTCGGCTCGACTACCATCCCGGACCCCGCGGCCTATCAGGCGCGCGATGGAGCCGGGAAGAAGTACCAGGTCTTCGGCACGGTCACGACTCCCGCGGGCGGCGTTGCTTCGGTCACGCTCGCCGCCATCGACACCGGCTCGACGACGAATCTGCATGCCGGCGACAAGCTCACGTGGATCACGCGCGACCCTTCGATGGGCCCCGAGTGCACGGTCGCAGCCGACTTCACGGGCGGCACCGACACTGAGACCGATGCGGAGTTCGCGGATCGGTTGATGTCCCGGGCCCGCTACAAGCAGGCCGCGGGCAATGACGCGCACTTCCGCGCGTGGGGCAGGGCTGCGTCGAACGCGATCGAGGACGCCTACGTCTACCCGTGCGCGCTGCACGCTGGCACGGTTGTGGTCGCGATTACACAGAAGCGCGGCAACGCTCTCGGTCCCCTCGCCAGGATCCCGTCCGTGTCCGTGCTCGCCACAGCGATCGCCTACCTGACGCCTCCCGGCTCGCCGGTCGTCCCTGCGCGCGCGAGTGTGCTCGTCGTTCCGGTGCAGTCGCAGCCCGTACACGCGAAGCTGCAGCTCCAGCTCGCGAAGGGGACCGCATACGGCTGGACCGATTCGGTCCCGTTCCCCACCTATGACGTCAGCTCGTTTCCGTCGGTGATATCTGTCTCGTCCCAGACCGATTTCACGATCGCATGTCCTCAGGACGCGACGCTCCCTGGCCAGCTCGCTCTCGCGACCTTGATCGGCGACGACGCTCCAGCCATCATGCTGTGGGACGCCGCTGCGTCGGTGTTTCACGTGCTATCCATCGCGTCGATCGAGGACCTGGGAGCAAATCTGTTCCGCGTGCTTCTGACGACCCCTGCGTCATTCACCGTCGCTTCGGGCGTCACAGTGTCTCCGGCTATGGCTCGGCATGCCCTGGTATCCGCTGCCCTCGAGGAGTACTTCGACGAGCTCGGGCCCGGCGACCTATTCGACACGGCGACGGATCCCCGCGGCACCAGGTGCGTCCGGTTCCCGCGCGTGTTCGACGAGCGCGGCTATCGCGTCGGCGCCGTCGGTGCGACCAGGGTCATGGAGGCTCTCGGCGGCTCCGCCGCAGACGCGGTCGCAGCCTTCTCGGTTACGACTCCCACCTACCCGGCATCCATCTCCGACGGACCGAAGATGCTGACCCTTGGCGCCGTCGGCGTCTACGCACTGTGAGGGGACCATGAGCGGCTATCCGACTCGACTTCTGCGCAGCACTTTCGGGCCGACACTCGAGGACGAGTATCCGGTCCAGAACCCGCGCACGCAGATCCCAGCCACGGCGTTCAATGCGGCTTTCCACGCGCTCGCCGGGCTGAACCTCAGCAGCATCGCGCGTGCTGTCGTGGTTGCGTCCTACGTGGCCCCGACGCTGACGACGCTCTACCAGGCCGAAGCCTGGAACTCGAACGAATCGCAGGCGCACCCCGTGCTCGCGCGTGCGGGGGTCGGAGACTACACCCTGACGTTCGCCGCGTCCTACCTCGACGAGCAGGGGATCTCCGTGCCGACGGCGCTCCTGTGCGCGAAGGCGAGCGCTCACCCCGTGGTCGCGGTCTGGGCTGATGTCGTGCTCGCGGTGGCCTACCTCGACGCGAGCAACCCGCTGATCGTCCACGTCAAGACGTTCACGCACGCGTCGGGCGCCGCTGTGGATTGCCCGTTCGTCCTCGAGGTCGGATGAGCCTGGGCGCCCTCTCCCCCTGCCCATTCCGCGTCGGCGGCGGACCCTCGCCCACCGAGCGCGCATATCGCACCATGCGTCGCGCCGTCGGCAAGGGCGGGAGTGCGGAGAACGATCTCGGCATCGACGGCCTATGGCGCAGGTCCAGGGCCGCGGGCGTGGCAGCGGCGACGAGCTCGTCAGAGCGCGCGCTCCTGCAGGCGTGGCCGCACCTCGCGACCGATGCGCTCGACTACTACGCCCGGGCGACGGGCCTCGTGCAGGGAGCCGACGAGACCGAGGCGGCGTTCCGCGATCGCGTCTGGGTCGCCTGGACCACGCAGCTCCAGGTCGATTGCCCGACGCTCGCTCATGAGCTCCAGCGGGTCGACCCGCGCGCCGTGCTAGTCGAGCAGACGATGTCCGTCACAACGCAGCACGGCCGGGCCATCGCGCCACTGTGGCCTGCCGGAGAGACGCCGGCGTGGGGACTGCCGACCGATGCGTCCGAGTGGCCGAACTATGCGACTTCGCTGATCGCGTATGTGCGCCTCGCGCTAGGCTATGCGGGCGCGCCTTCGATTGGCGACCAGCGCATCCTCGAGCGGCTCCGAGAGCTGCTGAGTGGATCCTTGCCGAGCTGGGTGGACTTTCAGGTTCTGACCGAGACCTCGTTCCTGGTGGATTCCTCGCCTGTTGGCACTTCAGGAGTTACCGATCCATGACCTTTTCACGCGTCAATCCGGCTGGCTGGGTCTTCCCCGATCCCATCACCGCGGCACAGATCAACGCCCTCGACATCCAGATGGCCAGCGCGCTCGACGGAGACGCGGGAGGCTCGTACGCACCATCGGCGGACATCAAGCTCCCGGGCCCGAACGGGATCGAGTGGGGCGATGGCCGATGGCCGAAGCTGACCACGCGGACCGTGTACCGCGTGATGTCGATGAATCGGTATCAGGAGGTCCTGACGGGAGCCGGGTCGCTCCCGTGGACTCATGATGCAGGCTGGGTTTGGAAGCAGGCGACCGTTGACGGTGCGGCTCCTGAAGCGATCCTGTTCTCGGCCGACAACCTGGTCGTTGGTGGGCAGCTTAGAGTCGTGCGGATCTGGGTCCGTGGAGCGGCTGGCCACGTGGCGATGCCGACCATCAAGCCTATAGTGACTGTCTACAAGCTCGAGATGGACGGCACGTCGACGACTCTCGGCGCCGCGACGGACGGCACGTCAGGCCCCGCCGGGTACGAAGCGATCCACACGATCAGCGTGAGCTTCGTCGAGGACGCCCCGATCGATGAGGAGTCTGGGACGAGATACATCGTCAAGGTCGACGGGGAAGGAGGCGTCAACAAGCTCGCTGGACTCCAGATCCTCGGAGGCCGGCTCGAGTTCAAAGGCGTCTCCGAGCTGCATCCGGGAGGCTGATCATCGTGCAGGACTTCACCGTCTCCCCGACCGCCGGACTCGTGCTGCAGCAGTGGCAGGATCCGGAGCGTCCGCCGGGGACCCTCGGAGGCACGGATCCGGGCGCTCCATCGCGCATCAACCCGATCGACGGGTACCCGCACACGAAGCGCGTGGGCGTCGTCGGTACGGAGATCGAGCTGACCGCGAGCGTGGGGGGCGTGGCCGGCCCGATGGATGCCGCGCTCGGTGGCAGGCTGTTCACGCGCTGGTTCGTCGAGACTCCGTGCGTGCACGGCTTCACGTCGCCAGCAGGGCAGTCGTCCGTTGTCAGGTTCACCCCCTGGGTCGCCGGTCACTACTGCGTCGGCGTCGGCCGCGTCAACGGCGGCACGGTGTTGGTGCACTTCGACGTGGGCACGTGAGAGGGATGGACCATGCCTGACGCTTGGATCGACGAGATCTCTCCCCGCTACCTGCGCGAGCAGCGGATCACGCTGACGCTCGACGCGTCCGTGGTCAGGCCGACGGCGTTCGGGTCCGTGCTGATCCAGGTGAGCTACGCGAAGGCCACCCCGGGCGGCGTCGTGCTCCCGCTGGTGCTTGAGATCCGCGGCCCGAGCGAGGCGTCGACCGTTCGCAGGGTGTACTCGCGCACAGCTCCGGCTTCGATCGTCTGGCGTCCAACCGATGGCGGCGTGCACATGATCACGCTGCGTGAGGTCGCGCACAATCGATTGTGGGGCAAGCTGCGGGTTGATGTCGCAGGAGAATCGATTCGTAGAAGTCCGCTGAGGGAACACGCATGAACCACGCCCGATTCACGATCAACGGGAACGCCTCGAGTAATCGCGGCTACGACACCACGAACGGGGCTGCGCTCTCGTTTGCTCTCGAGGCCTCCTCCGCGCTCGTGCGCAAGGTCGAGTACTGGGTTTCGGACGCGACGGATCCGAGCGCCCCGAAGGCGTCCAAGAGCGCGCCTGAGCTGGTCCTCAGCAACGGCGTTGTGACAGGCCGCAAGGTCGCAGCCGCAACGCCCGCGACTCCGGTCACGACCACGGCTGACGCGGGTGGCGTGCACTCCTGGATCGTCCGGTGCCTCGTCAACGACGGGGTGAATCAGGACGGGTCGGTGAATCCCGACTTCGTCTTCGAGCGCATGGTCTCGATTCGGACGGCGGACGGTCGCCGGAAGATCGTCGGCGCCGAGGGGACGCAGTACTCGCTGCGGGGCTGGGCTGATGCGCAGAATGAGGACGTGGAGGCCTTGGCAGCGAATACGCTGCCGGCCCCGGCGCTGAATCGCCTCCTGCAGGGTGACGGAACGCAGTGGCAGGCGGTGACTGGCATCGATGCAGCCAGGATCACAAGCGGAGGCCTCGTCGCGGAGCGTGGTGGCACGGGCCAGTCGACATGGGCCAAGGGCGATCTGCTGTACGCCAGCGGCGCAACGACGCTCTCGAAGCTGGCTATCGGAGACGCGGGCGAGGTGCTCACGAGCAGCGGCACCGCGCCACAGTGGACCTACCCGACGAGCCTGCGCTCGGCGGTGACGCTGCAGCCGCAGCTCATCGTGGGCCCCGACTCGACACCGGACTACCCCGGGCAGGTCGCGATCACCGACGACGGCGGCGTCGCGGTCGCGATGAAATGGAGCGGCTCGCAGGACTCCCGCACG
>CAZSUO010000005.1:0-40773 GCA_964610065.1 uncultured Coriobacteriaceae bacterium | reverse complement strand
CCAAGGAGGCCCGTATCCGATGTCGAAGCCGGACCTGATCCTGCTCCACGCGCCGAGTGTGTACGACTTCCGGGAGACGTCCATCATGTATGGGCCGGTCTCCGACCTCGTGCCCTCGAGCCCGATCTTCGAGATGTACCCGCTCGGCTTCACCACCATCGGCGAGTATCTCGAGCGCCACGGGCTGCACGTGAAGGTGAGCAACCTCGCGCTGTTGATGCTCACCAAGCCCAGGTTCGATGTGGAGAAGGCGATCGCCAGGATGGACCCGGTGGCCTTCGGTATCGACTTGCACTGGGCCCCGCACGCGCATGGCTCGATCGAGATCGCGCGCATCTGCAAGAAGTACCACCCCGATACACCGGTGGTCTTTGGCGGTCTGAGCGCGTCGTACTTCCACGAGGAGCTCATGGAGTACGACTGCGTGGACTACGTGCTGCGTGGCGACTCGACCGAGGATCCGTTCACGCAGCTCATCTACGCGCTCAAGCGTAAGGGCAGTGTCGCCGACATCCCCAACCTTACCTACAAGGACGCCTCGGGTGCTGTCGTGGTGAACCCGTTCAGCTGCGTGCCCCCCGAGTTCGACCACGTCAAGCTCGACTACAGCTTCTCGATGCGCTCGGTCATCCGCTCGGCGGACATGTCGTCATCGCTGCCGTTCAAGGGCTGGCTGAGCTACCCGGTGTCCGCGTCGCTCACCTGCCGTGGCTGCACACGCAACTGCGCAACCTGCGGCGGTTCGGCCACTGCGTTCCGCGAGCACTTCGGCCGTGACCGCGTTGCGTTCCGCGATCCCGAGCTTCTCGTGCGCGACATCGCGCACATCGCCAAGCACATCCCGGGTCCGGTCTTCGTCCTCAACGACTTCCGCCAGGCGGGCGATGAGTACGTGAAGGAGTTCATCACCGGCCTCAGGAAGATCGACTTCCAGAACCCCATCGGCTTCGAGTTCTTCACGCCACCCGCCGAGGACTTCTACGCGCTGCTCGACGAGAACCTCAACGACTACTCGGTGGAGGTCTCGGCGGAGAGCCACGACGACGACGTGCGTGCCGCCTTCGGCAAGCCGTATACCTGGGAGCAGCTCTCCGAGTCGATCGAGCACGCGTTCAAGCACAACTGCCAGCGCTTCGACCTCTACTTCATGACCGGCATCCCTACCCAGACCGCCGAATCCGTGCTCGGGACGGTGCCGGCGGTGGAGGAGCTCTACGCCCGCATCGGCAACAACCCCAAGTTGCTGCCGTTCATCGGTCCGATGGCGCCCTTCCTCGACCCGGGCTCCCGCGTCTTCGAGGATCCCGAGGAGTTTGGTTACACGCTCCGCGCGCGCACACTCGAGGAGCACCGGCAGCTGCTGCTGCAGCCCTCGTGGAAGCACATCCTGAACTACATCCCGGATGGCATGACGCTCGATGAGATGGTCGACGCCACCTACGAGGCGGCTGTGGGCATCAACCGCGTGAAGGCCAAGGTAGGCGCTATCGACCAGAAGACGGCGATGGCCACCGAGCGGCGTATCCTCGAGGCGCAGATCGCGATGGCTCGAATCGACGAGATCATGCGGCACGACGAGCCTGAGCGTGGGCAGCTGCTCGACGCGTACAAGGAAGAGATCGCGAAGCTCAACGAGAGCACGGTGTGCGAGAAGAGCGAGCTCAACTGGCCGGCGAAGATGAATGCCGGCCACATCTTCAACAACGCCGGGCTCCTCTTCAAGGTCGTGGCCGAGACACTCGTGCCCGGGTTGCGGAAGTGCGACGACCGCTACATGAGGCAGGCCTGAGCGATGACGCGCGCACGATTCACACCAGAGGCTGCCCGGCCGAGCGAAGAGCGCACCAAGCACATCTTCTCGACGATCGCGTCGGAGTATGACCGGTTCAATAAGTACTCGAGCATGGGCCTCGACCGACTGTGGCGGAAGACCACCGTGCGCCTGGCGCGCCCGAAGCGCTCTTCGGAGGTGCTCGACCTGGCCGCAGGGACCGGCGATCTCACGCTTGCGCTGGCCGAGCAGGGCACTCCCGCGCGCGTGATGTGTACCGATCTCGTACCCGAGATGCTCGAGGTGGCCAAGGCCAAGGTGGCGCAGTACGAGGGGCTCACGAAGATCGAGTTCGATGTGGTCGACGCCCAGGCGATCCCGTTGCCCGATGAGAGTTTCGACATCGTGACGGTCGGCTTCGGCGTTCGCAACATGCCCGACCGGGCCGCCAACTTCAGCGAGGTCTACCGTGTCCTGCGGCCCCGTGGCCGGTATGTCATCCTCGAGTTCAGCCGTCCGCTCTTCCCGCCGTTCAGGGCGCTCTACCACTTCTACCTGCGCACGGTGATCCCGATGCTCGGTGCGAAGCTGACAGGCGACCGCGCCTCGTTCGAGTACCTGAACGAGTCGATCCTGGCGTTCCCGGGTCAGGTCGCGCTGGCCGGGGAGCTCCACAAGGCCGGCTTCTCGGAGGTCACCTGGCGAAACCTCACCTTCGGCATCGTGGCCGTGCACGTGGCGGTGAAGTGACGTTCGGCCGGGTCGTTGGAGCCGGTTCGCATGTGCATGTAGGATAGGGGCCTGGCACCCCACTTCCCGGAGGTAGGACGATGCTCCTTCTGGCGCGCTACGTGCTCCCCGTGAGCTCCCCGCATATCGAGGACGGCGGTGTCGTCGTTCGCGGTTCTGAGATCGTGGCCGTTGGCCCACGCGCGGAACTGCTGGCTGCGTTTCCCGACGAGGAGGTCGTCGACTACGGTCTCGCAGCGCTGATGCCCGGCTTCGTCGATCTACACACGCATCTCGAGTACTCAGTGTTCCGGGGCGTGGTGGATGACCTGCCCTACACGCGCTGGAAGATGGAGGTCCAGCGCCTGGAGGAGCACCTCTCCGACGAGGACTGGGTCATCTCCGCCGAGCTGGGAGCGGGCGAGGCGATACGTTCCGGCATCACCACGATCGCCGACCCCACGTACTCGGGAGCTTCGCTGCGTGCGGCCGACAGCGCCGGTCTGCGCGCCGTCATCTACCGTGAGGTGTCCACGATGGACCCCGCGCGATCGGAGGCCGCGGTTGCCGAGGCGCTCGAGGACATGCGCACCTGGGAGGCGGCGTCGGACCGCAGCCGCATCAGCGTCGGCATCGCGCCGCACGGCCCGTACACCTGCCACCCTCGGCTGTTCAAGGCGGTGGCCGACGCCATCGGCACAAGCGACACGCATGTGACACTCCATCTCGCGGGCAGCAAGGACGAGTACGATTTCGTGAAGTACGGCTCCTCGCAGCTGGGCCAGGACTTCCGCACGCAGTCAGGCTGGGCCGACGAGGTGTGGATGCCAACCGGCGTCAGCCCCGTCCGCTACGTCTACCAGTGGGGCATCTTCGACCTGTCGAACGTGCTCGCGGTGCACTGTGTGCACGTTGATGCCGAGGACATCGCGATCCTCGCGCGCTACGACGTTGCGATCGCGTACTGCGCCCGCTGTAACGCCAAACTCGGCATGGGGACCGCGCCACTCGGGGACTTCCTCGAGAAGGGCCTGCGTGTCGGCATCGGTACCGACTCCCCGGCGTCCAACTCCACGATGGACTTCTTCGCCGAGATGCGTACGGGCCTCCTGGTCCAGCGCAGTCTCAGAGGCGAGAAAGGCTTCTTCACCGCCGAGGAGTTCATCAAGCTGGCGACGATCGACGGTGCGCGTGCGCTCAAGCTCGACCACCTGATCGGATCGCTCGAGCCGGGCAAGCGGGCCGACGTCATTGCGGTCGACCTCTCGCACAGCTATCAGGTGCCCACGGAGAATCCGTACAGTGCCGTGGTCCACACATCCAACCAGGAGGACGTTCTGCTCACGATGGTCGATGGCCGCGTGCTTCTCGATCGGGGCAGGTTCGTCATGACCGACCCCGAGTCTCTGCGCGCCAGGCTTGAGGAGATCCGCGGCAAGATCAGGGGATGATGCGGGATGCGTGAGCAGGGTACGGTCATCACCGTTCACGATGGCGTCGTGGATGTGCGCATGCAGATGTCGGCCGGGTGCGCGGGATGCAGTGTCTGCTCACAGGGCGCCGGCGGTGAGACCGTCATGCATCAGGTGACGGACAAGCTCGGGGCCACCGTCGGTGATGTGGTGGAGGTGCTGATTCCCGATGGCATCCGCTCGCGTGCGGCGGCCGCGGTGTTCCTCGTTCCGGTCGCCTGTCTGATGCTCGGCTACTTGGCGGGCTTCTTGCTCGGAGGATGGCTGGACCGGGACCCCGAGATGACCGCGGTCATCGGCGCGCTCCTGGCGACGACCATAGGGATGCTCGGCATCCGCTACGCGGAGCGGATGCTCTCCGGAAACGAGGCGTTCACTCCCAGGGTCGATGCTATAATCTCGCGGAGCCGCGGCCAGGAATAAGACTGCGGTGGACAACCTATCGAGGAGGTAACTGCACGTGAGCGATCAGGACTTCTTCTTCGACGAGGAAGACGAAGCGGTATCCGAGGCGCCCAAGGCCTCGTCGAAGTCCGGCGGCAAGACCCAGGCCACTGCACGCCAGAGCGCGCCCAAGTCGCGCGCGGCAGCGCCAGCGCAGGTCGCCCCTGCCCCGGCAGCCGAGAAGCAGGTGAGTATGACGGTCGCCGCGCTGATGGCCGTTGTGTCACTGCTGCTCGGCGTCATCATCGGCTTCGTCCTCCCGGGCGGGACCCAGAACAGCACGACGAGCACCGGCACAGCCGCTGGCACCGGTAGCACCACGATGCCCGGACCGCTCAGTGAAGACCAGTTGAGCTCGGGCGAGCTGCCCCCGGGTCATCCGCCCGTCGAGAGCATGGGCGCCACCGGTGCGGCCGAGGCGACTGCCACCGGACAGTAAGGTCGACCATCACAGGCCCGGCCAGCGTGGCCGGGCCTGTTGAGCGCACAAGGAGAACCATGGCCAACAAGTCGAGCAAGTCCCCGATGGCTGTCAACAAGTCGAACACGCCACCGTGGATGAAGGCTGTCATCATCATGCTCGTCATCGCATTCGGCGGTCTGGGTATCGTGGTTGTCGCCGGTGGCGCTGGCATGCTCGGCAGCCCCACGACCACCGGGGCAGGCGCCGCGACCGGCGGGAGTCTGAACGACCAGTACAAGCCGCGCGTCGACGCCGCGGTAGCTGCGCTGGCGGCGAGCCCGCAGAACCCGGACATCATCATCCAGGTGGGCCACGCGTACTTCGACTGGGCCCGCGGCGTCTACGAGAGCGGCCAGCCTGAGGCGTCCATCCCCACGTGGCTTGCCGCGGTGAGCTACTACGACCAGACGCTTGCGCTCGATCCCGAGAACGACATCGCGATGGGCAACAAGGCGTTCGCACTGTACTACGCGCAGGACAAGGGCGCGGTGGCGGCACTCGAGGCGTTCATCGCCAGCGCGGCCGACAACGCCGAGCTTGCCTCTCAGGTGGAGAACGCCAGAGGACTGCTCGCGGAGCTCCAGGCCGCGGCAAGCGCTCCGGCCACCACACCGGCGACCACAACGCCGTAGACGCGCGGGACGTGACTGAGCACGAAGGCCGGCTCCGTTGGGGGCCGGCCTTCGTGCGCCCATCGCTCTCGCGCAGACTCAGTCATCCACGTCCGCAAGCATCGTGCATGCCTCATCGAACGTGGAGGCGCACGAGAAGATGCCAGAGAGTCGCGTGAGATCGAGGATGTTGTCCACCGATTCGTTGGTGACCAGGATGAGCCGCCCGCCGAGCGCCGTGTACTCCTTGGACAGCGACAGCAGCAGGCCGAGGCCCGAACTGTCGAGATAGTCCAGCTGTGACAGGTCGACCACGGTCGCCGGCGGCGCATGTTTAAGGATTCGGTCTATGGTCATCCTGAACGTGGCGCACTCACTGTAGTCGAGCTCACCTTTGAGTGAGAGCGCCCATCGCTGTTCACCTTGTTCGAGTTGGATGGCAAGCGACATTCATGACCCCCTGTGTCGTGGACTCGCCATCCAGATACTACCCCGCCGCACCCCGCTTCACACGAGCGGCCGGGTCCGCTGGCCACCCGTGCGGGGTGCAGGTACAATCATGCTCGCACGTGCCTTCGGGAGAAAACGGTGCCGCAGCGATGGAACTGGACATCACACGAGAGCAGACGGCCGAGAGCTGCGTCATCGCAGTCTCTGGTGAGGTCGACGTCTACACGTCGCCTCGCCTGAAGCGTGAGATCGCCGATGCGGTCGACGCCGGGTGTGTCGAGATAGTGGTGGACCTCGACAGCATCGGGTTCATCGACAGCTCCGGCCTTGGGGTGCTCGTGAGCGCGCTCCGCAGGGTCAAGGAGCAGGGTGGCACCATGCGGTTGGTGTGCACCCGGGAGTCGATCCTGAAGATCTTCCGGATCACTGGTCTGGACAAGGTCTTCCCGCTGTTCGCAAGCGTTGAAGAGGCCAGGGATTTCTAGGATTCCGCACGCTACGCATCCGTGCGCAGCGCCTTTCCGGGGCCGCGCCGGCCGGGCGTAACGTACGATTGAGGAGTTGACCTTTGTTCGGAATCGGCAGCTGGGAGTTCGTCGTCATCGTCGTGCTGGCGCTGTTGCTGTTCGGGCCGGACAAGCTGCCTGACTTCGCCCGCACGATCGGCCGGTTCATGCGCGACTTCCGCCGGTACCAGGCGATGATGGAGTCGACGATCAAGGCCGAGGTCTTCGCGGCCGACCCCAAACTCCAGAAGGACCCCTTCAAGACGGGCAAGGACTTCGCCGAGAAGGTCGGCAGCGGCGGGTTCGCCCGTCCGGCTGACACGAAGCCCGCCGCCGAGGCCGACGCTGCCACGACCGGCGAGCTCGCCGCCACTCCGCCGGCGGAGAGCGCTGATGCGGGCGCCGCGGACGCGATGCCCACCGGCGCGGCTGACGATGCCGCACAACCCACCGACACCGGAGAGGAGGGCCCGGAGCAGGCCTAACGGCCGCCCGGCACACAGATGCCCGTCACTCCCCGTCGCATGCCGTTCATGCAGCACATGAACGAGCTCAGGAAGCGCCTCACCGTTGTGATCGCCGTTGTCGGCGTGCTCACACTCGTGGGGTACTACTTCTCCGATGAGATCTACCGCATCCTTGTTGGGCCGATGCTGCCGGTGCTCGGCGACAGTGGGAGCTACACGCTCGACCTGCTCGAGGCCATGAGCAACAGGTTCCGCCTCGGCATGTTCGGCGCCGTGGTCGTCGGCAGCCCCGTGATCATCTACGAGGCGCTCGCGTTCTTCGTGCCCGCGCTCAAGCCCAGGGAGCGTCGCTGGTTCGGGTGGACGGCACTCGCCGCGGGACTGCTGTTCCTCGCCGGTGTGGCGTTCTGCTACTTCTTCATCCTTGAGCCGAGCACGCTGTGGCTCGTGGAGCAGTCGGGCGAGACGTTCGAGCTGCTGCTGCGCGCCCAGAGCGCGATGACGTTCGCGATGTGGTTCCTCGCGGGCTTCGGTCTGGCGTTCGAGGTCCCCGTGGTGGTCTTCTACCTCGTGTACTTCAACGTGGTCCCGTACGCGACGCTCCGGAAGAACTGGCGGGTAGTCTGGGTCGTGATGGCCGTGGTCGCGGCGATGATCACCCCCGACTGGAACCCGTGGAGCATGGGCGCGCTTGCGGGTGCGATGATCGGCCTGTTCGAGGGAAGCATGCTGCTCGTGCGCGTCATGCTGAACCGCAAGATCAAGGCGCAGGCCCTTCCCGTCGTCGACGAAGACGAGTAGCGGGCCACCATGCATGAGATGGGCATCGCCGAGGGGATCCTCTCATCGTCGCTCGAGGCCGCCGAAAGCGCCGGCGCCCGGGGTATCACCGGCGTCTACGTGACCATCGGCGAGCTCACCGAGGTCTCCGAGGATGCGCTGCAGTTCGCGTGGGAGGCCATCTGTCCGGGCACCCGGGCCGAGGGTTCGGTGCTCGACATCACGATGGTTCCTGCCACCTCACGCTGCGCTGACTGCGCCCACGAGTGGGTACACGATCGCTACTCCGGTGCCCGGTGTCCGTCGTGTGGCGGCTGGGTCGTGATGCTGCAGCAGGGTCGTGAGATGAAGATCGACAGCATCGACATAGACGAGGAGAGCGACGCATGAAGGTCGACATAGAGAAGCGCATCCTGGCTGCCAACGATGAGCTCGCAGGCTCCAACCGCGAGCTGTTCGCGAACCATGGTGTGTTCGTGCTCGACCTGATGGCCTCGCCGGGCGCGGGCAAGACCTCCACGATCCTCGCCACCATCGACGCGCTTCGGGACCGCTACTCGATCGCGGTGATCGAAGGCGATATCGCGAGCAAGGTCGATGCCGAGAAGGTCCGCGCCCACGGCATCCCCGCGGTGCAGATCAACACCGGTGGCGCGTGCCACCTCGAGTCGGCGATGATCCGTCGCGCCGTGGACACGCTCGACCTGGACACGCTCGACCTCATCATCATCGAGAACGTCGGCAACCTCGTTTGTCCTTCGGATTTCGACCTCGGCGAGAGCGCCAAGGTCATGATCCTCTCGGTGCCGGAAGGCCACGACAAGCCGTACAAGTACCCGAACATCTTCCAGGTCTCCGAGGCCGTGATCCTCAACAAGTACGACACGATGGGGGTGTTCGACTTCGACGAGGAGGAGTTCCGGGAGGTCGTGAAGAGCTTGAACGGACAGGTCCCGGTGTTCCCGATCTCGGCTACCAAGGGCGACGGCGTGGACGCATGGGCCGGGTGGCTCGCCGCGCGCATCGACGCGGCGAAAGGGGAGGGTTCCCGATGATGGATCGCGGTCAGGCGCTTGGGCTGGTGAAGGAGCGCATACCTTCGGCGAACCTTGTGAACCACTGCGTGGCCACCGAGGTCATCATGGAAGCGCTGGCGCGTCACTTCGAGCTTTCGGAGCACGACGTCGAGCGCTGGGCCCTGGCGGGGTTGCTGCACGACCTCGACTATGCGGAGACCGGCGAGGACTTCGAGCGGCACGGGGTGGTCACCGCCGAGCTGCTCACCGGTGAGCTTGACGATGAGCAGCTCCACGCGATCCTCGCACACGCCGACAAGGCCCCTCGCGAGACGCTCATGGACAAGGCGCTCTACGCCGCCGACCCCACGACCGGCTTCATCGTGGCCGCGGCGCTCGTGCGTCCGGACAAGGCGCTTGCCAACGTGGAGGTCCGCTCGCTGCTCAAGCGGTGGAAGGAGAAGGCCTTCGCCAGGGGCGCCAACCGCGAGCAGATGGCCGCATGCGAGGAGCTCGGCATGGCGCGCGAGGAGTTCCTCGGCCTTGCGCTGGGGGCCATGCAGAAGCGGGCGGCGGAGATCGGGCTGTAGCTGCTTCCGCCCCAGGCCGCAGGTCCACCGCTCGGACCGCGCTCCCGGTGCGGGCAGGGTCCGGCGCTCGGACACCTCTGCCGAGGGCTCGCGGATCCCTCCGTCCGGCCAGGCGTCCCCGGTGCGTCGCGCTAAGCTTCCGGTGACCCTTCGGCTTGACGCGCCATATATACTCTGCGGAAGTGACCGCCCCTACAGCGGGAAGACATCGTATGAACCTCATCATCTCCGAGAAGAACATCGCCGCCCGCCGGATCGCTGAGATCCTCGCGGTGGGTAAGCCCACGGCCGACAAGGTCTACACTACGCCGGTGTACCGTTTCCGCCGCAGCGGTGAGGACTGGATCTCCATCGGCCTCAAGGGCCACATCATGGAGGTCGACTTCGCGCCGGTCCTCGACGAGGCGGCCGTTCGAGAGCTTGCTGCCGCGGACCCCCGCGTGCTCGCCGGTGGCGCCGAGTCGGTGCTTGCGGCCGAGGGTGGCGTGGATCTCAAGAAGTGGCGCCTCGAGACGCTCCCGGTGCTCACACGCGTACACGTGGAGAAGGTGCCCAAGGAGAAGGGCATCATCCAGTCGATCAAGAACCTCGCCAAGAAGGCGGAGAAGGTCATCATCGCGACCGACTTCGACCGTGAAGGCGAGCTCATCGGCGCGGATGCACGCGACGTGGTGCGCTCGGTCAACAAGGACGTCCCCGTCACCCGCGTGCGCTTCTCGGCAATCACCAAGGACGAGATCGAGCGCGCATTCGCCGAGGAGGACACGCTCTCGGAGGAGCTCGCGCAGGCGGGCGAGACGCGGCAGGACATCGACCTCATCTGGGGAGCCGTGCTCACGCGCTACCTGACGCTCGCGCTGCAGACGCAGACCAAGCGGCCGTTCGGCGATGTGCTGTCCTCCGGGCGCGTACAGACGCCCACGCTCAAGCTCATCGTGGACCGCGAGAAGGAGCGCGAGGCGTTCGTCCCCGAAGACTACTGGGTGGTGCGCGGCACGTTCGGCGTGAGCGGGGACGAGTTCATCGCTCCGCATGCCACCGACCGGTTCAAGAGCGAGGACGCCGCCCGGGCGGTCATGGACGCGGTCGAGGGCGAGACGTCGGCCACGGTCGTCTCGGTGGACCGCTCCAAGCGCAAGGTGCAGCCACCCACACCGTTCAATACCACCGCTCTGATGGCGGCGGCCGCGTCGGAGGGCATCTCGCCCGCGCAGACCATGCGCATCGCCGAGTCGTTGTACATGAGCGGCTACATGTCGTATCCGCGTGTCGACAACACGGTCTACCCGCCGAGCCTCGACCTCAAGGGGATACTGAAGTCGCTCGCCGAGGTGCCGTTCTATCGTGAGCACGCGCAGAAGCTGCTCGGCAGCCCGCTGCACCCTACGCGCGGCCCCAAGGAGACCACCGACCACCCGCCGATCCATCCCACCGGCGCGGCCGACCCCGATAAGCTCGACCCGCAGGCGTGGAAGCTCTACAACCTGGTCGCGCGCCGCTTCATGGCCACACTCTCGGATGCGGCGGTCGTGGAGAGCACGAAGGTCGCCCTCGATGTCGCCGGTGAGCGTTTCCAGGCCAAGGGCGACGTCGTCGTCTCGCCCGGGTTCCGCGCGATCTATCCGTACGGACTGCGCAAGGACGACCACCTGCCGACGATGGCCGAGGGCGACACGATCGACTTCGGCGGCGCGGAGATGGAGGGCAAGCAGACCCAGCCCCCTGCGCGCTACTCGCAGGGCAAGCTCATCCAGGAGATGGAGAAGCTCGGACTCGGCACCAAGGCGACGCGACACGACGCCATCCAGACGCTCTACGATCGCAAGTACGTGCAGAACGACCCGATGGAGCCCACCAACAAGGGCCGCACGGTGATAGACGCGCTCTCGAAGTTCGCGAGCGAGATCACCACGCCGGACATGACGGTGGCGCTCGACCGGGAGATGGACGCGATCGCCAACGGCAAGGCCACGCTGCCCACCGTCGTCGGCCACTCGCAGAATGCGCTCGCAACGGTGGTCGAGGAGCTCCTCGGCAACGTCGAGGGCATCGCCGACATGCTCAAGGGCGCGATCGACGAGGACGCCAAGGTGGGCATCTGCCCGAAGTCGGGGCACGATCTCCTCATCAAGTACTCGCCGCGCAACCGCACCTACTTCGTCGGCTGCACCGGGTATCCCGAGTGCGACGTGACGTACCCGCTTCCCAAGAACGCCAAGTACCAGGCGGTGGAGGAGAAGTGCGAGGTGTGCGGCTCGCCGCAGGTGCGGATCATCCAGTTCAAGAAGCGGCCGCGTGTGATGTGTCTGAGTCCCGACTGCCCCACCAAGAAGGGGCCCGAGATCATGATCGCCAAGGGTGGATGCCCCGCGAAGGACTGCGGTGGCGACCTGCGGGTCGTCTACTCGGCCGTCGGCAGCAGGTACGTGCGGTGCACGAACTACGAGACGTGCAAGACTGCGTATCCGCTCCCGCAGCAGGGCGAAGTCGAGCCCACCGACGAACTGTGCGAGTGCGGCGTCCCCAAGGTCATCGTGCACACCAAGAAGGGGCCGTGGAAGATCTGTATCGACCCCGACTGCGCCCACAAGCCTGACCGGGGTGCGGGTCGTCGCGGTGCGGGCGGGCGCGCGGGCGGTGCGAGGAAGTCGACGGCAGCGAAGAAGCCAGCGACGAAGAAGACAGCCGAGAAGAAGCCTGCCGCGAAGAAGCCTGCGGCGCCGAAGAAGCCGTCCACCCGGAAGAAGCCGTCGGACTCGTGAGCTTCGGCCCTCCCGGGGGCATGAACGTTCTGGATGTCGGGAGCGGAAGGAGCCACCGGTGAGAATCGCAGTCGTGCAGCACGTTCCTCGTCCCGCGCCCGCGCAGGACCTGGAGGCGCTCGTGGCCGCGACCGTCCGGGCTGCAACGGCCGGAGCCGGCTGGGTGGTGCTCCCGGCTGTCCCCGCGCTTGATCAGGGGCCGCTCCACGAGGAACTCTGGCGTCGGCTGGAGAGTGACGTGCCGGGCATCGAGGCGCTTGCCGTGTCGGCCGAGGACGAGCGAGTGCTCGCGGGCCGGGAGGATGACGGGAAGCCCGGTGTGACAGCGGTGCTGACGGGCGACGACTGCTACGCGCCGGCATCGCTCATGGCGGCCCGCGAGCACGCCCCGGGAATCCTCGTGCTCGCGCCAGGGTCCGAGTCGGAGCTGCAGGTAGAAGCCACAATGGAGCTGGCGCTCGCGCTGAGCACTTCAGTCGCATCGGTCGTGATCGTCGTCGAGACCGACGGCGCCGAGCCGGGCGAGCCGGGACACGGCGGGTCCGCGATCATCCACCTTGGTGAGGTGGTGGCCGAGGCGCTTCCCGGCGACGATATCCTGTATGCGGACCTCGTTGCCCCCGTCGGTCCACCTGAAGCGCCGGAGCCGCTGCCTGAGATCCCACCGCTGCTGGCGCAGCGCGTAGCCGCCCATCACGGCCGCAAGCTCGAGGTGGACTACCCGGCCGACCTCGGCTGAGCGGCGCCCACACTTACCGATGGTAGAATCACCGTGGCCTCATCCGGCCGCGCTTCGCTCAGCCGTGCACACGACGATTCGCAGAAGAGGGAGATCGATGACCCAGGTGTCGGACCCGATCGAGTTCCATAGGCGTTCCCGGGGCAAGATCACGATCAGCTCGAAGACGCCGCTTGATGCGGACAACCTCAGCATCGTCTACACGCCCGGGGTGGGCGCCGTCTCGACCCGTATCGCCGAGCAGCCCGATGAGGTCCGTGAGCTCACCGGCAAGCAGAACACCGTGGCCATCGTGACAGACGGCACCGCCGTGCTCGGTCTTGGCGACATCGGTCCGGAGGCCGCCCTGCCCGTGATGGAGGGAAAGGCGGCGATCTTCTCGGAGTTCGCAGGCATCAACGCCGTCCCCATCTGTCTGGCCACCACTGACACCGACGCCATCGTGCAGACCGTGCGGTACCTCGCCCCCGGCTTCGGCGGCGTGAACCTCGAGGACATCTCGGCACCCCGCTGCTTTGAGATCGAGCGACGGCTCACCGAGGATCTCGACATCCCGGTGTTCCACGACGATCAGCACGGCACCGCGATCGTCGTCCTGGCGGGCCTCATCAACGCTCTCAAGGTCACCGGCAAGGGCCACGACGTTCGGATCGCGATCTCGGGTGCCGGCGCGGCGGGTCTGGCTATCGCCCACCTGCTCGTGGCGTACGGTCTCACGGCCATTCGGATCAGCGACAGCAAGGGCGTGCTCACGTCCGCCCGCACGAACATCAACGCCGACCAGCGCGAGGTGCTCGCGCTCAGCACGGCGGACGAGAGCTGGCCGATCGGCGAGTCGCTCATCGATGGCGCCGACGTCTTCATCGGCGTGTCCAAAGCGGGGCTATTCAGAGCTGGAGACATCCGCCGGATGGCGCCCGACCCGATCGTGTTCGCGCTCGCCAACCCGGTTCCGGAGATCATGCCCGACGAGGCGCGCGCGGGCGGCGCGATCGTGGTCGCCACCGGCCGCTCGGACTTCCCCAATCAGATCAACAACGCGCTCGTGTTCCCCGGGCTGTTCCGTGGTCTGCTCGACCATCGGGTCCCGCGTGTGACCACCGACATCAAGATCGTCGTCGCCGAGGCACTCGCGGGCCTTGTTGACGAGCCCGTGGCGGAGCGCATCGTGCCCTCGATCTTCGATGAGCGCATCGTACCCGGCATCGCCGACGCGATCGGTGCGTGCCAAGGGCAGCGGTGCTGACGGTCCGTGACATAGCCGACGCGGTACGCGGCGCGATCGCCGAGGCGGCCACCACGCTGCGCCCCGACGTGCTGCGAGCGATGGCCGATGCGGCGGCCAGCGAGCCTTCACCTGTGGGCTGCGACGTCCTCTCCCGCATCGTCGAGAACGCGGCGATCGCCGCACGCGACCGGGTCCCGCTCTGCCAGGACACCGGTACCGTATGGGTGTGGGTGGAGCTTGGCGCGGCCGAGTGTCCCGACGGCGACCTCGCTGCCGCTATCGACGAAGCGGTGCGCGACGCGTACCGCACCGGCGCGTTGCGCATGAGCGTGATGCGCGACGCGCTGTTCGAGCGCGTGAACACAGGCGACAATACCCCGGCGTTCGTGGATGTCACCCTGCGGCCGGGCACCGGCGCGACCGTGCACGTGATGCTCAAGGGTGGCGGCTCCGATAACGCGAGCCAGCTCATGATGCTCGAACCCTCGGCCGGTATGGAGGGTGTGATGCGGTTCGTCATCGATGCCGTGTCGTCGAAGGGCTCCTCGGCCTGCCCGCCGCTCATCGTGGGAGTGGGTGTCGGGGGCACGTTCGATTCGGTGGGCAAGCTCGCGAAGAAGGCGCTGCTTCGGCCGGTGGGGGCGCCAGCCGCCAGCCCCGCGGCGGCGCAGTTCGAGGCGCGACTGCTCGAGGCCGTGAACGGGCTCGGCATCGGCCCGGGCGGTCTGGGCGGACGCACCACGGCTCTGGCCGTGCATGTGCTCTCGGCGCCGTGTCACATCGCTTCGCTCCCTGTCGCGGTGAACATGGGCTGCTCGGCGATGCGCTCCGTCAGCGTGGAGCTCGGGTAGGGTGGCGAGCGCGACCACACAGCGAGGGGGCGACGCCGTGGCCGGCTCTCCCTATCGCGCCGTGCTCCGGAACAAGCGTTTCCGTGCCCTGTGGCTCTCGCAGTTCGTGAGCGGCCTGGGCGACTGGCTGGTGGTCGGTCTGCTCATCCCGCTCGTCACCACGCTCTCTGGCGGCTCGTCCTTCGCTGTTGCCGGCATCATGATCGCCAAGATCATCCCGTCGCTGCTGTTCTCGTCGGTGGTGGGGTCGCTGGTGGACCGCTTCGACCGCCGACGGCTGATGATCGGGTGTGATCTCGCCCGCGCGCTGCTCACCCTGCCGCTGCTGCTCACCAGTAATCTGGCGCTCATCTACCTCGTGGTGCTGCTGATGGAGGTCGCCTCCCTGTTCTTCGCACCGGCGCGCAACGCGCTCGTTCCGAGGATCGTGGCCGAAGACGAGGTCGCGGTGGCCAACGGCCTGGTATACACGACACAACAGGCGAGCATGCTGATCGGCCTTACGATGTCCGGCGGTATCCTCGCTGGCTTCGAGTCGATCGTGCGCTGGGTGCTCCAGACGGACTTCCCGTTCGTCGACGCGCTCGTGGGACCGTTCGCCCCCGCGCTCTTGGGACCACGCGCAGGCGTCGTGCTCAACAGCCTGACCTTCCTTGTCTCCGCGGCCCTCTTGTGGTCGATACGCGTGAGCGTACGGCCAGAGCGAGACGGCACCGGGATCCGCCTCTCGCTCATCGGCAAAGACGTGCTCGAGTCGTTCACCTTCCTGCGAGAGCAGACCGAGCTCAGAGGCCTGCTCGTGACCGTGGCGATGGCGATCCTCGGTGGCGGGTCGATCATCACCGTCGGCTTGGCGTACGTGCAGGACATCCTTGCCGAGGGGGTGCCGGTCCTCGATCAGTTCGAGGTCATCCGGAACCTCGTCGCCGCGCCGCAGACGTTCGTCCTCGTGCTGCTTGCGCTCGGCATGGTCGCGGGGGCGGTGCTGGTCCCACGGCTGTCGACCCGCGTGCCGCTCCAGATGCTCTTCCTCGGCGCCGTGACCACGTTCGGGGCGAGCATGCTCGTGTTCGCCAGCGTCGGCGTGTACTGGGTGTCCCTGCTCTTCGGGGTCACGGCTGGCTTCTGCATCGCGTGTCTCACGGTAGCGGGCAACACGTACGTGGCGCGCACGGTGGCCGACGACCTTCGCGGCCGCGTCTTCACCGCGATGGAGTCGGTGATACGGGTGTCGCTCCTGATGTCGATGATCGTGGTCGCACCGATCGCCGACGTGCTGGCAGGCATTATCCGCTCGCTGTCGGCCGGCATGACCGATCCATCCTGGTTCACAGGCCCGAGGGTCACGCTGCAGATCGCGTCGCTCATCGTGCTGAGTGCGGCATACTACGCGTATCGAACGCTCGACTGGAGGATGGCGCCGACAGCCGGAGCCGATGATCATGCCGAGGCGCGCGAACCGGAGGATGGCCCCGATGAGTGAGCCGGTCCACATTCGCCTGCCCGCCGACGTATCCACCCTGCGCACACTCAGTACGGGAACGGCCGTGCTGCTGTCGGGCACGGTGTATACGGCTCGAGACGCCACACACGCACGCCTGACCGCCGACCTCGCCGCCGGTACGGCCCCGATCGAACTGCGCGATCAGGTGCTGTTCTACGCGGGGCCGACCCCCGCCGCCGCCGGCAGACCCGCGGGAGCGGTGGGCCCCACCACCGCCGGACGCATGGATGCATGGACCCCCGGGTTGCTTGCTGCGGGAGTGGCGGCGACGATAGGCAAGGGCGCACGCTCCGCGGCGGTCCATGCGGCCTGCATCGAGCACAGCGCCGTCTACCTGGCCACTGTCGGCGGGATCGCCGCGCTGCTTGCCACGCGCGTGCGTTCGGCTGAGACTGTCGCATACGCCGATCTGGGTGCTGAGGCGCTCGTTCGGATGGAGCTCGACGCCTTCCCTGTGTGGGTCGCCATCGATGCGCACGGGAATGACCTGTACGCCACGGCGCGGGCGGAGTGGGCGGCACCCACCGGTCCCGCTGCCGAAGGAGGACGCGTGTGAGTGGTTTGATGATCACGTTCGAGGGCGGCGACGGCTCCGGCAAGTCGACCCAGATCGCCCTGCTGGCAGCCCGCCTGCGCGCTGCCGGTCACGATGTGCGAACGTTCCGCGAGCCCGGTGGCGTGGCGCCGGGTGATCCCGGGGAGCGCATACGCGATATCCTGCTCGACCCGGTGCACACCGAACTCGGAGTCCGCGCCGAGCTGCTGCTCTACGAGGCGGCCCGCGCACAGCTCGTTGCGTCGCACTATCTCCCCGGCATCGCCGCAGGTGCGATCGTGCTGTGCGACAGGTACGCCGACTCGAGCGTGGCGTACCAGGGGTACGGCCGCGCGGCCCTGCCGGTCGAGGAGGTCCACGAACTCAACCGGATCGCCACCGGCGGGCTCATACCCGACCTCACGCTGCTGCTCGACGTAGACCCCGCTCATGGCCTCGCGCAGGCGGCAGCCCGAGGCGCGGACCGGCTCGAGCTGGCGGGCGCGCCGTTCCACGAACGGGTGCGGGCGGGATACCTGGTGATGGCCGAGGCGGAACCCGAGCGCATCAAGGTCGTCCGCCGGGGCCCGGTCGATGACGTCGCTGCCGAGGTGTGGAGCCACGTGGAGCCGCTTCTCGGCCGTCTGGAGCGCGAGTGACCATGGCACAGTGCGTGTGGGACGACCTCGTCGGTCAGGAGCGGGCAACGACCCATCTTCGCCGTGCGGTCGCGGCGGGCTCGGTGGCGCACGCGTATCTGTTCGTGGGGCCCACGGGCGCGGGCAAGAAGAGCGCGGCTCGTGCGCTCGCCTGCGCGCTGTTCTGTGGCGACGGCGCATGCGGGTCATGCCGGGAGTGCAAGCGCGTGAGGAACAACGCACACCCCGACCTTCACGTCCTCAGCCCGGAGGGGGTCACCTATGTGGTGTCGCAGATCCGGGACATCGTGCGCGACGTGCACCTCAAGCCGGCCGAGGCGAGCCGGAAGATCTACGTGATCGAGGACGCCGATCGCTTCAACGACGCGAGTGCGAGCGCCTTCCTGAAGACGCTCGAAGAGCCGCCGGCGGACGTCGTCATGATCCTGCTCGCGCGCGAGTACGACGACGTACTGCCCACGATCGCCTCGCGCTGCCAGGTCGTGCGTTTCGCGCCGGTACCGGCGGCGGTGGCTCGTGGCCTGGTGATGGAGCGCACGGGGGCGGGGGAGGACGAGGCGCGGGCGGCGCTTGCGGCGTCCGACGGTGTCATTCCCCGCGCGATCGAGTTCCTGCGGTCGCCAGGCAGGCGCAACGCCCGGCAGACGATCCTGGGTGTACTCAAGCGCCTGACGATCATGGACGGGCACGACGTGCTCATGGCGGCCCGGGAGTTGCTTGGTGCGGTGCGTGCGCCGGTCGAGGAGATGAAGAGCGCTCAAGCCGATGAGGTCGAGCAGGTGCGGGAGTTCCTCTCGGGCGGCGTGCTTCGAGGCATCGAGTCACGCCACAAACGCGAGCTCACCGCGCGCGAGCGCGAAGGCGTCACTGAGCTCATGAGTGTGACCGAGAGCTGGCTTCGCGACTGCCTGGTGATGGCCCGCGGTGCGAACGAGCTGGTGGAGAACACCGATGCCGCGGACGCCACCGCCGAGGTGGCACGCGTGCTCACCACGGCGGCCGCGTTGCGTGCTCTGGATGCCGTCAGACGCGCCCGGCAGCGCATGTCCTATAATGTGAGCCCCCAGCTGGCCGTCGAGGCCATGCTGTTCGACATACAGGAGGTCCTACGATGCCCACGGTAGTGGGAGTTCGCTTGAGATACGCCGGCAAGATCCTGTATTTCGATCCTGCCGATTCACAGCCCGTCGAGGGCGACGAGGTCATCGTCTCCACCGAGCGTGGCCAGGAGTATGGTGAGATCGTGCTGGCGCCGCGAGAGGTGGCCGACGAGGACATCCCCTCGGCGCTGAAGCCAGTCGTGCGCATTGCGACACCGGACGACCGCGCCCGTGCGGAGACCCTGCGTGAGCGCGAGACCGCCGAGTTCGAGCGTTTCCGCGAACTCGTGCGCAAGCACGGTCTGGACATGAAGCCCATCGGCGTGGAGCACCTCTTCGACGACTCCAAGGTCGTCTTCTACTTCGCCGCCGAGGAGCGCGTCGACTTCCGCGAACTCGTGCGGGAGCTTGCGGCGGAGATGCACAACCGCGTGGACATGCGACAGGTGGGCGTGCGTGACGAGGCCCGCATGGTGGGTGGCCTCGGGCACTGCGGCGAGCAGTTGTGCTGCGTGCGCTTCGGCGGGGAGTTCCAGCCGGTTTCCATCCGGATGGCCAAAGAGCAGGATCTGCCGCTCAACCCGTTGAAAATCAGCGGGCTCTGTGGCAGACTCATGTGCTGTTTGCGGTACGAGTACGAAGCGTACAAGGACTTCAAGCAGCGAGCGCCGAAGTCTGGAACCCAGGTCGACTTCTCCGATGGCACGTTCGGCAAGATCACGTCGATGAACGTGCCGAGGGAACTGCTGACGATCAGGCAGCAGGGCGGCCCGGAGGTCACGGTCCCCCTCGCGGACCTTGACTGCAGTGCCGGGCGCGGTTGTCCGTGCAAGTTGAACGTCGAGATGGTCGAGCAGCGGCAGGCAGCGGCGGCGGTCGCACGTGGGACCACGCCAACGCTGCGAGAGGCGGAGCGGGTCACCGAATCCGCCCCGGCCGAGCGAACGGGCTCGTCCCGGCGGAGGCGCCGGAGCTCGAAGAGTGGTAGTGGTGCGGAGGCCGGAGCACAGCGGGCCGAGGCGCCGAAGAACGGTGGGCAGCCCCGCAAGAGCGATGGCCAGAAGAAGTCGGCCAACGCGAAGAAGAGCGGGCAGCAGTCCGGGCAGCGTTCGGGCCAGGACAAGGCGAAGCAGCCCAAGCCGCAGGGTGCGGCGCCGGCGGGCGAGGGCGGCGGTACGACAAGCACTCGCAGGCGCAGGAGGCGGCGTCCACGTCCCGAGGGTGGGGCGCAGACAACAGAATAGGCTTCATGCCGACGTAGCTCAGCTGGTAGAGCAGCGCACTCGTAATGCGCAGGTCAGCGGTTCGAATCCGCTCGTCGGCTCCACGATCACAGAGCGGGGACTCCGGTCCCCGCTTTTGTCTTGTCAGGCGGTGCCACTTGCGGCCGGTCGCACGGCCGAGCGAGCCGACTTCCATTCATACCCCCTGGGGTACTACTTGCATGAGAATGTAACTCGTGTTACTTTGTCGCGACGCGCCCCTGGCCGGTGTAGGCTCTATCCGGAAAGCGGGCGTCTTCGTATCCGTGGCGTCGCCGTCTTGGGGACGCCGGTCGCGAGTGCGAGAGGGAGGCGAGTCGAGGATGGAGTCCGCGGGGATGGACCATCTTGCCATCGGTGCGTTCGTGCTGTTCGGCGTCGCCTTCGTCGTGCTCGTCGTGTGGGTCTCGAACCTGCTTTCGCCCAAGGGCGTGGACACACCTGATCGCCTGGAGCCGTACGAGTGCGGCTCGGAGCCGGTCGGCCCGCCGTGGGTCCAGTTCCGCGTGGGCTACTACGTCTACGCACTCCTCTTCGTCGTCTTCGATATCGAGACCGTCTTCCTGTACCCGTGGGCCGTCGCCTTCGGGAACATGGGCGTCTTCATCCTGGTGGAGATGGTCATCTTCATCGCCATCCTCGCCGCCGGTCTCGGCTACGCATGGAAGGAAGGGGCGCTCAGGTGGCGCTAGACCGTCTCACCGGTGAGAACTCGATGCTGTTCATCAAGAGCGAGCAGCTCTTCGATCTCGCGCGCACCAACAGCCTCTGGTACATCTCGTTCGGCATCGCATGCTGCGCGATCGAGGGGCTCATGAGCGCCTCCGGACCGCGTTTCGACTTCGACCGCTCGGGCGTGTTCTTCCGCAACTCGCCGCGGCAGGCCGACGTGATGATCGTCGCCGGCACGGTGAACGTGAAGATGGCGGACACCGTCCGCCGTCTGTATGAGCAGATGCCGGAGCCCAAGTGGGTGGTGGCGATGGGTGCGTGCGCCTCCACGGGTGGCCCGTTCCGCGAGTACCCTAACGTGGTGATGGGCGTGGACAAGGTGATCCCCGTCGATGTGTACATCCCGGGGTGTCCGCCGCGGCCCGAATCGGTCCAGCACGCGTTCATCGAGCTGCGCAAGAAGATCAAGGCCAGGACGGAGGAACGCCTTGCTGCCCGACGCTAACGAGATCAGGACACTGCTGGCCGGAAGCGGCGTGGCTGCCGAGGTGGACACCGTCGCCCTCGGCACCGTTGCGCGTGTCGGCGCCGCGGATGCTATCGACGCGCTCGCGATACTGAAGGCCGACGGCTACGAGTCGCTCGTGGACTTCGACGGGATGGACACCGGTGAGGCGATCGAGCTCACGTGGCGCCTCCGCTCCTACTCGATGGACTGCGAGGCGTACCTCAAGACCACGGTGCCCTACGACGCCGAGATCCACTCGGCGTGGAACATCTACGCGTCGGCGCTGATGCCCGAGCGCGAGACGGCCGAGCTGCTCGGCCTGCGTCTGGCCGGACACCCCAACCCCAAGCGCCTCTTCACGACCGACGGTATCCCTCCGCTGCTGCGCAAGGACGTTCCCATCCGCAGCGTGGAGGAGGTGAAGAACCGGTGAGCGACGCCCGCGACGACATCATCACCGTCGGCCTTCTTGCCGAGGGCACACACGACCCGGGCGTGCCGCCTGCGGGTATCCGTCGTGCGCCCACCGGCGTGGATGACCTGGTGACCGAGCACCTCATCGTGAACATGGGTCCCCAGCACCCGTCCACGCACGGCGTGCTGCGCATGCTCGTCGAGCTCGATGGTGAGGAGATCATCAACGCCGAGGTCACCCTCGGCTACCTGCACCGGGGCATCGAGAAGCTGGCGGAGCACCGTCGGTTCGACGCACTCGGCACGCTGATGGACCGTGGTGATTACGTCTCGGGCATCATGGGCGAGACGGCGGTGGCGCTCGCGGTGGAGCGGCTGATGGAGATCGAGGTGCCGCGCCGCGCCCAGTGGATCCGCGTGCTTATGGCCGAGATCAACCGCATCGCCACGCACCTCCTGTGGTACGGCACGATGGGCCTCGACACAGGCGCGATGGGGCCGTTCCTGTACGCGATGCGCGATCGCGAGACGCTGCTCGACATCCTCGAGGCCGTGAGCGGCGCGCGCATGATGTTCAACTACGTGCGCCCCGGCGGCGTCGTGGCGGACCTGCCCACGGGCATCGACGCGAAGATCCGCGAGTTCTGCACCGCCTTCGACACCTACGTGGAGGAGCACGACGCCATCCTCTCGGGGAACGAGATCTTCCAGGCGCGCCTCAAGGGTGTCGGCGTCATCGATGCCGAGAAGGCCCTCGCTTTCGGCCTGACCGGCCCCAACCTGCGCGCTTCGGGTGTGGACTTCGATCTGCGCAAGAAGCGTCCGTACGACGCATACGCGGAGATGGAGTTCGACGTGCCGCTGGGCACCACGGGTGATGCCATGGACCGGTTCTCGGTACGCATGGAGGAGATGCGGCAGTCAAGCCGCATCATCCGCCAGTGCATCGAAGGCATGCCCGAGGGCGAGCACACCGCCAAGGTGCCGAAGGTGCTCAAGCCGCCCGCGGGTGAGGTGTACGCGTCGGTGGAGTCCGCGCGCGGCGAGGTGGGCATCCATCTGGTCACCGACGGCGGCACGTCGCCGTATCGCATGCACTACCACGCCCCGTCGCTCTTCGCGCTGCAGGCGCTTGAGGACCTCATGCCAGGACACTTGCTCGCCGACGGCTGCGTGATGATCGGCTCGACCGATATCGTGCTCGGGGAGGTCGATCGATGAACCCCGCGCTCGCACTCATCGTGAAGCTGCTGGCCATCATCGCGCTCATGCTCACCAACGGTGTGCTGATGATCTACCTGCTACGCAAGGTTCTGGGTCATCTGCACATCCGTCTCGGGCCGATGCACGTGGGCCCGCACGGCATCTTCCAGACGATGATGGACGTCGTGAAGTTGCTCACCAAGGAGGACCTCACACCGCGGCTCGCCGACAAGGCGCTGTTCTTCCTCGCGCCGATGATCGTCTTCGTGCCGTCGTTCCTGGCGTACCTCGCCCTGCCGTTCTCGGATACGCTCAAGGCGACCTCGCTCGAGACCGGTCTGCTGTTCACGCTCGCGGCGCTCTCGGTGGTGCCGATCGGCATCCTGCTCGCGGGCTGGTCGTCGGGCAACAAGTGGGGACTGCTCGGCGGTATGCGCGCGGCGGCGATGCAGATCGCCTACGAGGTGCCGCTGCTGCTCTCCGCGCTGCCCGTGGTCATGCTGGCCGGTACCACGAACCTCGGCGGTATCGTCGACGCGCAGGCCGGCACGTGGCTCGCCGTGGTCCCGCGCTGGTTCATCACCAACCCGCTGCTGTGGCCGACGTTCATCATCTTCGTGGTCTCCTCGCTCATCGAGGTGAACCAGACCCCCTTCGACATGTCGGAGGGCGAGTCGGAGATCGTCGCCGGGTTCGGCTCCGACTACTCGGCGATGAAGTTCGGCCTCATCTACCTCTCCGAGTTCTCGAACACGTTCGTCGTCTCGGCGATCGGCGTGACGCTCTTCTTCGGCGGCTGGATGCTGCCATGGGTGCCCGCGGCTTGGTATGAGGCCGTGCCGGTGCTGGCGCCCACGGTGTTCATGCTCAAGACATACCTCGGCATCGTGCTGATGTGGTGGGTCAGGGGCACCTATCCGCGTGTGCGGATCGACCAGCTGATGGACCTTGGCTGGAAGCGGCTCATCCCGGCGGCGCTCGTGATGATCGTGCTCACCGGTGTGGTCGACAAACTCCTCGTGCCGCTCTTCACCGGGGCGGTGAGCTAGCCATGTGGGGCAAAGGACTCATCAACGGCCTTCGGCTCAGCCTCAAGAACGCCATGCGTGGCCCGATCACCGTGCAGTACCCGTACGAGAAGCTCGAGCTGCCGGAGCGCTCGCGGTGGGCCGTGCGGCCCAAGTTCTTCGACGACGGTTCGCCCCGGTGTACGGCGTGCATGACGTGCGTGCGCGTGTGCCCCGACCACATCCTGTCGCTCGACGTGGAGACGCGCGAGGACAAGACCAAGCACATCGAGGCTTTCGGCTACGAGGTCGGCGCATGCATGATGTGCGGTCTGTGCGTCGAGGCGTGCCCGTTCGACGCCATCACGATGAGCCACGAGTACGAGCTCGCGGTCATCGACCCCGCCGCACTCACGGAGAACCTGCTCGAGCACGCGGACGCGGCCACCAACGCGCGCCACAAGGAAGAGAAGGAGCGGGCGGCCGCCGGGCCGGCCGGGACTCCCGCTACATCCGCTCCGGCCACCGAGGATGGTGATGCCGAGTGAGCACCACGCTGCCCGTCGTGGCCTTCTACCTGCTCGCGTTCGCGGCGCTCTACGGCGCGATCTCGATGATGTCCACGCGCAACGTCGTGCACGCCACCGTGTGGCTGCTCGAGGTGATGCTGGCCACGGCCGGCCTGTACCTCGTGCTCGACGCCGAGTTCCTCGCACTCGTGCAGGTGCTCGTGTACGCGGGTGCGGTGGCCGTGCTGACGCTGTTCACCGTGATGCTCACGCTCCGGCGCCGCGAAGACGCCGTGCGTCCGTTCCCCACGGCGTGGGGCTCGCTTGCGATCGCCGCACTCTTTACCGGGGCCATGCTGCTTGCCATCCGTGGCTTCTGCCCGGTCGGCGTCGAGATGCCGGCGGTCGTGCCGGGCATCGAGGCGTTCGGTCGCGAGCTCTTCACCACCTGGATGGTGCCGTTCGAGGTGGCCTCCCTGGTGCTGCTCGTGGCGCTCGTCGGCGCCGTGTGGTGGACGGGGGGTGACGACCGGTGAGCGTCGGCCTTCCGCACGTACTCACACTGGCCGCCCTGCTGTTCGGCATCGGGCTGTACGGGGCGCTCTCGCGCAAGAACGCGGTCCACGTGATGATGTCGCTCGAGCTCATGGCCAACGCCGTGAACCTGAACCTCGTGGGCTTCTCCCGGTTCGTGACGCCCGAGGCGATGACCGGACAGTTCTTCGCCGTGTTCTCGATGGTCGTCTCCGCCGCCGAGATCGGTCTCGGCCTGGCGCTCGTGATCGCCATCTATCGCCGCAAGCGCAGCGTTGAGCTCGACGCGGTCCAGGAGCTGAAGGGGTGAGCATGGACTGGGTCGCCCTCATACCGCTCCTCCCGGCGCTCGCCTTCGCGGTCCTGGCTCCGCTCTCCCGCGCCGCCCGTGCGAGGCTCGTGCCGCTCGCCGTTGCCGCGGTGCTGGGCTCGCTCGGCCTCTCGATCGCCGCGTTCCTGGCGGTGTGGCCCGGCGGTCACGACGCCGTCTGGCAGGCGTCGGTCACGATCGCGCACATCGGCGACCGGGCGATCACGCTCGGCCTGGCGCTGGAGCCCATGTCCGCGATCATGCTGCTCGTGGTGACCATCGTGGGCGCCTGCGTGCAGGTGTACTCGCTCGGCTACATGCATCGCGAGGACCGCATCGGCTGGTACTACGCGGTACTGTCGCTCTTCACCGCCGCCATGCTCGCCCTCGTGCTCTCCGACAACTTCCTCGGGCTGTTCATGGCGTGGGAGGTCATGGGCCTGTGCTCGTACCTGCTCATCGGCTTCTGGCACGAGCAGGAGGCGCCGCGCCTGGCCAGCATCAAGGCGTTCCTCACCACCAAGGTGGGCGACCTCGGCTTCATGCTCGCGCTTGCCGTCGTGTATGCCGAGGTGGGCGCGTTCGATTTCGCCACGGTGCTGCATCATGACTGGGCGGCCGGGACGGCCACGCTCGTGGCGCTGCTGATGCTCTTCGGCGCCATGGGCAAGAGCGCGCAGTTCCCGCTGCACGTGTGGCTCCCCGATGCCATGGCGGGCCCCACACCGGCCTCTGCGCTCATCCATGCGGCCACGATGGTCGCGGCCGGCGTGTTCCTGGTGGTGCGGGCGTTCCCGATCTTCGAGGTGAGCGGCATCGCGCTCACGATCACCCTCTGGGTGGGGCTCCTCACGGCGCTGCTCGCTGGCCTGCTCGCCACCGTGCAGCACGACATCAAGAAGGTGCTCGCATACTCCACCATCAGCCAGCTGGGCTTCATGTTCATCGCCCTGGGCGCCGGCGGATCCACCGCCGCGCTGTACCACCTTGTGACCCACGCGTACTTCAAGTCGCTGCTGTTCCTGGGGGCGGGCGTGATCATCCATGCGGCCCACACCCAGGACATGCGCGAGATGGGCGGGCTGGCGAAGAAGCTCCCGGTGACGTCCCTTGCGTTCGCGTCGGGCTCCCTCGCGCTTGCCGGCATCGTGCCGTTCTCCGGCTTCTGGTCCAAAGACGAGATCCTCACCGTGCTGCTGCACGAGCACCAGTACGCGGCGTTCGCTATCGCGCTCATGGCCGCGTTCATCACCGCCTTCTACGTGGCGCGTCTGTGGTTCCGTGTGTTCACCGCGCCCACGCAGCAGAAGGAGCTGCACGAGGGTCATCGCTCCATGCTCGCGCCGATGGTCGCGCTGGCTGTGATCACGGCGGTGATCGGCTTCTTCGGACCGACGCTTGGCGACTTCCTGGGTCACGAGATACCGTGGCCGGCCCTCGGCACGGCCGCTATCTCCACCGTGGCCGCCCTCGGCGGAATCGCGCTCGGCTGGTACGTGTACGGCCGGCGTACGTCGGTGGTGAACACCCAGGCGCTCAAGCAGCGGTTCCCGCACGCGTACGGCGTGCTCGCCAACAAGTACTACTTCGACCTCACGTACGGGTACTTCGTGGTCGGCGGGTACACGGCGCTTACCCGGGCGCTTGCCACGTTCGACGCCCGGGTGGTGGACGGCGTGGTCAACGGCGCCGCGGCGGCCTGGCGGTCGCTCTCGGCCGCTGGCTGGACGTTCGACGGCCGTGTCGTGGATGGCGCGGTCAACGGCGCCGCCTCGGCGGTCAAGGCCGCCGGCGACAAGGTGCGCACGCTCCAGACCGGTAGCGTGCGCGGATATCAGACGCTCGTCGCGGGGGCCGTGGTGCTCCTCGTGATATGGATCCTCGTGAAAGGGGCCTAGCGCGTGGACTTCCCACTGCTCACGGTCATCGTCTTCCTTCCGCTCCTGGGCGCCGCCGCTGTTGCGCTGCTCGGCAACGCGCGTGCGGCCGTCGGACGGGCCGTCGCGGCCACCGTGGCCGTGGTCGACCTCGCGCTCGTTGCGTGGCTCGCGCTGCGCTTCGACGTGGATGGCGGCATGCAGTTCGTCGAGAAGCTCACCTGGGTCCCCCAGGTGGGGATCACCTATCACCTCGCGATAGACGGCATGTCGCTCTCGATGGTCGCGCTCTCGGCGTTGCTCACCGTGCTCGCTATCGTGGCCTCGTGGAAGACCGAGAAGAACCCGGCGTTGTGGTTCTCGATGCTGCTGCTGCTCGAGGTCGGTATGAACGGCGTGTTCGTGGCGATGGATTTCGTGCTCTTCTACGTGTTCTGGGAGCTCGTACTCGTGCCCATGTACTTCCTCATCGCCACGTGGGGCGGCCCCCGCCGTCAGTACGCGGCTGTGAAGTTCTTCCTCTACACGCTCTTCGGCAGCGTCTTCATGCTCGTGGGCATCATCGCGCTCTATCTCCAGACCGGCACGCTCAACATCCTCGAGATGGCGGGCGCTGGCCTCGACCCCACCTTCCAGTGGTGGGTCTTCGCAGCGTTCTTCCTGGGCTTTGCCGTGAAGGTGCCGGTCTTCCCGCTGCACACGTGGCTCCCCGACGCGCACGTCGAGGCGCCCACGGCCGCGTCCGTGCTGCTCGCCGGCGTGCTGCTCAAGATGGGGTCGTACGGCTTCCTGCGCATCTCGTTGCCGATCCTGCCGGACGCCGCTGCCGAGTGGAGCACCTTCATCGCGGCGCTTGCCGCCATCTCGATCGTGTACGGGGCAGCCGTGGCCTTTGCGCAGACCGCCATGAAGAAGCTCGTGGCGTACTCGTCCGTCTCCCACATGGGCTTCGTGATGCTGGGCATCGCATCGATGACGCCCGAGGGACTGAACGGCGCCGTTGCGGTCATGTTCAGCCACGGCGTGGTCACCGGCATGCTGTTCTTCCTCGTCGGCATGGTGTACGAGCGTACGCACACGCGGATGATCGCCGAGGTCTCGGGCCTGTCCGCGAAGGTGCCGGTCGCGGGCGGCCTGCTCGCGTTCGCGTCGTTCGCCTCGCTCGGCCTGCCGGGGCTCTCCGGGTTCGTCGGCGAGTTCCTGAGCCTGCTCGGCGCGTGGGCGTCGGACATGCCGAGGGTCTGGGTCGTCACCTCGGCCATCGGCGTGCTGCTCGCCGCCGCGTACATGCTGTGGCTCGTGCAGCGGGTCGTGCTCGGCTCGCCCAGCGAGGCGGTCTCGGGCATCACCGACTTGAGCGTGCGCGAGGTCGCGGTGCTGCTTCCGCTGGTGGCTCTCACGCTCGTGGTGGGCCTGTACTGGGACTCGCTGCTGCGCTTCACGGACCCGGCGGTCCGCTCTATCCTCGCGATGATGGGCGGCGCCTAGCATGTCCGAGCTGCTGCTGCTGACACCCGAGCTCCTGGTGCTTCTCGGCGCACTCGTCGCGCTCTTCGCCGACAAGATCACCGGGCATCCCCGCGCCGCCGCACACATCGCCGCTCCGCTGGCGGTCATCGCCGCGCTCGTGGCGGCGCTCATCGGTGCGCGAGGCGGCATCCTTGCGGGCATGCTCGCGCTCGACAGCGTGGCCGTGTTCGCCCGCGTGGCGATCGCGCTGCTGCTCGCGTTCTGGCTGCGATGGGTGTCCGGCCGCGGCACCGGAGCCGAGCGCTCGGCCGAAGCGGTCGCGCTCGCTATGCTCTCGGCGGTGGGCGGCATGCTCATGGCCTCGGCACGTGACCTCATCGTGCTGTTCATCTCGCTCGAGCTCTCCACCATGCCCGCGTACGTGCTCATGGGGTACCGGCGCACCGACGCCCGGGGGCTCGAGGGGGCGCTCAAGTACTTCCTGCTGTCGATGCTCACGAGCCTGATCATGCTGTACGGACTTTCGTTCGCGTACGGTATCTCGGGCTCCACCGCGTACGCCGACCTCGGGGCTGTGGACGCGGGTACCCTGGGGCAGCTCGCCATCGCGTTCGTTCTGGTCGGGCTCTTCGCGAAGCTCTCGGCGGCCCCGTTCCACTACTGGACTCCGGACGCGTACGCAGGCGCGCCGGCGTCATCGGTGGCGTACGTGTCGTCCGTCCCCAAGATCGCCGGTGTGGTCGCTCTCGTGCAGCTTGTTGCGGCATTCGCGGGCAACGGCGGTACGGTCACGGTGGTGCTCGTTGCGGCCTCGCTGCTGTCGATGCTGGTGGGCAACCTCGCGGCATATCCGCAGACCGATCTCCGCCGCCTGATGGCGTACTCGGGTGTGGCCCATAGCGGCTACATCCTCCTTGCGGCGGCGGCCGGCACTGCCGGCGGCACCGCCGCGGTGTTCTACGCCGTGGCATACGCCGTCCCGTCGATGGCGATCATGCTGCTCGGATCCGAGGAGGGTACCGCGCTCGACGATCTCGCCGGGCTCGCGGCGCGCAGACCCGCCGTGGCCTGGGCCTCGGTGGTGTGGCTGCTCTCGCTGATCGGCATCCCGCCGATGGTGGGCTTCTTCGGAAAGCTCACCATGTTCACCGCGGCGCTCCGCGTCGACTTGCTGTGGCCGGTGGTCGTGGCCGTGGGGATGAGCGTCGTCTCGGCGGGTTACTACTTCAAGGTCCTGCGCTCCGTGTTCTTCGGTGAGCGGTTGGATGCCGGGCGCGCCACCCGCAGCGCGGCCGCTGTCATCGCATACGCCGCGCTCACGGTCGTGACGCTCGCTCTCGGGGTGTTCGCCTCACCGGTGCTGGAGTTCTTCGGCCTGAGGTTCTAGGCTGTCCGAGGGAGGGTAGACGTCCCCCGGAAGGGAAGTGCTCCTGCAATGACATCGCCATTCGAGACACCATCCAGTTTCAGTGTGGCTCCGGAGCCCGGATCCGGCCACATCGTGCCGGAACCCCCTTCGCCGGTGCCCCCCGCCACCACCCGTGGTCGCGGGGGCGGCTCATGCATGGCCGTGCTCGTGGCTGGACTGCTTGGCGGGCTGCTCGGCGCTGCCGTCACCGGGGGAGTCTTCTGGCTCGTCTGGGGCGGCGCGCCCGACGCGGCTCCGGCGCCTGCCGAGACTCCCGCGACGGCCGGGGAGTGTGAGTGCTACACCATCGACATCGAGGGCGAGAACCTCTCGTTCGCTGAGGCTGTCGCGCTCAAGGCGATGCCCTCGGTCGTGAGCATCGCTATCGAGCAGACCACTACGAACCCGTTCTCGGGACGAAGCGCCACGCAGATCGTGGGCAACGGGAGCGGCGTGATCATCAGAGAGAACGGCTACATCCTCACCAACGACCATGTGGTCGCCGGCGCCGACGGCATCACGGTCACCATCGGCGTCGAGACCGTATCGGCCGAGCTTGTGGGGCGCGACCCGTCCTCGGATCTCGCCGTCATCAAGGTCGATCGTACCGGCCTGCCGGCGATCGAGATCGGCTCCTCGGCCGGACTGCGCGTGGGACAGCCGGTCGTAGCCATCGGCAGTCCATTCGGTCTGGATCAGTCGGTCACGACCGGGATCGTGTCCGCGCTCGGCCGCACCAGCTTCATGGAGAGCGCCGAGGCGCTGCTGACCGCGTACACGAGCCTTATCCAGACGGATGCGGCGATCAACCCGGGCAACTCCGGAGGCGCCCTCACCGATGCCGAAGGTAAGCTCATCGGCATCAACACGCTCATCCAAACGGGCGGCAGCGCCCAGTCGGCTGGCGTTGGGTTCGCTATCCCGGTGGACTACGCGCTCACGATCGCCGAAGACCTCATCGAGACCGGCAGGGCGGATCACCCGTACCTTGGCATCTCGAGCATGACCATCAACAGCCAGGTCGCCGAGCGCTACCTGTTGCCCGTCGATGCCGGGGCGCTCATCGACACCGTGGCCGACGGTTCCCCCGCCGCCGCCGCAGGCATCCAGCCGGGCGACATCGTCACACGCATCGGCGAAACGGCTGTCGTCAGTGTCGAGGATGTGTTCCTTGCGATCCGCTCGCATCGCGTGGGCGACACGGTGCGGGTGGAGATCGTTCGCGGCGACGAGCGGCTCACGCTCGACGCCACCCTCGGCTCGGACGGCGCCCGGTGATGCAGCTCGACCTGGTGTGCGTGGGGCGCCTGAAGGAACGGCACTGGCGCGACGCGGCCGACGAGTATCTCAAGCGGCTCGGACCGTACGCGCGCGTGTCCGTGACCGAGATACCCGATCGCGACGTGTCGGCCGACGAACCGCGTGCGCTCGCGGCCGAGGCCGGCGATGTGCTGCGTGCTATCCCGCCATCGGCGTACGTCGTGGCGCTTGACCTCGGCGGTGCCGCGCGGTCCTCGGAAGGTCTCGCCGGATGGCTGGACGCGCTCGCGCTCGGTGGCCGCAGCAGGGTGACGTTCGTGATCGGCGGCGCCGCTGGTCTGCACTCCGATGTGCTTGCCCGTGCCGACGAGCGGCTGTCACTCGGGCCCCTCACGCTGCCGCACCAGCTCGCCCGCGTGGTGCTGCTCGAACAGCTCTATCGCGCCTTCCGTATCAGCCGCGGCGAGCCCTACCACAGGTGACATCGTGGGCCCGACCGTACACCTCGTCCTGACGCGCGAGTGGGCCCGTGAGTGCGGGTTCTCGGGAGAGGACGCCGAGGTCATCGCTCAGTCCGACCTCGCGTTCGACTCACGGTTCCCGGCGAGGGCGTCGCTCGCCAACATCACGCGGCACTTCGCGCCATCGGCGTGGCTGTGGTCGCGCCACTACCACAGGCGTGCGGTTCGGTACCGTGACCTTGCGATGCTCGGCTACTCGCTCCACTGCGCGCAGGACGCCGTGGCGCACGGAACGCTGGGCGAGAACCATCTGCTGGCGAACGCGGGCCTGCGGCGAGAGCCTGACTCGTGGGATGCCGCGCCACCGGGTATCAAGCGCCGTATCGAGCGGGTGAGCCGCCAGAGGCTGCTGTGGTACCAGGTGCGCGGCGGATGAGCGGGGTTCGCTAGACGATCTCGGTCACAACGACCGGCACGCGCCACTCGGCGCCGAGTCCATCGGCCAGCGCACGCGCCTCGGTCTTGTCGCCGAACATCCCCGACGGCTTCGTGGATTCGTCGTCGAAGGCGAGCGCCACCCACCACAGCTCCCGGCCACCGGCGTTGCCGATGCGGTCGCATCTCACGCGCACTACCTTCTTGCCTGACGTGCTGACCTCTGAACTGTCGAGGAGTCCCATCGCGTGCTCTCCTTGTTGCCGGTATCGTTGGGTGCGGCAGCACTCTCCACTACGCTCATTGTACGCCCCGGTGCGGTGCGTGTGACAGGGGTCGCCTGCGGGAGTCTCATTGCCCGAGGGTATCGGCGGGGGTATCCTGGGTGACCGATACCCGCCGACCCAGGAGTTGCCCCCGTGCGCGACACACTCACCGCAGTCATCACCGAGACCGTCGAGTCCCTGATAGCCGATGGACGCCTGCAGCTCGCCTCGGTGCCCGAGGTGCACGTGGAGCGACCACGCGACCCCTCGCACGGTGACTGGTCGACGAACATCGCACTGGTCTCCGCAAAGTCCGCCGGCATGCCGCCCCGCGACATCGCTGGCGTGCTCGTGGCCGAGTTGCAGCAGCGGCTCGCGGGCGTGGCCGACGCGATCGAGATCGCGGGCCCCGGGTTCATCAACGTCCGGCTCGCCCGCGACGTGGTGGCCGACGTGGTCACGCGCGTGAGGGAAGAGGGCGACGCGTTCGGGGCGGGGGAGCGCACCGGCAAGCTCGTGCAAGTCGAGTTCGTGTCGGCCAACCCGGTCGGCCCCATGCATGTCGGGCACGGCCGGTGGGCCGCCCTCGGCGATAGCATCGCCCGCATCCTCGAGCACGCGGGCGACGATGTCCAGCGTGAGTTCTACGTGAACGACGCGGGCGTGCAGATGGACATCTTCGCCGCGAGCGTATCGGCGCGGTATCTCGAGCTCTGCGGGGTCGAGGTGGAGTTCCCCGAGGACGGCTATCGCGGGGCGTACATCATCGATATCGCGCGTGAGATCTTCGACCAGGAGAGCACGTGCTGGATGGACGCCACGGCCGCGAACCGCGAGGCTCACTTCAAGGAGCAGGCGTACACGGCCGTGCTGGAGCACCTGAAGCGTGTGCTGAGCGGCATGGGCGTCGATTTCGACGTGTGGTTCTCCGAGCGTACGCTGCATGCCGCAGGCGCCGATGGCGCGACCGCGATCGAGCGGGGGATCGCACGGCTCCGCGAAGCGGGCTACCTGTACGAACAGGACGACGCGCTCTGGTTCCGCTCGACGGACTTCGGCGATGACAAGGACCGCGTGCTCAAGAAGGCCGATGGCAGCTACACGTACTTCGCGGCGGACATCGCGTATCACGCCGACAAGTACGACCGTGGCTTCGACCTCGTGATCGACATCTGGGGCGCCGACCACCACGGTTACGTGAGGCGGATGGAGGCGGCTGTGGCCGCACTCGGCCACCCCGGCAAGCTCGAGGTGATCATCGGGCAGTTGGTGAACCTCTTCCGCAACGGCGAGGTCGTGCGGATGAGCAAGCGCACCGGTGAGATGGTGACCTTCGAGGACCTGCTCGACGAGGTGGGCGTGGACGCCGCGCGCTACTTCTTCCTGCGCCGATCGACCGACCAGCCGGTCGACTTCGACATCGCGCTCGCCAAGGAGCGCTCCAGCGACAACCCCGTGTACTACGTTCAGTACGCACACGCGCGCATCTGCTCGATCCTGCGCAAGGCGGCGGGCGCCGACACCACCGACGAGAGCGTGGACGTGGCGGCGGTGGCCGGAAGCATCACGGTGGGACCGGCCGAGCTGGCGCTGCTCGGCTCGGAGCCGGGGACGCTTGCCGGCGAGGCCGAACTCGGTCTGCTGCGCAAGCTCGCCGAGTTCCCCGAGATCGTGGCCGTCGCGGCACGTCAGCGTGCGCCGCACAAGCTCGCCACATACGCCGAGGAGCTCGCCGCGACCTTCCATGGCTTCTACACGCACTGCCAGGTCGTGGTCGAAGATCCGGCGCTCCGCAGCGCACGGCTCGCACTGGCCGACGCGTCACGCATCGTGCTCGCGCGCGCCCTCGGCCTGCTCGGCGTGACGGCTCCGGAGCGTATGTAGCGTCGGGGCATGATCAGCGTCGATCGACCTGCGGTCCGCTGTTGACGTGCTCATTGCGCATGTCTACCATATCTTGTGTCGTGGTTCCCTTGAGCATCAATATCTAGGGCTAAGAGGGAAGCTGGTGCGCCGCTCCGGCGGCAAGGCCAGCGCTGTCCCCGCATCTGTGAGCGGAGAGTCGTCACCGGAAGGACGCCACTGGCGCATGCGCGCCGGGAAGGCTCGGTGAGGGCGATGACCCGCAAGCCAGAAGACCTGCCACGACATCGCTTGGCGCAGTACGACGGGCGGGGTGTCCCGGCGGGTCGTTCACGGACGCGTTGTGTCCTGGCTGCCGCACCCCCATCGATGGGAGGCGGCATGGCAGGTACAGAGTCCACACCCACGCTTCGCTCAGTGTTCACGCGCGACGGCGCCGTGGCGCCGTTCGACGCATCGCGCATCCGTTCGGCGATCGAACGCGCGGGCGCCGCGACCGGTGAGTTCGGCGCCGATGAGGCCGGAGCACTCACCGCTGAGGTGGTGAAGGTGCTCACGCACATGGCGGTCGATGGCGCTGTGGGGATCGAGCGCATCCAGGACGTGGTGGAGCAGGCGCTCGTCTCGGCGGATCGGTTCGTGACCGCGCGCGCGTACATCGTCTACCGGGAGCAGCGGGCGCGCTTCCGCGAAGACCGCAAGACGGTCGTCGAGGTCGAGGCGTCGATCAACGAGTACCTCGAGCGCGCCGACTGGCGCGTGAACGCCAACGCCAACCAGGGGTACTCGCTCGGCGGCCTCATCCTCAACGTGTCGGGCAAGGTCATCGCCAACTACTGGCTCTCACATGTCTACCCGCCCGAGGTGGGAGCGGCGCACCGTGGCGGCGACATCCATATCCACGACCTGGACATGCTCTCCGGGTACTGCGCCGGATGGTCGCTGCGCACGCTGCTGACCGAGGGGCTGAACGGCGTGCCGGGCAAGGTCGAGGCGGCACCCCCCAAGCACCTGTCCAGCGCGATGGGGCAGATCGTGAACTTCCTTGGCACGCTGCAGAACGAGTGGGCGGGCGCACAGGCATTCAGCTCGTTCGACACCTACCTGGCGCCGTTCATACGGTTGGACGACCTCTCGTACGACGATGTGCGCCAGTCGATCCAGGAGCTCGTGTACAACCTGAACGTCCCATCGCGCTGGGGCACCCAGACGCCGTTCACGAACCTCACCTTCGACTGGACCTGCCCGGACGACCTCAAGGGCGAACACCCCGTCATCGGCGGCAGGGTGTGCGACTTCACCTACGGCGAGCTGCAGCGCGAGATGGACATGATCAACCGCGCGTACATCGAGGTGATGACCGAGGGTGATGCCAGGGGCCGGGTCTTCACGTTCCCGATCCCCACGTACAACATCACGCACGAGTTCGACTGGGACTCCCCCAACGCGGAGCTGCTGTTCGAGATGACCGCCAAGTACGGTCTGCCGTACTTCCAGAACTTCCTCAACTCGGAGCTCTCGCCCAACATGGTGCGCTCGATGTGCTGCCGTCTGCAGCTGGACCTCACCGAGTTGCTCAAGCGCGGGAACGGACTCTTCGGCTCGGCCGAGCAGACCGGGTCGCTCGGCGTCGTCACGGTGAACTGCGCGCGCCTCGGCTATCTCCACGCGGGTGATGAGGCCGCGATGCTCACCGCGCTCGATGCGCTGCTCGAGCATGCGCGCACCTCGCTTGAGCTCAAGCGCAAGTTGATCCAGCGGTACATCGACGGAGGATTGTTCCCGTACACCAAGCGGTACCTCGGGACACTCCGCAACCACTTCTCCACCATCGGCGTGAACGGGATCAACGAGATGATCCGCAACTTCACGCACGGCGCGCACGACATCACCACGCCTGAGGGGCATGCGATGGCCGTGCGCTTCCTGGATCACGTCCGCAGCCGCATCACGGCATTCCAGGAGCAGACCGGGCACCTCTACAACCTCGAGGCCACGCCCGCGGAAGGCACCACCTACCGGTTCGCCCGGGAGGACCGCAAGCGCTTCGGTGACGCCATACTGCAGGCGGGGACGACCGAGCGTCCGTACTACACGAACTCGAGTCAGCTCCCGGCCGGCTTCACGAACGACCCGTTCGAGGCGCTCGCGCGCCAGGAGGAGCTGCAGCGCAAGTACACCGGCGGCACGGTGCTGCACCTGTATCTCGGCGAACGCGTCAGCTCCGCCGAGGCGTGCAAGACGCTGGTGCGTCGTGCGCTCGAACGCTTCCGTCTGCCGTACATCACCATCACGCCCACGTTCTCGATCTGTCCCGTGCACGGCTATCTGTCCGGTGAGCACGCGTTCTGTCCGCTGTGCGACGCCGAGGCGATCGCGCGCAAGCAGTCGGCGCTCAGCGCCTGATGAGAGGAGTCACCATGTCAGAGAGTCGCACGAACGCCACCAGCACCGAGGTCTCGCAGGTCACCCTGGCCGACGACGAGCGCCAGCCCTGTGAGGTCTGGACGCGGGTGATGGGATACCACCGTCCTGTGTCGTCGTTCAACACCGGCAAGCAGGGCGAGTACGCCGAGCGGATGTGCTTCGACGAACCGGCGCTCGCATAGGCATGCACCGAGATCCGCTCCTCCTCGGCGGGTTCGTCCCGTTCACGACCATCGACTTCCCCGGGCGGCTCGCGGCGGTCGTGTTCACGCGCGGTTGTCCCTGGCGCTGCGGCTACTGCCATAACGCGCACCTCTGGCGCGGCGATGGAACGGGTGACGACGACCCCTCGTGGGCCGATGTGCTCGGCCTCCTTGAGACACGGCGCGGGCTGCTCGATGCGGTCGTGTTCTCGGGCGGTGAGCCGACGGCCCAGCCGGGACTCGCATCCGCGTGCGCGGCCGTGCGGGACCGTGGCTTCGAGGTCGGGCTGCATACGGGCGGTGCGTTCCCGGGGCGCCTGGCCGCCGTGCTCCCGCTCGTCGACTGGGTAGGCTTCGACGTGAAGGCGCCGTTCGGCGAGTACGAACGCACGACGCGCGTTCCGGGTTCCGGCGATCGGGCGCGGGAGAGCCTCAGCGTTCTCTTGGCCTCCGGCGTGCCGTTCGAGGCGCGCACCACGGTGCACTCGGCGTTGCTCACGCCGGATGCTCTCCGCGCGCTCGCGTGCGAGCTCGACGCGCTCGACGTGGGCCGCTGGGTGTTGCAGCCGTTCCGTGCCGAGGGTGCGCCTGCGGGCCTCGGCGTGTCCCGGTACTCCGCGGACGACCTGCGCGACCTGACGAGCGCCTTCCGCGGCGTCCGCGATGTGCGGGCCGGCTGAGTCCCGGCATACCGCGCCGGCGGCGGGTCGTGTATCCTCACTGCCTACACGATGACATCGTTCGACCGGGGAGGAGCACCACCATGGCCAGGCCCTCGACTCCGCGTCCGCCGGCGCAGCCGGATCAGCGCACCGGGCGCGACCTGCTGCCCGTCCTGCCGATGACCGCCGAGGTCAAGGACGGCCGCCTGTGGATCGGTGGCGTGGATACCGTGGAACTCGCGCGAGAGGCCGGTACGGCGGTCTACGTGATGGACGAAGCGACCATCCGTCATCAGCTCTCCGAGTACGTGAAGTGGACGCGGTACCACTGGAAGGACGTCGACGTCGTCTACGCGGGCAAGGCGTTCATGTCCCTCGCCATGGTGAAGCTGGTCGAGGAGGAGGACTGCTGCCTGCTCTGCGCCTCCGGCGGCGAGCTCGCCTATGCCGTGCGCGCGGGCTTCCCCATGGAGCGAGTGCAGATGCACGGCAACAACAAGACCCCGGCCGAGCTCGCCGAGTGTCTCGACGCCGGCATCGGCCGTGTCGTGGTGGACAACTTCGAGGAGATGGAGCGCCTCTCCGCACTCGCGTCGGAGCGCGGCGTCAGGCAGAAGGTGCTGGTGCGCGTCACGCCGGGCGTGGAGGCCGACACCCACGACTTCATCATGACCGGCGCCGAGGACTCGAAGTTCGGTTTCGGGCTCAACCAGGGCCTCGCGATGGAGGCCGTCAAGCGCGCGGTGGCGCTGCCGGGCCTGGAGTTCGACGGTCTGCATATGCACATCGGCAGCCAGATCTTCGCGCTGCACAGCTACGCGAAGGCGATCGAGGTCATGGTCACCTTCATGCGCGACATCGAAGCCGGCACCGGGCATGCCGTCCGGATGCTCGATGTGGGTGGCGGCCTCGGCGTGGCCTACGGTGCGCCTGACGAGCCCTCTACCGTCAAGGACTTCGGCAAGGTCGTGGTCGACGGCATCAAGGAGGAGTGCGAGCGCCACGGCATCGCCGTGCCGCGTATGGCGGTCGAGCCCGGGCGTTCGATCGTCGCGCGCGCTGGCGTCACGCTCTACACGGTGGGGTCGGTGAAGGAGATCCCCGGCATCCGTACGTATGTCGCTGTCGACGGTGGTATGTCCGACAACATCCGCACGTCGCTGTACGACGCCCATTACGAGGCGCTCATCGCCAACAAGGCCGACCAGCCGCGCGAGATGGTTGGCACCATCGCGGGCAAGCACTGCGAGAGCGGCGACATCGTGGTGCGCGACGCGCCGCTGCAGTGCCCTGAGCCCGGTGACGTGGTGTGTGTGGCGGCCACCGGCGCGTACTGTCAGTCGATGAGCAGCAACTACAACAAGCAGGTGCGTCCCGGCGTGGTGTTCGTGCGCGACGGGCAGTGGCGGTGGGCCGTGCGTCGCGAGACCTACGACGACCTCATGCGGGCCGATCTCGGGTGATGCCTGGCGTTCCCACACGCGAAGCCGTGTGCGTGGGGGACTGACGGCGCGAGTCCGCCACTTGAACGCGCCTCTGGTGGACGCGGGAGGCGGCGCGCCGCCCCTCGACGCATCCGCTCGGCTACAATGGCCGCATACTCGACAGATGCGGAGGGGTCCATGCGTACCATCAATGTCGGCCTGATCGGCCTTGGCACCGTCGGCAGCGGCGTCGTGGAGATACTCTCCCGTCACGGCGAGCAGTTCCGTTCCCGGGCGGGCGTGGAGCTTGCGCTCGTCAAGTGCGCCGACCGCTCCCCGGAGCGCGCGGCCGCCCTCGGCATCGAGCCCGCGCGGTTCACCACCGAGATCGCCGAGGTCATCAACGACCCCTCGGTCGATATCGTCGTCGAGCTCATCGGCGGGACCGGTGTGGCGCGCGAGGTCGTGCTCGGTGCCTTGCAGGCGGGCAAGACCGTGGTCACCGCCAACAAGGCGCTCATGGCCACGCATGGCCAGGAGGTCATGGACGAGGCTGCAGCACACGGCGTGGACATCCTGTTCGAGGCCAGCGTCGGCGGCGGCATCCCGATCATCAATCCGCTCAAGCACAGCCTGGTGAGCAACGAGATCCAGGCGGTTTACGGCATCGTCAACGGCACCACCAACTTCATGCTCACCCGCATGGCCGAGGACGGTCTCGACTACGACACCGCCCTTGCCGAGGCGCAGGCACGCGGTTTCGCCGAGGCCGACCCCACCGCCGACGTGGACGGGCTCGATGCCGCCGCCAAGATCGCCATCCTCGCGTCGATCGCGTTCAACTCGCGCGTCACCTTCGCCGATGTGCCTGCCGAGGGCATCCGTGACATCACCCCGAGCGACATCGCGTACGCTCGCGAGACGGGGTACGAGATCAAGCTCGTGGCTATCGGCAAGCGCACGCCCACCGGGATCGACGTCCGCGTAGGGCCCACGATGATCCGCGCCAGTCATCCGCTTGCCACCGTGAGCGGCGTCTACAACGCCATCTACGTCATCGGCGACGCGGTCGGCGAGACGATGTTCTTCGGCGAAGGCGCGGGGTCGCTGCCCGCCGCGTCGGCCGTTGTGGGCGACATCATCGAAGCCGCGCGACACATCCAGGGCGACTGCCAGGGGCTCGTGGGCTGCACCTGCACCGACGCCCTGCCGCTGTGCGACATCGCGGACCTCGAGACCTCGTACTACGTGCGTCTCGACGCCGCCGACGAGCCGGGTGTGCTCGCCGCCATCGCAGGGGTGTTCGCCGAGCACGGCGTCTCACTCGCGTCGGTCATCCAGCGCCAGGCCGACGAAGGCGGCGCTGAGATCGTGTGGATCACCCACCGCGCCGCCGAGCGTGACATGCGTGCGGCGCTCGATCGTATCGGCGCCCTTGAGGCCGTTCGCGGCATCGGCGCGCTGCTGCGGGTGGAGGAGCTGTAGCGCGTGAGCGCGCGAGTCATCGTCCCTGCGTCCTCGGCCAACATCGGCCCTGGCTACGACGCGTTCGGGCTGGCGCTCGGCGTCTACAACGAGTTCGAAGGCGTCCTCGCTGACGAATGGAGCGTCGAGGTCGGTGGCGAGGGTGCCGGGCGCCTCAGCAGGGGTGTCGACAACGCCGTGCTCCGTGCGATGCAACGTGTGTTCGCCGAGGCCGGACACCCGGATCTCATGGCCGAGGTCGTCTGCCACAACGGTATCCCGGTCGGACGCGGCCTCGGCTCGTCGTCGGCTGCGATCGTGGGCGGACTCGTGCTCGGCGAAGCGCTCGTGGGTTCCCACCTCGGCCCCGAACGGCTCCTGCGGCTGGCTCATGAGCTCGAGGGCCATCCCGACAACGTGGCGGCGGCGCTGTACGGCGGATTCGTGATCGCCTCCG